>NZ_JBSGSG010000054.1:0-65948 GCF_053606765.1 Streptomyces sp. NPDC055189
CCACCCGCCCGACACCAGCGGCCCGCCCCCGCGCCCGCCAGCCCCACCCCGGCGCCGCTCCCTGCCTGGCTGCCGCCTGTCGCCCGTCGGCGACCGGCCTGCGCGCAGCCGTGACTTCGGTGGTCCGGTGGCTACAGGGCCACGCCCAGCAGCGCGTCCACGGCACGCGATACGACGCCGGGGGCGCCCTCGTCCGTGCCTCCCTCGGCGTCCTGGCGGGCGGCCCAGCGGTCCACGGCGGCGAGCGCGGCCGGGGAGTCCAGGTCGTTCGCGAGGGCTTCGCGGATCTCCTCGACCAGTTCCCCGGCGTCGGGTCCGTCGGGACGCGAGACGGCGGCACGCCACCGGGCGAGCCGCTCCTCGGCCTCGGTCAGGACGGAGTCGGTCCACTCCCAGTCGGCGCGGTAGTGGTTCGCCAGGAGCGCGAGACGGATGGCGGCCGGGTCGGTCCCGTCCCGCCGCAGCTTCGACACGAAGACGAGGTTGCCCTTGGACTTGGACATCTTCGCGCCGTCCAGGCCGACCATGCCCGCGTGGACGTACGCCTTGGCGAACGGGTGCTCACCGGTGAGGGCCTGCGCGTGCGAGGCGCCCATCTCGTGGTGCGGGAACGCGAGGTCGGATCCGCCGCCCTGCACGTCGAAGCCCATCCCCAGGTGATCGAGGGCGATGGCCACACACTCGATGTGCCAGCCGGGGCGGCCACGGCCGAGCGAGGCGCCGTCCCAGCTCGGCTCGCCCTCGCGGGCGGCCATCCAGAGCATCGGGTCGAGCGGGTCCTTCTTGCCCGGGCGCTCCGGGTCACCACCGCGCTCGGCGGAGAGCAGCTTCATCGCGGCGGCGTCGAGACCGGAGACCTCACCGAAGTGGGGGTCGGACTCGACGGAGAAGTAGACGTCACCCTCCAGGTCATAGGCGGCGCCCATGTCCCGGAGGCGTTCGACGAGCGGCACGATGCCGGGTATCGCCTCGACGGCTCCGATGTAGTGCTGCGGCGGAAGCAGCCGCAGGGCGGTCATGTCCTCGCGGAACAGGGCGGTCTCACCCTCGGCGAGCTCGACCCAGTCCTTTCCGTCGCGGATGGCACGTTCAAGGAGCGGGTCGTCCACGTCGGTCACGTTCTGGACGTAATGAACCTGCCGCTTGGTGTCGAGCCACACGCGTTGCACGAGGTCGAACGCGTTGTAAGTCGCCGCGTGACCCATGTGGGTCGCGTCGTACGGAGTGATGCCGCAGACGTAGATACGGGCGACGGGACCGGGGTCAAGGGTGACGAGACCACCGGTCGCGGTGTCGTGGATCCGGAGGTCGCGGCCCTTGCCAGGCAGGGCGGGGACCTCAGAAGCGGGCCAGGCATGCATGCCATGAGCCTAACCGGACGGAGCGTCCGCATACGAGCGGGGGATCAAGGTTTATCCGGGCGTGGGCGCCTTGGACCTGCGATTACCCCGCCGCTGCGCGGCAAATTTCTCCCACCCACCCACCCGATTGCCCCGCATCGACCCGCGATGACCACGGGCCCCGCCCCCGTTGTGGGCAGGCGTTCCGCAAGGCTGAACGGCCCGGCCGGGCCACCGCCTACACCGGCGGCCACGGAATGGCGGGCCACTCCCCGCCCGGCACGGGATGCTTCCCGGACGCCAGCAAGGCTGCCACCCGCTCGCGGACGGCATCCACCTCGGCGCCGGTGATCAGGTCCCCCAGCCGCAGGCCGAGGGGCGCGTCCGCCGCGAGCCCGTCCCGCAGGGACTCGAGGACCCCCACCGCCTCGGCGGTCAGCGGCTCCCCCGCCCACCCCCACAGCAGCGTCCGCAGCTTGTCCTCGGCGTTGAACGTGACCCCGTGGTCGATCCCGTAGAGCCGACCGGCATCGGTCAGCAGATGCCCGCCCTTGCGGTCCGCGTTGTTGATCACCGCATCGAGCACGGCGAGCCGCCGCAACCGCTCGTCGTCCGCGTGCACGAGAAGCGCCGTCCGCCCCTCCCCCACGTCGGCGAAGCCGATCGCCTTCCAGCCCTCACCGGGCTCCGCGCCCTCGACCAGGGCCAGCAGCTCCCCGCCGTCCTCGGAGGACTCGGGGTCCGTGTCGGAGCCCTCGATCCACAGCTGGCACATGCCCTCGCCGTGCGGCCCGTCCCGCAGCACGGTCGGCGGGACGAGGCCCCACCCCGTCGCCTCGGAAACCTCGTACGCGGCCACCTCGCGCTGCGCGAGCGTCCCGTCGGGGAAGTCCCACAGGGGGCGCTCACCGGCGACCGGCTTGTAGACACAGGCGGCTTCCCGGCCCTCGTACGAGACGGAGCAGTAGAGCACCGCGTTCGAGGCCTCGCGGATCCGTCCGCGCACGGTCAGCTCCCCCAGGGTGAGCAGCTCCACGACACCGGCGGCCGCGTCCGCGCCGACGGAGCTCACGCGCCCCGCCGGTATCCGTTCTGCCGCGGGCATACGTGTCCTTCCGGGTCGAGCGGGAGGCTGCACAGCGGGCACGGCGGCCGCCCCGCGTTCACGACGTCGAGGGCGCGCTTGGTGAACGCGCGCGCCTGCGCCCCGGTGAGCCGGACGCGCAGCATCGGCGGCCCGTTCTCCTCGTCCTGCAGAAGCCTTTCCTCTGCTTCGGCGAGATCCTCGTCGGACTCGGCGTCCAACTCCACCAGGGCCTGTGCCTCGACGATCATGCGCTCTTCGTCGCCGTCCCAGGCGAGCGCCATCGTGCCCACCCGGAACTCCTCCTCGACGGGCGAGTCGAGGGGCGCGCTGTCAGTGACCTCGGCGGAGGCGACGGCGGGCACGGGGGCATTGCCGCCACTGCGGCGCACGACCTCGTCGAGCAGCTCTTCCATGCGTTCGGCGAGCGCGGCCACCTGGGTCTTCTCCAGGGCGACACTGGTCACCCGGACTCCGGCGGAGGCCTGGAGGAAGAAGGTACGCCGGCCGGGGAGCCCGACCGTTCCGGCCACGAAGCGTTCCGGCGGGTCGTAGAGGAACACCTGACGCGACACGTCCTGTCTCCATTGGGATCGACTGCGATTGATCACTTGCGCTTGTTCGACGCGACGACTGCACCCTACTGCGGGTGACGATCACGGTGCTCCCGCATCGCCACCCACCGCCGCGTCGCTGCCGGACGGCTCCGCGCGGGGAGCGAGCGACCCGAAGTCGCCGGTGTCCCCCAGGCGTACGAGGAAGGGCCGCAGGCGCGTGAAGCGGATGGCGGTGACGGAGCAGGGCTCCACGGAGATGCGCTGGAAGAGGTCCAGGTGCAGTCCGATGGCGTCCGCGACAAGAGACTTGATGATGTCGCCGTGCGAGCACATCAGGTACACGGCGTCGGGGCCGTGGTCGCGCTCCACGCGCGCGTTCCACTCGCGTACCGCCTCGGCCGCCCGCGTCTGCATGGCCCGCATGGACTCGCCGCCCGGGAAGGCGGCGGCCGACGGGTGCTGCTGCACGACCTCCATCAGCGGCTCGTCGGACAGCTCGGCCAGCTTGCGGCCCGACCAGTCGCCGTAGTGGCACTCCCCGATGCGGTCGTCGCTGTGCAGCCGCAGCCCGGGGCGCGCGGCGAGCAGCGGCGCGAGGGTCTCCTGGCAGCGCTGGAGCGGGCTGGAGACGACTTCGGCGAGCGGCAGGTCCGCGAGGCGTCCGGGCAGCGCCGCGGCCTGTGCGGCGCCGCGCTCGTCCAGGGCCACGCCGGGGGTCCACCCGGCGAGCAGACCCGCGGTGTTGGCGGTGGATCGTCCGTGCCGGACGAGGATCAGCGTGGGCATGCGGGCCAGCCTAAGCCGCCTTCCGGGTGTGCCCCGAGCGGAGGTCGGGAAGAATGCCGTGCGTGATCGTGGACTGCGCGATGTACCGGAACGGGCGCCGGACCGAGTGCGAGGAGGACTTCTCGGACACCGTCGACGAGGCGCGCAAGGCGGGGGACGCCTTCGTCTGGGTGGGCCTGCACGAACCGACCGAGGACGAGTTCGCCGAGGTCAGCAGGGAATTCGGGCTGCATCCGCTGGCGGTGGAGGACGCCCTGAAGGCGCACCAGCGGCCCAAGCTCGAAGTGTTCGACGGCTCCCTTTTCGTGGTCCTGAAACCGGTCGTGTACGAGCCGGACAGCGATGCCGTCTCCTCCGGCGAGGTCATGGTCTTCATCGGCGACGCCTTCGTGGTGACGGTCAGGCACGGCGAGGGCTCGCCTCTCGGTGTCGTACGCCACCGTCTGGAGGCGGAGCCGGACATTCTGCGGCACGGTCCGACGTCCGTCCTGTACGCGGTCGCCGACGCCACGGTCGACCACTACCTCGACGTCGCGGGTGAGCTGCAGACCGACCTGGAGGAGCTGGAGGCGGAGGTCTTCTCTCCTGACAACGGGGGCAGCCGCAACACGGCGTCCCGGATCTACCGGTTCAAGCGCCAGATCGTCGAGTTCCGCCGGGCCACGGGACCGTTGGCGATGCCCATGATGCGCCTCTCCGGGACGGGTCCTTTCGCGCCCGACGTGCCCTTCGTCAAGGACACGGCAAAGCCGTTCTTCCGGGACGTCAGCGACCATCTGACGCGGGTGAACGACTGGGTGGACAGCCTCGACCGCCTGGTGTCCGACATCCTCTCCGCGCATCTGGCGCAGATGAGCGTGCGGCAGAACGACGACATGCGGAAGATCTCGGCGTGGGCCGCCATGGCCGCGGTCCCCACGATGATCGCGGGTGTGTACGGCATGAACTTCGACCACATGCCCGAGCTGCACTGGGCGTGGTCCTACCCGGCCGTGATCCTGCTGATGGCGGCGCTCGAAATCCTTCTCTACCGGCTGTTCAAGCGCCGGGGCTGGCTCTAGCGGGCGGGCCGCCCGCGCGGTCAGGCGAACCCGGGTGCCGGGGTGGCGGGCCCGCCGAGTGCGTCGCGCCGCTCGGGCATCTTCAGGGACACCATCCGACGCCAGCCTCCGAGGCGTTCGTACGCGGAGATGGCGCGGACCCCCGAGGCCAGTGCCGCGGTCTTGGGCTTGGGCCAGTCCAGGATGCGTCCCATGTGGTCCATCACGGCGAGGCTCACGTCCCGGTACACGCGCGTCTCGGCGCGGGCGCACTCGTGCAGGGTGTCGAGGATCATCCGGCCGTGTCCCGCGGCGGCGAGGCGGAGCAACTCCTCGTGGCAGTAGGCCAGGTGGTTGTCCTCGTCGTGGCAGATCATCCTTATGGCCTTGCCGACCTCGGGGTGGTCGCCGAAGTACGTGACCAGCATGTCCATCTGGTCGGCGGCACGCTGTTCGGTGACGCGGCTGTGCGAGAGGTAGACGACGACGTCCCGCTCGGTCAGCGGCTCTTCACGGCGCAGCTTCTCGTGCGCGAGGCCGATGCCCTGCCGCTCCAGAAGCATCGTGTAGTCCGTCTCGGGCGGGACCGGTGCGGGCTCCAGGCCACGCTTCTTGAGAAGGGCGTTGAAGATGCGTCCGTGCTTGTCCTCGTCGGCGCCGTGCCGGGCGACCTTGGGGCCGAGAGCGCGCTGGCTGTCCGGGAGAAGCGCGGCGATTCGCCCGTTCTCCCATCCGCCCTGCGACTCCCCGCTGGCCGCGATGGAACAGAAGAGCCGGAACGATTCGTCGTTGTCGAGGATCTCCTCGAAGACACTCCTGGCCGAAAGCATCACTGGCACCTCCATGCCCTCCGCGAGAACTCCGGGCGAACTCCGCAAAGAACAAGTCAAAGGCGCGCACGCGGGTGTGGCAACAGGTGTCAGGTACAGCTCCGCCAAACGAAGGACAGCTGCCCCCGGACGGGGCCGTAACCGAGGGGCCGCACGAAGCGTTGTGCTCCGTGACGGCCGTGGCGGGGAAGACCCCCGAGCCCCCACCACGGCCGCAGAACTTTCCCCCTCCGGTTACGCCAGTCCGGCGCGCTCCAGCGCCTGCGTACCCGCGCGCAGGGCCATGATCCGCTCCTCCAGCGTGAAGCCGGCCGGCGCCAGTGTGAGCGTGGTGACCCCGGCGGCCGCGTAGGCCTGCATCCGTTCGGCGATACGGTCCACGGAGCCGAGCAGCGTGGTCGAGTCGATCAGCTCGCGCGGCACGGCGGCCGCCGCACCCTCCTTGTCGCCGGACAGGTACTTGTCCTGGATCTCGGCCGCTTCCTTCTCGTAACCCATGCGCTGGGCGAGCTGGTTGTAGAAGTTCTGCTTGCGGCTGCCCATGCCGCCCACGTAGAGGGCGGTGTACGGGCGGAACATGTCAGCGAGGGCGCTGACGTCGTCACCGACCGCGAGCGGCACCGTCGGGACGACGTCGAAGCCCTCCATCGTCTTGCCCGCCTTCTCGCGCCCCGCGCGCAGGTGGCGGATGGCGGTGTCCTCCAGGTGCTCGGCCGAGGGGAAGATCAGCAGGGCTCCGTCGGCGATCTCGCCGGTCTGCTCGAGGTTCTTGGGGCCGATCGCGGCGACGTACAGCGGGATGTGCTCGCGCTGCGGGTGGACGGTGAGCTTGATGGGCTTGCCGGGTCCGTCCGGCAGCGGGAGCGTCCAGTGCTCGCCCTCGTAGCTCAGGCGCTCGCGCGTCATCGCCTTGCGGACGATCTCGACGTACTCGCGGGTGCGGGCAAGGGGCTTGTCGAACTTGACGCCGTACCAGCCCTCGGAGACCTGCGGTCCGGAGACACCGAGGCCCAGGCGGAAGCGGCCGCCGGAGAGCGAGTCGAGCGTGGCGGCGGTCATGGCGGTCATCGCGGGCTGGCGGGCCGGGATCTGGAAGATCGCGGATCCGATGTCGATGCGTTCGGTCTGCGCGGCCACCCAGGACAGCACCGTCGCGGCGTCCGAGCCGTACGCCTCCGCGGCCCAGCAGACCGCGTAGCCGAGCTTGTCGGCCTCCTTGGCGACGGCGAGGTTGTCCGCGTCCATCCCCGCGCCCCAGTAGCCGAGGTTGATCCCGAGCTGCATGGCCGAATCCCCTTACTGAGCAGTAACGTACCTGTGCCGGGGACTGTAGCGCGTGGGTGCGCGGCCCGTCAGCGGCGGGCGTGCGGGTGGCCGGGGGGTTCCCGTGTTCTCCACAGTCACGGGTTTGTCCACAGCCCCTCACGTCACTGGAGCACGGCCAGTAATCTCAGCGCCCATGGAGCAGAGGCATCTCGGCCGTACCGGCCTTCGCGTGTCCCGGATCGGACTCGGCACCCTGACCTGGGGGCACACCCAGGAGAGCGACGCCGCCGATCTGTTGAAGGTGTTCTGGGAAGCCGGTGGCAGCCTCGTCGACACGGCCGATGTGTACGGCGACGGGGAGGCGGAGTATCTGCTCGGCCGTCTCATAGAACGGCTCGTGCCGCGCCGCGATCTGGTCATCGCGACCAAGGCGGGCAGCGTGCCCGATCCCGACCGCCGCTTCGACGGCTCCCGGGGTCACCTCCTCTCCGCACTCGACGCGTCCCTGGCCCGCCTGGGCACGGATTACGTGGACCTGTGGCAGCTGCACGCCTTCGATCCCTGCACGCCCCTGGACGAGACGCTCCAGGCCCTGGACATCGCCGTCAGCAGCGGCCGGGCGCGCTATGCGGGCATCTCGAACTTCTCCGGCTGGCAGCTCGCCAAGGCGGCGACGTGGCAGCTCGCGGCGCCGGGCGCGCGAACGCGCCTGGCCAGTACGCAGATGGAGTACTCCCTGCTGCAACGCGGCGTCGAGCGGGAGCTGCTGCCCGCGGCGATGGACCTGGGCGTGGGCCTGCTGCCCTCCTCGCCGCTCGGCCGCGGCGTGCTCACCGGGAAGTACCGCACCTCGACCCCGGCCGACTCGCGCGGCGGCTCGGAGCACTTCGCGCCGTTCGTCGCGCCCTACCTCGACGATGCCGCGAGCCGCATCGTCGACGCGGTCACCACGGCCGCGGACGGCCTGGCGGCCACACCCCTCCAGGTCGCCCTCGCCTGGGTGCGCGACCGTCCCGGAGTCATCGCGCCGATCGTCGGCGCGCGCAACGCGCAGCAGCTCACGGCCGCATTGTCAGTGGAGACCCTTAGTCTTCCTGACGAGATCTGCCAGGCGCTCGACGATGTGTCGGCGCCCGTGCACCGCTACCCCGATCAGGACTGGAGCACGCTGTGAGTACGGAGCCGGAAACCGCTGCCGCGCAGGAAGCGGAGGCCGCTGCCGCACAGGAGACCGGGGCGGGGGCGCCGGAGGCGGAGGGCGCGGCCGACACCGACGCCACCGGCTCCGACGGGGCGACGGCCGAGGCGGAGAGCTCCGTCGGCCCTGACGCCGCCGAGAACGAGGGTCTCTCGGAGACCTCTGACCCGGAGCAAGCGGAGACCGCCGCCGCGGAGGAGTCCGGAGCCACGGCCACGCCTGACGGCTCCGACGGTCCCGACGCCGCCGGCGAAAACGCCGCAGCCGAGAGCGGAGCCGCCGAAAGCAAGGAGCTCTCGGAGACCGAGGCCGAGATCGCCGCCCAGCGGGAGCTGCGGGAGCGGATCGCCGAGCGCAGGGCCGCCAAGCAGGGGCCGGTCGACGCCGGCACCAAGCTCAGCGGCAAGGCCGCCGATCTGCTGGCCGCCGTGCGCGCGGTGGAGAGCGGCGAGAAGCCGGTCGCCAGCGCCTTCAGCGAGCCCGGACCCGCGCCGCGCAAGGCCGCGCCCGAGCCCGTGCGCCGACCCCAGCCCGTCGCCCCGGCCGCTTCGGGCCCCGGCGACGAAGCCGTGGACGCGGTCCGTGCCGTGCTCGCCGAAGGCGGTGCGCCTGCCGCCCTCGCCGAGCGGACGGCGGCGGCGCTCGGCGAGGGCGCCGACGCCCTGCTGCGGGACGACCCCTGGCAGTTGCTGCGGGTCGGCGGTGTGCGCACGGAACAGGCCGACGGCTTCGCGCGGGCGCTGCTCGGCGCGGAGTGCGGGCCCGACGACGAGCGCAGGGGGCGTGCGATCACCGCCTGGCTCCTCGAGCAGGCAGCCGTCGCGGGGCACACGGCTCTGGACGCGGCGGCGCTCACCGCGGCGCTCGGACAGCGCTCCGTGCCCGACCCGGACGCGGCGGTGCAGAGCGCCATCGCGGAGGGCGACATCCTGGTCTTCCAGGACGCCATCGAGACACCGGGGGCCCCGGCTCCCGTACAGGAAGAGGGCGACGGCGACGGCGAGGAGGCCGAACAGCCGGTCCGCGTCCTGGTCGGCCTAGAGCAGTACGCACTGGCCGAGGAGAGCCTCGCCGACGGCCTCGCCCGGGTGATCAACTCTCTTCCCAAGGAAGACGGATCGGGCCCGCAGGCCGCCGACTGGGAGTCCGCCGCGGCCGAGGCGTCCGGCTCCACCGCCGAGCTGATCCGCGCGGCGGCGGGCCACGGACTCGTCCTGCACACCGGCGGCGATGCGGCACGCGCCGAGCCCGCCGCGCTGGTGGCGGCGGCGGCGCGCCTCGGCCTGCGCGTGTGGGCGGCCACGCACAGCTCCGCGGGGCGCGGGCGCGTCGCCGGGCTCACCGGCTCGGACGAGGCGGGCGCCGCGACCGTGGCGGGGCTGCTCTCCGGCGCCGAGGGTCCCGGCCGCGACAGGGACGGAGCCCTCGCCCTCGACCTCCTGGTGGTCCTGGACGCGCCGCAGCTGGACGTGGAGAGCGCCGCGATGCTGGTGGAGTCCCTGCCGGACGGCGCCCGTCTGGTGCTCAGCGGCGATCCGGGCGTGCTGTGGTCGGCGGGTCCGGGGCGGGTCTTCGCCGATCTCCTCGCGGCACGCTGCTGCCCGCAGGTCGTCTCGCGCGTCCCGGACCCCGGCCCCATCGGGGAGCTGGTCTCCGGAATCGGCATCGGCGAGCTGAACCAGGTCGAGGCGCCGGGCAAGGAAGTCGTGATCGTCCCCGTGCGCGACGCGGGCGAGGCGGTCCACCGCACGGTGCAGCTCGTGGCGGACTCGGTGCCCCGCGCGATCGGGGTGCCCCCGCAGGACACCCAGGTGATCACTCCCGGACACGGCGGCGCCGCGGGCACCCGCGCGTTGAACACCGCCCTCAAGGAGCGGCTGAACCCCGGCCCCGGCCGGTTCGGCGGCTTCGACCCCGGCGACCGCGTCGCCCACGTCCCCGCACCCGGGCGCACGACCCTGGGCAAGGTCCTGCGGGCCGACGCGGAGGGGCTGCACCTGGAGTGTGACGGCGCCCCCGTCGTCGTACCGAAGGAGCGGGTGGAGCAGACGGTGCGGCACGCCTGGGCGCTCACCGCGCACCAGGCCGTGGGCCTGAGCTGGCCCGCAGCGGTCGTGGTGCTGCCGGGCGACGCGACCGCGGCCCTGAGCAGGCCCTGGGTCTACACCGCGTTCAGCCGCGGCGAACGGCATCTGTCGGTGGTCCAGGGCGCGGAGCAGGCGCTGCCGCGCGCGGTGGCCGAGGTCCCCCCGAAGGCCCGTACGACGCGCCTGCAGACCCTCCTGCGCCCCCAGGTCCCCACCACGTCCTGACCCGGACCGACGTCCCGCGTCTCCGGGCGCCCGCCACATGAGCCGGGCGCCCGGAGGAAGCGTCAGCGATCCGCGTCCAGGGGGCTTCTGTCGTCGTCGACGTCGACCGCGTCCGCCTCGTCAACGTCGTCGATGTCGTCGACCTCGTCGAGTTCCTCGAGGACCGCCACGGCGTCGGGATCGACGCGGACGCGGCCGTCGGCGCCGACACCGTCGTCATCGTCCGGTTCGTCGTCGAAGACCGCGCTGACGTCGAAGCGGCACACGACCCGGTGCGGGTCCGCCGCGTCGAAGGGGGCGTCGAGCCACTCCCCCGGTTCCGCGGGTTCGTCCGCCGCGGTCACCCAGAGCGTGGAGTCGCCCTCCTCCAGGCCGAACTCCTTGTGCCGGGAGGCGATTTCGTCCGGTTCGAACTCCCCGAAGAGGACTCCGAGCGCGGCATGCACGCTGCTGCCCGCCGCCTCGGCCGCCGGAATGTCGCCCGCCGTGTCCGCGTCGAGGTCCGCGACCCGCTGGGCCTGCGCGAGGAGCCGCTGCGGCTCCGCCACGGCGTAGTCCCTGCGGATCAGCACGCTCAGCGCGTTCGCCTCCTCCGGGCCCTGGTACGGCGGCAGCACGTCGCTGTCCGAGCCGGGGATCTCGAAGGGGGTGACCTCGTCGTAGCGGTCGTAGAGGAGCTCGTCGTACTCCTCGGCCGCGGCGGCCAGCTCGTTGAACGCCTCATAGACGGCCGGGTCGTCCTCCCCCGACCTGCGTTCGACCGCGGCAAGGTGACGGTCGAGCGCGGTCTTGACCGCCTCGGCGGCGGCGCGTACCTCGGCAGCGGTTGGCTGCGCAGCATCAGACATAGTGCAGACGCTATCCGTAGCGGGCCCGTACTTGCACAATAGATGCGATGCCGGAATACGAATTTGTCGACGTGTATGTGCCGCGCGGGGTTACCCGCAAGGAAGCGACGCGCCTGCTGACGGACCATGCCGAGTACGGACACTGGGAGTTGGACCGTCTGAGCCTGCACGCGGACGGCAGTCGCAGGGTGCGGCTGAAGCGGCGGATCATCCGCCAGCTGCGGGCCACCTGGTGACGTGAGGCAGCGAGTGGGCAGCGAGCCGGACAGCAAGAACGGAGGGCGCCCCGGCCAAGCGGGGCACCCTCCGTTCCGGATACCGGATCAAGCGGCGTCGTGCGCCCTTGATCAGGCGGCCGACCGCGTCCTGCGGTACAGCACCGTTCCCGCGAGCAGCATGCCCGCGCCCACCGGCAGCACGACGCCCATCGGCAGGTCGCTGCCCGTCTGAGCGAGCGTCTCCGAGCCCTTCGGCTGCGCGATGGTCTGCGCCCCCGGCTGGTTCGGCGTTCCCGGCTGCTCCGGCGATCCGGGCGGCATCGCCCGGTCGTCCGAAGGCTTCTCACCCGGCGTTCCGGGCTTCCCCGGCTCCCCCGGCTGCTCGGGGTGCCCGGGCTGCTCCGGGCCGCCCGGCGGCTGCTCCGGCTTCGTGGGCGGGTTCTCGCCGCCCGGCGGCGGCGCGTCACCCGAGTCGTTGACGCAGTCGTCACCGGCGGTCGCGTTGCCGAGACCGACGATGGTGACGCTGTTGCCGCAGACGTTCACCGGCACGTCGACCGGCAGCTGAACGTCGTTGCCCGAGCCGACGCCGGGCGAGTCGCTGCTGTGGCCGTGCGCGGAGGATCCGCCCGAGGGCTTGTTATTGCCGCTGCCCCCGCCGTTGCCGTCGGAGGTATTGGCGCAATTGTTGCCCATCGCGGGGTTGAGCACCCCGACGACGTTGACGCTGTTGCCGCAGACGTTCACCGGCACGTGCACCGGGAGCTGCACCGAATTGCCGGCGAGCACACCCGGAGAATCCGATGCACCCCCGCCGGCACCCGAGTCGGCTTGTGCGTATCCACCACTGATGGCGAGTACGCCCGTAGCGGCCGCCACCGTGATCAGGCCTTTTCGAGTGACCTGTCGCATAGGTTTTCCCTGCCTTGTGACCTTCAGGAATGCGCACGCTTCTTGAGAGGCGCACGCGGAATGCCCGAAGGTCCCGGAATGCATGGGGCGCACTCCGGGACCTACGAACTCAGACCCTCGTGGGGTGAGGCACAACAGCGTCAGGCGTTGACGCAGGTGTTGCCGAAGGTGGGGTTGAGCAGCCCGATCACGGAGACCGTGTTGCCACAGGCGTTCACCGGCACGTGCACCGGCACCTGAACGACGTTGCCAGAGAGCACACCGGGTGAGTTCACGGCGGCACCCTGGGCACCGGCGTCGGCAGCAGCGATACCCGCACACGCGAGCACGAGACCACCAGTGGCAGCCGCAGCAGCGACGACCTTCTTGATCATTGTTCCTCCTCGTTGGCAATGCGATCCCAGCCGCGGACCGCACCACCTGTAACGAGGAGGAGGGAATGGGGCTACGAGCCTATGGTCCCTTTCACTCTTTTCAGTCAAGTACGTACGTGCTGACGATTATTGGAGTTTCATTCAGGACGCGTCGATGAACCGGTCGAGCACGCGCACGCCGAACTTGAGACCGTCCACCGGGACCCGCTCGTCCACACCGTGGAACATCCCCGCGAAGTCCAGCTCCGGCGGCAGCTTCAGCGGCGCGAAGCCGAAGCCGCGGATGCCGAGATCGTCGAAGGACTTGGCGTCGGTGCCCGCGGAGAGCATGTACGGCACGGCCTTGGCGATCGGGTCCTCGGCCTGCAGCGCCGTCTGCATGGCGTCGACGAGCGCGCCGTCGAAGGACGTCTCCAGGGCCTTGTCCGCGTGCACGTCCGTGCGCTTCACGTTCGGGCCGAGGAGCCGGTCCAGGTCGGCCAGGAACTCCTGCTCGTACCCCGGCAGGAAGCGGCCGTCGACGTGCGCGGTCGCCTGCCCCGGGATGACGTTGACCTTGTAGCCGGCGCCCAGCTGGGTGGGGTTGGCGGTGTTCTGCAGCGAGGCGCCGATGAGCTTGGCGATGCCGCCGAGCTTGGCCAGCGTCTCGTCCATGTTCTCGGGGTCGAGCTCGGTGCCGAGGGCGTCGCCGAGCTCGTCCAGGAAGTGGCGCAGCGTCTTGGTCACCCGTACCGGGAACTTGTGCCGTCCCAACCGGCCCACGGCCTCGGACAGTTCGGTGATGGCGTTGTCCTTGTGGATCATCGACCCGTGGCCCGCGGTGCCGTCCACGGTCAGCTTCATCCAGTGCATGCCCTTCTGGGCCGTCTCGATGAGGTAGAGCCGCAGGTCCTCGTTGACCTGGAAGGAGAAGCCGCCGACCTCGCTGATGGCCTCCGTGACGCCCTCGAAGAGCTCCGGGTGGTTGTCGACGAGGTAGCGCGCGCCGTACGTGCCGCCGGCCTCCTCGTCGGCCATGAAGGACAGCACGATGTCGCGCGGGGGCTTGCGCCCGGTGCGCATGCGCTCGCGCACGACCGCGAGGGTCATCGCGTCCATGTCCTTCATGTCGACGGCGCCGCGGCCCCACACACAGCCGTCCGCGATCTCCCCGGAGAAGGGGTGGTGCGTCCAGTCCTGGGCGTTGGCCGGTACGACGTCGGTGTGGCCGTGGATGAGCAGCGCGGGCCGGGAGCGGTCCTCGCCCTCGATGCGGGCGACCGTGGAGGCCCGGCCGGGGTGCGATTCGAAGATCTGCGGTTCGAGCCCCACCTCGGCGAGCTTCTCCGCGACGTACTCGGCGGCCTTGCGCTCGCCCGGGCCCGAGTGATCGCCGTAGTTGCTGGTGTCGATGCGGATCAGATCGCGGCAGAGATCGACGACCTCGTCCTCACCGGTGACGGGCCGCGACCGGTCCGCCTCGCCCGCCCTGTCGGCCCTGCTCGACTCGCTCACGATGGTTCCTCCCGCTATCGCTGCTGGTGGTCCCCTTCATCCTCCCGCGCCCACCCCTCGACACCCAAGGCCGGGCACCCGTCGACATACGCCGTTCACGCACCTGACCTGTGTGAACGGAGGCCCCCGAATGTTTGCTATGGTTTTCCACGTCGCCGCGGGAAACCGCGACAGACCACCGGTCCGGGTGGCGGAATGGCAGACGCGCTAGCTTGAGGTGCTAGTGCCCTTTATCGGGCGTGGGGGTTCAAGTCCCCCCTCGGACACAGAAGATTGATCAGCGATGCGCCGGTCGGGAGAGATCCCGGCCGGCGCTTTGCGTCGGGCCCCCGGTAGAGCTCTCAGCCCGGTCCGGCCGCAGGCAGTCTGCGCTGCAGCCGCCGTTCGTGGACGAGGCGGCCCACCAGTGCTCCGCCGTAGACGACGAAGCCCACCCCCACCAGCCAGGACTGCAGGATCAGTACGGTGCCGAACGGGCCGTACGTCACCGCGTTCGATGCGATCAGCGGGGAGAAGACGAACTGCGAGAAGACCCGCAGCCCGAGCATCCCCAGGGCGGTCGCGGCGGCGCCGGGGGCCAGGGCCCGCCAGCGGATGCGGCCGCAGAGGAGCCAGCGCTGCGACCACCAGAAGAAGAGGAAGACGCCGATGGTGTCGCCCACGGTGACCAGGCCCGTCCCGGCGGCGGATGACTCCTCCGGCGCGGGGGTGGTGACGAAGAGGAGCAGGAAGAAGACCAGTACCGCCAGCCAGACCACGTGCCGCCACATCGTGTGCCAGCGCGCCGGAGGCAGGTCCCACACGCGTTCGTAGCCGGTCTGCACGGCGGAGCCGAAGGTCACGCCGAACGCCGCGAGCGCGGCCAGGCCCAGTGCCGTGGTCTGCCGCAGCGCCTGCCCCGGCGCTCCGAAGAGCTGCTCGATCTCCTCCTCCGGCACCTCGGACACCCCAAGCCCCTGCACCAGCCAGCGGGCGAAGCCCTCTCCCCTGGCCAGATCGGCCGCGGCGACGACCACGAGCAGGGGCACGAGCGTGAGGAAGCTGAGCGCGGCGAAGCCCATCGCGCGGTGCATCAGTTCGATCTCGCGGCCGCGGTTCCAGGCGAGGCCCGCGACCGAGGCCAGGACGCGGCGGTGGAGGCGCGGAATCCGGCGTCCGTGCCGCGCGGGGTCACCGTGGTCCGGCGTACCGGGTGCTGGGGGCATGTCGGTTCGCCTACCCGCAATCGACGCGGAGGCAGACCCGCTTACCGCCGAACGGGCACCGACCGGATGCGGAGCGTCCACTTCCCGAAAGCGCAACCCCCGCCGCACAGAACACTGTTGGGAAGCGGAATGATCTCTATCACAGCGTAGATCATTTACGGCTGGGGCAGCCTGCTAGCGCAGTTGAGCGATCAACCGAACACACGCTCGCACGCTGGGTGCACGGGGGGCCACGTGCGTCTTTCTAGGAGAACGTGCATGCCGCAGGACGTCCGGTTCGACCTCCCCTTCACCACTCCCGTCAGCGAGCATCTCGACTACGCCCGCGAGCAGCATCTGCGCTGGGTGAAGGACATGGGTCTGGTCCGAAGTCAGGCCGGGTTCGACGAGTACGAGAGTTGGGATCTGCCGCAGGCCGCGATACGTACGTATCCGCACGCGTCGGCCGACGACATGGTCGTCCTGATGAACTGGTTCTCCCTGGCCTTCCTCTTCGACGACCAGTTCGACAGCGGGCGGCCCGACCGCGCCGACCGCATCGCGGAGGTCGCCCGTGAGCTCATCGCGACGCCGCTGCGTCCCGCCGGGAGCGAGCCCCGCGTCGTCTGCCCCATCACGGTGGCCTGGGCGCAGGTGTGGGCGCAGCTGGCCGACGGTATGTCGCTCGCCTGGCGGTCGCGGTTCGCGGCGTCCTGGGGGCGGTTCCTGGTCGCGCACTCCGAGGAGGTCGACCTGGCCGCACGCGGCACGGCCCTGGGCCTCGACGCGTACACCGAGTTCCGGCGCCGTACCGTCGGCATCCATCACAGCATCGACGCCGGTGAGCGCAGCCGGCGCTTCGAGGTGCCCGCGCAGGCTCAGGCGCATCCGGTGATGATCGGGCTGCGGGACGCCGCGGCGGACACCATCGGGTTCATGAACGACATCCACTCCTTCGAGCGCGAGAAGCGCCGCGGGGACGGCCACAACCTCATCACCGTCCTGCGCCACGAGCGCGGTTGCTCCTGGGAGGAGGCCGCCGCCGAGGCGATCAGGATGACCACGGAGCGGCTGCGGGACTACCTGGAGTACGAGGAGCAGGTGCCCGCGATGTGCGACGAGCTCGGCCTCTCGGAGAGTGAGCGCGATCTGGTGCGGATGGGCGTGGAGGCCGCGCGGCACTGGATCAACGGGAACTACGAGTGGGCCCTGGTCACCGGCCGGTACGCGGCGGTCAAGGACAGCCCGGCGGCCGCGGCCGAGGAGCAGGGGCGCGGGTCGCTCGACGATCTGCTGACCGTCTGAGGCGGGCCCACCGTCTGAAGCGGGCCTTCCGTGGGCCGGAGCGCGCGATGCGCTCCGGCCCACGGGTCAGGCGGCGGCGCTCTGCGCCGTGAACTCCACCGGCAGCCGGTCCAGGCGCGCCTCCCACGTGGACGCGGTGGACGTCAGCTCGTCGGGCGCGACCGCCAGGCGCAGCCCGGAGAGCCGGTGCAGCAGGACGCTGACGGACGTCTCGATGATGCCCTGGCCGATCCCCTGTCCGGGGCATTCGTGCGCGCCCCCGCTGAACGCGAGGTGGGCCTGGTTGCCGTGCAGGTCGGAGGAGGCGTCCGGCCTGATCTCCGGGTCCAGGTTGCCCGCGGCCAGACCGGGGACGATCAGGTCGCCCTCCTTGATCTGCCGGCCGCCGAGCTCCAGGTCGGCCGTGGCGAACCGGCCGGGCAGGACGGCCAGCGGCGGCGTGTTCCACATGACCTCCCCCACCACGGCGGAGATGTTGAGCTGCCCGCTCACCAGGCCCGCCATGTGCGAGGGGTGCGTGAGCACGGACTGCAGGACCCTGGCGAGCAGGTTGCTGGTGGTGGTGTGGGCCGTGATCAGGACCAGGCGCAGGTGGCTCAGGACCTCGTCGTCGTCCAGGCCCGCCCCGTGGCCAAGGAGCCCGGTCGTGAAGTCGGCGCCCGGCTCGGCGTGCTTGCGCTCGGAGAGAGCCTGCAGGATCTGCATGATGCGGTCGTTGTGCGCCACGGCTTCCGCGCCGCCCTTGAGGACCTGCGCACAGGACACCGCGAGCCGGCGCCCCTCCCGCTCGGGCATGCCGAAGAGACGGGTCAGGACCAGCATCGGGAGGTACTCGGCGTACTGCGCGACGAGGTCCGCGCTGCCCTCTTCGGCGAACGCGTCGATCTGCTTGTTGGCGAAGTGCGTGACGTGCCGCTTGACGCCGCGGTCCGCCAGGGCCTGCAGGCCGTCCGTGACCGCGCCGCGCAGCCGCCGGTGCGGCTCGCCGTCCTGGGAGACGCAGTCGGGGCGCCAGCCGAGCATCGGGATCAGGGGGGAGGCGTCCTCGACGCGGCCCTCCTTCCAGTCCCGCCAGATCCGCGAGTCACGGGCGAACTGGCGCGGGTTCTCCAGGACCCGCCGGTTCTCGCGGTAGCCGAGGACCAGCCAGGCGGGTACGTCCCCTTCGAGGAGTACGGGGGCCACCGTGCCGTGCTGCTTGCGCAGCCGGTCGTAGATGCCCTGCTGCTCCTCGGCCACGTCCTCCCCGTACAGCCGTGCGGCCCCGGCCGGTCCGCCGTGCCGGACGGGGCAGCCTCCGGAGGCCTGCGGGGCGTCAGTGGTCATCGGGCGGCCTCCAGGGCGGCGGTCGAGCGTTCCTTCAGGTGGCGGATCAGGGCGATGAGCACATCGCGGCTCGACTCCCGGTCCCTGGCGTCGCAGGCGACGACCGGGGTGTGCTCGGGGATGTCCAGGGCGTCGCGTATCTCCTCGACGGGGTGGTTCTGCGAGTCCGGGAAGACGTTGAGGGCGATGACGAAGGGCACGCCCTGGCGCTCCATCTCCTCGATCGCCCGGAAGCTGGACGCCAGGCGCCGGGTGTCCACCAGGACCACGGCTCCCAGGGCGCCCTTGAACAGGCCGTTCCACAGGAACCAGAAGCGCTCCTGGCCCGGTGTGCCGAACAGGTAGAGCACGAGCTGTTCGTTGAGGCCGATCCGCCCGAAGTCGAGGCTGACGGTGGTCTCGTTCTTGTCGGCGACCCCGATGAGGTGGTCGACGTCGATGCTCGCCTGGGTGAGGGTCTCCTCGGTGGTGAGCGGCTTGATGTCACTCACGGAGCGGACCATGGTGGTCTTGCCGGTGCCGAAGCCCCCGGCGATCATCACCTTGACCGAGCGGCTCTCGGCGGGCAGGGAGCCCGCTGACGTCGGCTGGTCCGGACGGTCAAAGCCTTTGTAGTCCACTGAGTACCTCCTCAAGGAGCGCGAGGTCCGCCCCATGGCCGGGTGTGGAAGCCGGGATGGGATCGCGGGCGTCCACCTGGCCTGCTTCGAGCAGGTCGGCAAGGAGCACCGCGATGATGTTGAACGGCAGTCCGAGATGGGCGCCGAGTTCGGCGACCGACAGCGGATCGCGGCACCGGCGCACGATTTCCTCGTGCTCGTGCTGCATGCCGGGAGCGGGGGCCGAGCGGGAGACGATGAGGGTCGCCACGTCGAGGCCGGCGGCCGGCCCGCCGGGACCACTGCGACCGCCGGTGAGCACGTAGTAGCGCTCAAGACCGGACGGGTCCGTGGGCCGTGGGGGGCCGGACCGGTGGGGGCCGCTCATCCAGGCTGCTCCTCCTGCCGCGCAGTGGTGCCCAGGAGCTCACCCATCCTGCGGGACAGATCTCTCATCTGGTGTCCGAGCAGCCCCTGGTCGAGCCCTTCCCTTGCGAGGACCCCGAGGTACGTCTCCACGCCGGCCCGCACCACGAACAGGTGCCCGCCGTCGACCTCGATCATCGCCAGGCGCAGCTGTCCGCCGTACTTGGGGAACTGGGCCGCGACGGGCTGGGCGAGCGCCTGCAGGCCCGCGACCACCGCGGCGAAGCGGTCCACGTCGTCCGGGTCGTCGGCTCCGTAGGAGGTGATGGCCTTGCCGTCGCTCGACGCGACGAGGGCGAAGCGGATCTCCTTGATGCTCTCGGTCAGATCGCGGAGCGCCCAGCTCACGTCGGTTTCGTGTTGCGTCATGTGGCTAGTCGCTCTCTTCGGTGCGGGGCTCGTCGGTCTCTCGTCCGGCGGTGGCGAAGGCCGCCATGCCGGTGAAGGACGCGTCCGGCGGCACGACGGGCGCCGCGTGCGTGCCCGTGGTGGCTTCCGGCTCGGTGTCGGCCCCCTTCGGGGACTCGGTGCGCTTGCTCCTGCGCCGGGGCAGGCCGCCGGGCGTGACGTCGTCGGCGGCGGGCGGGGCGGCGGCTGCCGGGGCGGCGGGCGGCTCCGTACGAGGGGCCGCTTCCACCGCGGGGGTCTCCGTCCGTGCCGCTTGGACCGGTGCCGTCACGGGGGCGGCCGGCAGCTGGCTGAAGTATTTGTGCGGTACGACGACGACCACGGAGGTGCCGAGCCAGGGCGAGTCGGCGAAGGTGACCCTGATGCCGTACTTACGGGCGAGGGTGCCGACCACGCGCAGGCCCAGGTGTGCGTCCTCCGAGAGCCCGCCGAGGCCGGGACCCGCGGCGACGCCTTCGAGGGACTGCAGCGCCTGCTGCTTCTTCTCCTCGGTCAGGCCCTTGCCCGCGTCCTGGATCTCGATGCCGACGCCGTTGGGCACCTCCTTGCCGGACACGACGACCGGCTCGGTGGGCGGCGAGTAGCGTGCCGCGTTGTCCAGGAGGTGGGCGAAGATCAGCGTGAGGTGGTCCACCAGACCGCCGTCGACGCCGAGTTCGGGCAGCTGGCGCAGCTGGATCCGGTCGAAGTCCTTGATGCGGCCGATGCCGCCGCGCACGACGCTGAGCAGGCGCTGCGGCTCCTGCCACTGGCGTCCCGGCCGGTCCGTGCCGCCGAGCACGCCGATGCTCGCGGCCAGACAGTCGGCGGGGCCGATCGCCTGGTCGAGCTCCATCAGGCCCCTGGCGACGGCCGGGGTCCTGCCGTGCTCGCCCTGCATCTCGTGCAGCCGGCCGCGGATCTTCCCGGTGAGCACGTGGATGCGGCTGCCGATGCTGATCACGGCGTGCTCGGCCGACGTGCTGCGGTTGAACTCCTCCTCGACGGCGATCAGGGCGCTGCGCAGAACCCTGCGCAGTTCGAGCCTGAACTCCGGTGTGATCTCGGTCTCCTCGTCGAGGGCGAGGGGCAGCACGTCCTCGATCGCCTCGCCGCCGCGCAGGCCCTCGAAGGCCTCGGGCAGGAACTCGTCCGCCAGGCGGGCCACCAGGGCCTGCTGCCGGTCGAGGCGCCACTGCCAGGCCTTGGCCTCGTCGATCTGGTGGGCCTCGAAGGCGGCGCGTTCGTCCTCGAACCGCCGTTCCAGGGCGGCGACGTGCTGCTGCCACTGCTGGGAGTGGTTCAGCTGTGCGGTGCGCGCCTCGTCGGCCGTGCGGCGCAGTTCCTGCCGTGCGCGCAGCAGGAGGCGGATACACGCGGCCGCTGCCGCGGTCGCCGCGAGGCCGGCGACCGCCGTGGGTATTCGGGCCGGGTCGGAGCCGACGGCCAGGGTGGCGACGCTGCCTGCGCCAAGGCCGATCGGCAGCAGCCACCAGCTGTACCAGGCCGCGGGCGCCCGGGCTGCCGCCGACGGCGGAGTGGCAAGTTCCATCTGCATCCTCAAACCAACGCGATCGAAGAGTGGACAACCCAACCAAGGGGCCGCACCCATCGCATCTCGGTACCGCCTTGGACGGCGGCACCCCCCTCGATCACCTGCGTGATCCCCCGTACGACAGCGCGACAGCGCCGTGGTGCGCGACAGACTGAAATCGCGTCAACTCGCGGCGCTGCAGCGGAGCTTATCTGGTGTGGAGGGTTGTTGATCAACCCGGCGGGTCACGGGGCGGGCACTGTAGATGATCTTCAGCCAGGAGCGCGGAAGGTGGCCGGAACCAGTGGTTCCCCTAGTCGTCTAGTCGTCCCACAAATCCGCGTGCCTGCGATGCGCAGGCGTCAGACCCCGGGCGAAGAACCGGTCGTAGTACTCGTTCTCCACGTGGTGGGCCTGGAGCCAGATCCCGGGGACGTGGATCGCGTCCGTGTGCGCGGGGAAGCGGCGGTGCGTCCGCAGGATGTAGCTGCAGATGTCGCGGGCGCACTCGACCACCCGCTCCTCGTACTCGCTCGCCTCGGCCAGGTAGCGCCGGCCGTAGTCCTCGCGGTAGATGCGGCTGAAGACGTCCTTGTCGCCGTAGACGCCGCCGGGGCCGAACTTCTCACGGATCACCGCGTCCACCGCGTCCGACATCGACGCGAACGCGGGGGGACATGTCGCCGAGATCAGCGGCTCGCCGTCCGGCGCCCGCAGGCCCACCGGGTGCGAGCGCACGTTTGCGTACTTGGGCAGCGGGATGTGCCAGCGCCACACGTCGGCCGGGCGCCAGCGCGGGGTGACGAAGGTGAAGCCGAGCATCCTGCCGTAGACACGGGAGAACTTCGGGTCGCCCAGGGCGATCTGCGGGTTGATGGACGCGTGGATCCAGGCGCCCAGGCCCATCGCCTCGGCCACCAGCATCAGGTTCTGGAGCAGCAGGTCCGCCTCGATCTGCGTGCGCAGCGGGCCGAGCGACCCCAGGGGCAGCTTCAGTTTCCCGTTCAGGAAACCGTTCCTGACCCACTTCTTCACTCCCGCCGGACGGTAGAAGTTCCGGTCGTCCACCAGCGTGGGCCGCGCCCCGTCCGGCTGCGTGAGCAGGTACATCAGGGCGTTGATGTACTGGTGCGACAGGTCCACCACCGGGAAGAGGACCGTCGTGCCCGGCAGGTTGGACAGGAAGCGGTTGGAGTCCAGGTAGGCCGGGAAGTCCCGCAGCCCCTGCGCCACGTCCAGTCGGTGGTCGAGGACCTTGACCTTGGCCTCCCGCGCGCGGGCGGTCAGGGTCGGACCGTCGAAGGGTTCCTCCGGCGCCGGGGCCAGCTTGCGCAGGTAGTACGTGCCGGTGTCGTTGATCAGGAAGAAGTGCGTGCCCTGCGCGTTGTCGGGGCTGCCCGCCGTGCGTCCCGCCATGGTCAGGTTCGGCTTCGCCATGATCGGTTTGCCGTTGCGCGGATCGTCGAAGGGGCGGTCCGGCATCGTGAGCCCGGTACAGCCGGTGAGGGCGATCAGGACCGCCTCCTCGACCTCCGTCAGCGGCTGCGGTTCCTCCTTGGAGACGTAACTCATCGATCCGGCGGGGACGGTGGCGCCGCGGCTCACCCGGTGGGTGCGGCGGCGCCAGACCGTCTCCAGGAGCGGTCGTACGAAGAGGTCGGCGAGGCCGGGGTGGTGACCGTCCGCCCGATGGTCGGGCGGACGGTGGTCGGGCCCGTCCTCACCCGGTGGCATCGCTGCCGCCGCCCCTCATGGGCTGCACCTGGCGCCACGGCGCGAACGCGCTCGCGCCGCGCGGCAGCAGGCCCGCGAGGTCCGGGGCGTGCCGCTGGATGACGGACTTCATGCCGCCGCGCTCCACCCAGTCGATGCCCAGCGGGGTGTAGATCTCGGGGCGGTAGTCGACGGTCAGGAAGCGGTCGCTCTGCAGGCGCCGCGTGGCCATCAGGATGAAGATGCGGAACGCCGTGTCGCTGAACCCGAAGCCGGTCGGCGGGTTCTCGGCGAACAGGCCGACCACGGTGTCGATCTCGTCGACCGAGTCGTAGACGTCCTTGAGGCGCGCGACGGTCTCGGGGTCCTGGCTCAGGTCCTCGAAGCGGCTGATGCGCGGCTTGTGCAGGCCCGCGCGGAAGTCGTTGTAGCGCGGCACGCCCCGCCTTCGGGTGCGCACGAGGTCGACGACCGACAGGTCGATGATCTCGCCGTCGCGCTCGAAGCGCTGCAGCGCGCGCGGGAAGTTGTTCAGGGTGATCGCGCCGGGGTGGGCGATGCCGAACGAGTAGAGGGTGTCGGCGAGGCCCGTCTTGCGGATGGCGGCCTCGGCCGCGCCGCCCTGGATGTCCAGGAAGCCGAGCGTCTCCAGGGGCTGCCCGAAGTGGTGCTCGCGCATCACGTAGTCGTCGGGGATCAGCGGGTGCATCCGGTAGACGGTGACGAAGTCCTCGGTGAGGGAGTACGGCACCGCGTGATGGTCCGGCATCGTCTTGGAGATGCCGGTCAGCGAGTGGGCCTCGAGGAGCCACAGGCCGAGCTTGTTCAGCCAGTTGTCCGGCGGCCCCTCCCAGTTGGTGTGCAGGCCGAGGTCGATGGCCTCGGTGGCGAGGATCGCCGGGGTCCACTCCACCGTGTGGATCTTGGCGATGAGGGCGGAGACGACCAGACGTGCCGTGTGGTAAATGCTGTCCTCGCTCATCGCGGGGTACTCGTGCCGCAGCGCCGCGCAGACCGCGTTGTGCTCGCGGGCGAAGAGGGTGTGCATCGCGCTGAGGCCGAGCCACCAGCTCTCGTTGAAGCCGGTGAGCGGGATGCCGTTCTGGCCGGTGGGCAGGTGGCCGTCCTCCAGGCGCAGGTCGGCGCTGCCGCCGGCCTCGCGAAGGAACCTCGCGGTCCGCTCGTCGGCCCCGTACACCTCCGAGCCGTCCCACCAGTGGGACGCGGAGTTGGCGAAGAGGATCGGGGGCTGGTTGCCGGGGACCTCGATGCCCTCGTTCTCGGCGAAGCGCATCACGTTCTCGGACGGCCCGCCCGGGGTGTTGGTCCATGTACTGCCGGACGGCAGCGGGACCTCGACGGCCTTGCCGCCGACCGGGTAGCGGCGGTGGTTGACCCAGTCGTGGACCTGGAACTGGATCCAGGCCGCGGCCAGGATGTTGAGGGAGGTCGCGGGAACGAAGGTCTCGCGCGTCAGGAGCGTGCGGCTGACGGTGACCGGGTTCGGGGTGTCGAAGAGGTCGGGGCGGTAGTCCGGCTTCAAGTTGCGTCCGAAGGCCGCGCCCACGGCTCCCATGGAGGGCGCGGAGAGGTCGTTGTACGACCCGTCGTACGACCTGGACGTGCGCAGCCGCTCGTCGACCGGCGCGGGCACGGGCACGGCCTTCGGCGGTGCTTCGGGGACGTCGGTGTCGATGAGGTTGAGGCGCCGCAGCACCTTGCGCAGGAAGACCAGGTTCAGCAGGCTCGCCTCCAACGGCAGCCTGTACCACGGCACATAGCGGTTGAGCGCGCCGAAGAAGCGTCCGACCGGGATGCCGAGGACGGTGTTGCGCAGCGGCTCCCCGGTGGTGAAGCGCAGGCATTTGCGGTGGGCGGCGCTCGCTTCGTACGCGGCCTTGCGGGCGCGGTTGAGATTGCCGAGGGGGCGGAACTCCCCCGTCGTGTACCAGGGGTTGAAGGCGAGTTCCTCGACCCGCCCGGCCGCCGCCATGGCCTCGACGGTCGCCAGGTCCTGGCGCGGCACGGTGAGGCGTCCGACGGGCACCGCGGGCGTGATGTTGTCCTTCCACTCCACGGAGCCGTCCTCGACGGGCGTGCGCTGCTCGTCCACGTACCGCTGGACGCACAGGTCGAAGGCGACGTCCGAGGTGACGAGGCGGTGCGCGAGTTCGCGGTGCAGGAAGCCGGGGTCGCGGCGTTCGGGCTTCGGCTCGGGGGCGCTGCCCACGACGGGGCGCAGGAGATAACGGACCGGGCCCGCCTCGCCCCAGAGGATGGCGCCGCGGCTCCAGTACGTCTCCCTGGCGAGGCTGTTGACCGTGTGCCGGGTGGCGGCCTGGATGTTGCGCCGCATCCGGGTCGCGGTGGAGAGGCCGACGGCGAGCGGGAGCTTCACGAACAGGCCGAAGGCCTTCTGCAGGGGGCTGGTGGCGCCCGCCATGGCCTTGGCGAAGGCGACGAACTCACGGGCGTCGCGGGCGTGCGACACCGGGAAGTTGGTGGCAAGGAGATCGTGGCTCTCCTCGTCCGACACCCTCACGCGCACGGCGACGCCGCGCAGATCGGCCGCGGCGTCGGGCTGCCGGGTGCCGCTGGCGTTGGAGAGCCGCACGGTGGCGGGGTACTCGGCGCCCGGCTGGGCGAAGCCGCCGCGCAGGGCCTCGGGCAGATCGTCGTTGAAGGCGAGGCGGGCGTTCTCCACGCCGAGCGCGGGTTTCGCGTGCTGGGTGCGCGCGAGAGAACCGGCGCTGCCCGCGCGCCGGTTCTTCGCCTGGACCTTCATGATTTCGCGGGCCAGGCGCTCGAAGAGACGGTGTTCCGCCTCGGGGCTGCCGCCCACGTAGCGCTCGTAGGTCTGCTCGTACTCTCCGGTGTCGGCCATCAGGCTCTTCCTTCGCACGCAGGCGTACGGGACGGGACAGGCCCTAGGACGCTAGTGGCGGCGCGGGACGGCCGCAGCGCGGGTTCTCGCCTATGTGCAGGGTGCGGTTCACGCGTCGAACAGGCGGGCGGGCCAGGGCATTTGCGCCTGTCGGGCGTGCCGGGGCGGCCGTGCGGCGCGGCGGGAGTGATCGTCCGTGAGTCCCTGTGAGGGCCTCCTCCCCCAGCAACCCCGGGAGCCGAGCGCGCCGATGGCCGGTCCGTTACGGGCGGACTCGGGCCCGGCACAGCTGAGTTGACTGCGCATCGGGCCGGTGGTGTGCTCGCAACTCCGTTGCCGCCACCGCCCGTTTCGGGGGAAACCATGCGGGACCAGCACGCCAAGGCACCGACGTTCACCGATCTTCGCCCGTACAAGGACGTCACCGGAACCGGCCCCGCGGTGGGCTTCCCCGTCTATCCGGACCTGGTGGAGCGGCTGCTCGGCGCCACGGCCCAGCCCGATCCGGACGGCGTGGTCCCGCACGCCCTGGCGACCTGCGCGGCGTACGCCTATGCCGGTACGCCCGAGAGCGCCGACCCGCAGACCCTCGCCATGATCATGGCTCGGCTCGGCCTCGAGGAGAACCGCTGCCGGGTCTTCGAGCAGCGGGTGAGCGCGCTCTACATCGCGTCGGCGGCGTACCTCCTTCAGGACAAGGACCGGCGGGTGGTGATCCTCTGCTACCGCGGCACCCAGCCCGAGGACATCATCAGCATCCTCACCGACGCCGACGTACGGCCCGAGACGCTCCGTGTCGATCTCGGCGGCGAGCGGTACGACGTCCACGCGGGCTTCTACCGCAACATGCGGGCATCGCGGTACCTGGTCATGCAGGCCCTGGAGCGGGCGCTGCGCGGCGAGTCGGTCAACCCCGACGAGCAGGGCACGGTGGGCGAGGGGATGGAGGCGCTGTACATCACCGGGCACAGCCTCGGCGGTGCGATGGCGGCGCTGATGGGCGTGGTGCTGACCCACGAGCCGCGCTACGCCGCCGTCGCGCAACGCCTGAAGGGCGTCTACACCTTCGGCCAGCCCATGCTCGGCGGACCGGAGTTCGCCCGCGCCTGCCAACAGGCCTGCGACGCGCGGGGCGTGCACGTGCTGCGCGACCGGCTCATCCGCTACATCTACGACCGTGACGTCGTTCCTTCGCTGCCGCCGCGCCCCGTGGGGCCGTACGCGCCCTTCGGCCGGGAGTTCCACTACCGACGGGACCGGGGCGTCGTGGACGGCGCCCTCACGCTCGTGGCCGACGCGATGATCGAGGCACTGTCGCTGCCGGGCGATCTGCTCGGCGGGCGGCTGCGTGCCACGGCGGGGCGGCGGGCGAAGGGGGTGGGGCGGGCCCTGGCCGAGCTGATGCGGGGGCCCGGCCGGAAGCCGGGCTGGGTCGAGGTCCGCGATCCGGCGCCGCGCTACCCGCAGATGGACAGCCTGGCGGGGCTCGCGGTGGTGGCGCCGCTGGCGTTCTTCGCCGCCAGGCTCGCGCTGACCAGGGGCGTCCCGTTCGCGTACTCCTTCGAGGACCACGGTCCGGGGCACTACGTGAACGCGCTGGCTCCGCCGGGGGTCATGAGCGAGTACGGGGACATCCGCTGAGGCGGGCCGGGCGAGCTAGTCGATGAAGGCGCCGTCGACGTACACCCAGGCCCCGTCGAGCCGCTCGAAGCGGCTGCGCTCGTGCAGGGACTCCTTGCGGCCCCCGTCGGTGTAGCGGGCCCGGAACTCGACCGTGCCGGTGGTGTGGAACGCGGTGCCGTCGGCGGTGTCCAGGATCTCCAGGCCGACCCAGCGCAGATTCGGGTCGAACTCCACGCGCGGCGGCCGGGTGCGGGGGTGCCAGGTGCGCAGGAGATAGGCCTCGTCCTTGACGGCGAAGGCGCAGTAGCGGGAGCGCATCAGCTCCTCGGGCACGGCGGCCACGGCGTCACCCCGGTGCAACCGCCCACAGCACTTCTCGTACGGCTGGGGGTGGCCGCAGGGGCAGGACTGGGTACGGGGGACGCGTCGAGACATGGTGACCATTGTCCCCGACGGCGGGGAGCGCCCCGGCAGGGGCGCGGGGCTCTGGCATGTGCGGCTCCGCCGCGTGGGCGCGACAAGCCACGACGGACCCGCGGACAAACCCGAAACCCCCGGAAGGGGAGATCCGCTACGGGGCAAGAATGTCCAGCTCGTGCAGCGCTCCCACGGCAATTTCCCGGGTCAGTTCCTCGGCCCGCTCCGCGTCCCCCTCGCGCACCGCCTCCGCGAGGCGGACGTGCAGGGTGACCGCCGCCGGGTCCGGATCCTCGAACATGACCTGGTGATGGGTGCGGCCCGCGAGGACCTCCGCGACGACGTCTCCGAGGCGGGCGAACATCTCGTTGCCCGACGCGTTCAGGACGATGCGGTGGAAGTTGATGTCGTGGAAGAGGTAGCCCTCCAGCTGCTGGCCCCGCGAGGTGGCGACCATGCCGAGGGCGCACTCGGTGAGGGCCGCGCACTGCTCGGGAGTGGCGTGCCGGGCGGCGAGACCCGCGGCGGCGGGTTCGATCGCCGAGCGCAGGACCGTGAGGGAGCGCAGCTGGCGCGGCCGGTCGGCGCCGGCCAGACGCCACCGGATGACCTGCGGGTCGTAGACGTTCCACTCCGCCGTGGGCAGTACGGTCACACCGACCCGGCGCCGGGACTCGACGAGGTGCATCGACTCCAGGACGCGCACCGCTTCCCGTACGACCGAGCGTGAGACCTCGAACCGCTGGGCCAGCTCGTCGGTACGCAGCACGCTGCCCGGCGGGTACTCGCCTGCGGTGATGGCGGGCCCGAGGCTTTCCAGTACGCGAGCGTGCAGCCCACGGGCCTGTGCGGTCATGACGTCAGGGTATGCGGCGCCCCCCGGGAACAAAAAGTCAGACTTTTGTGTCACAGCCTCTTGAATTTGTCAGACCTAATAGGTTTCAGTGACGTGAACGAGCCACGGGTCTCCCCCGTCCCGTGGCTCGTTCTCGGACCGATGTCGAAGAAGACAGCGAGGCAGCACAGCGATGAGCACCCCCCACGTCGTCGTAGTGATGGGCGTGGCAGGAACCGGCAAGACAACGATCGGTCCCCTGCTCGCGGCACAGCTCGGCGTTCCCTACGCCGAGGGCGACGACTTCCACCCCCCGGCGAACATCGCCAAGATGTCGGCCGGGACCCCGCTGACCGACGACGACCGCTGGCCGTGGCTCGATGCCATCGGCGCCTGGGCCCACGGCAGGGCCGGGCTCGGCGGTGTGGTCAGCAGCTCGGCGCTGAAGCGCAGCTATCGCGACCGGCTGCGGTCCGAGGCTCCCGGTCTCGTCTTCGTCCACCTCACCGGCGACCGGGCCCTCATCGAGGACCGGATGTCGCACCGGGAGGGCCACTTCATGCCGACGGCCCTGCTCGACTCACAGTTCGCCACGCTGCAGCCGCTCGGCGCGGACGAGGCGGGCGTCGCGGTCGACGTCACCGGCAGTCCGGAAGAGATCAGCGAGCGTGCCTTCGAGGCACTGGGCTCGCTCGACCAGTAGTCCCCGTTTCCCCCGCACCCCCTCCCCTGACGCACCCCCTCCCCTGACGTACAAGGAAAAGCACCGTGACCAGTCTCAGCGTTGAGATGCTGGCAGCGGACGCCGTCGAGCCGATCACCTCCGCTGGCCATGCCCAGCTGGGTATCGCCGTCCTCGCGGGCATCGCCGTCATCGTCCTGCTCATCACGAAGTTCAAGCTGCACGCGTTCTTGGCCCTGACCATCGGGTCGCTCGCCCTGGGCGCCTTCGCGGGTGCCCCGCTCGACAAGACGATCACCAGCTTCACCGCGGGTCTCGGCTCGACGGTCGCGGGCGTGGGTGTGCTGATCGCCCTCGGCGCGATCCTCGGCAAGCTGCTCGCCGACTCCGGCGGCGCGGACCAGATCGTCGACACGATCCTGGCCAAGGCGGGCGGGCGTGCGATGCCGTGGGCAATGGTCCTGATCGCCTCGGTGATCGGGCTTCCGCTCTTCTTCGAGGTCGGCATCGTGCTGCTGATCCCGGTCGTCCTGATGGTCGCCAAGCGCGGCAACTACTCGCTGATGCGGATCGGCATCCCGGCCCTGGCCGGTCTGTCCGTGATGCACGGCCTGATCCCGCCGCACCCCGGTCCGCTGGTCGCGATCGACGCGGTGGGCGCGAACCTGGGCATCACCCTCGCCCTCGGCGTGCTCGTCGCCATTCCTACGGTGATCATCGCGGGCCCCGTCTTCTCGAAGTACGCGGCGCGGTGGGTGGATGTCCCGGCCCCCGAGAAGATGATGCCGCAGCGTCCTTCCGAGGACCTTCAGAAGCGTCCCGGATTCGGCGTGACGGTCGCGACCGTGCTGCTTCCCGTCGTGATGATGCTGGCCAAGGCCCTGGTCGACATCATCGTCGACAACCCCGACCACACGGTCCAGCGCGTCTTCGACGTCGTCGGTTCGCCGCTGATCGCGCTGCTCGCCGCGGTGATCGTGGGCATGTTCACCCTCGGCCGTGCGGCCGGCTTCACCAAGGGCCAGCTTTCGACCACCGTCGAGAAGTCGCTCGCGCCGATCGCCGGTGTGCTGATGATCGTGGGTGCGGGTGGCGGGTTCAAGCAGACCCTCATCGACTCGGGCGTCGGCAAGATGGTCCTGGAGATCTCCAAGGACTGGTCGATTCCGGCGCTGCTGCTCGCGTGGCTGATCGCCGTCGTGATCCGGCTCGCCACCGGGTCCGCGACGGTGGCGACCATCTCGGCCGCCGGGCTCGTGGCTCCGCTGGCCGCGGACATGTCCGACTCGCACACCGCGCTGCTCGTGCTGGCGATCGGGGCCGGGTCGCTCTTCTTCTCGCATGTGAACGATGCGGGGTTCTGGCTCGTGAAGGAGTACTTCGGTCTTGATGTGGGGCAGACGATCAAGACCTGGTCGGTCATGGAGACGATCATCTCTGTGGTTGCGGGTGGGCTGGTGCTGTTGCTTTCCCTTGTGATTTAGCCGGGGTCGGGCGGGGTTGTTTCCCCAACCCCGCCCCTTCCCGAAAACCCGCTGGCGCGGGGGCCTTGGTGGACGCCATCACCGGCTTCGCCGAGTTCGTCCTCAAACGCCGGACAGGCTGAAACCCACAGCGGATGCTCCCGCTCCGCCCAATCCGGGTCCACCGACCCGGTCCGCATCCCCCGCCTCGCCTCCGGGTCCGCCCACGCCATCCCCACGTGGCCCGCGATCACCACGCCCAGGGTGAGGGCCAGCCAGTCGTGGACGAACGTGCTTCCCGTGCGCCAGGACAGGGGGGCCAGGTGCGTGAACCACATCAGCAGGCCCGTGCCCAGCATCACCAGGACCGCTCCGGCCAGCCAGCCCGCGTACAGCTTCTGGCCCGCGTTGAACTTGCCCGCCCGCCGGGTGCGACGCCGCAGCCAGGCCTTGTCGTACGGGCCGAAGCGGTTCAGGAGACGCAGGTCGCCGCGGAAGGCGCGGGACGCCAGGCCCGCCAGGAACGGGGCCGGGAGCAGCAGGCCCGACCATTCGTGGACGGTCACCACGAGCGCGCGGCGCCCCACGAGCTCGGCCAGCTGAGGTACGTACAGGCATGCCGCGGTCGCGACGCACACGCCCATCAGGATCGCCGTCATGCGGTGCACCCAGCGCTCGGCGGGGCTGAACCTGCGCACCCGTGCCGCGGCCGCCTCAAGCCGTGGGCTTGTCGTCCCTGCCATTCGAATCACCCACCCACGCGTCGACGTCGTAGCCCCGCTTCTCCCAGTAACCCGGCTCCACCTCGTCGGTGAGAGTGATCCCGGAGAGCCACTTCGCCGACTTGTAGAAGTACATGGGGGCGACATAGAGGCGGACCGGGCCGCCGTGGCTGTGGCCCAGGTCCTTGTCCTGCATGCGCAGGGCCACGAGAACGTCCTTCCGCCGGGCCTGCTTCAGCGTCAGGCTCTCGCTGTACGTCCCGTCGAAGCAGGTGAAGCGGACGGCGCGGGCGGTCGGGCGTACGCCTGCCGTGTCCAGGAGGCGGGAGAGGCGTACGCCCTCGAAGGGGGTGCCCGGCACCCGCCAGCCCGTCACGCACTGGACGTCACGCACCATGCGGGTCTGCGGCAGGGCGCGCAGCTCGGCGAGGGAGTACGTCGCGGGGCGGTCCACCAGGCCGTCGATCTTCAGGCGGTACGTCGACGCGCTCTTGTGCGGGACGGAGGCGGCCACGGAGTAGTAGCGGAAGCCGCCGCCGTTGGGAAGCAGGTCCGTCAGGCCCGTGGGGTCCTTGTCGGACGCGGCGCCCAGGAAGGATTCCAGGCCGCGCTGGAGCGGCGGCGCGGCGGCCACACCCGCGACGCCGAGGCCGAGCATGCCAAGGACCAGGCGGCGGCCGACCGGCGTACCGCCGCCCTGGTCCTCTTCGGGCCGTTGCTGAGGGGAACTTGTCACCCTTCGATTCGAGCACCCGCGGCGCCGGGGGTACAGGGGCCGCGGGTGTCCGTCAGCGTTTCGTCATACCTGGTTCCGTCATACCTGGCCGGACGGCTCCTCGGCCGCCTTCTCCAGCTGGAACGCCTCGTTGCCCAGGCCGATCCGGGCGTGCGCCTCCGGCCTGGTCGAGCGCAGGAACGCGCCGTAGCCCACGCCGATCACCGCGGCGAGCAGGATGATGCCGGGAAGCACCCAGCTGAGCGCCGAGCCGGGGCCCGCGCCGACCAGGACGTCGAAGTCCTTGACGGTGTAGCCCGCGATGACGAACAGGCCGACCGCGGCGAGCGCGGATGCGGTGATGCGCCAGACCTGCGCACGCGCCGCGCCCCGGCGCACGAAGAAGACGATGACCGCGACGGACGCCGTGGCCATCAGGAGGATGACGCCCAGGGCGCCGACGTTGCCGCCCCAGGTGAACAGGTGCAGGACCGGCGCGGTCGGGTCGCCGAACGCGCCGTCGTCGGTCACCGCGAAGGCGATCACGATGACGACGGAGACGATCGTCTGGAGCAGGGAGCCGGTGCCGGGTGCGCCGGTCGCGGTGTTCGTCTTTCCGAACGCGGCGGGCAGCAGACCCTCGCGGCCCATGGCGAAGGCGTACCGCGCGACGACGTTGTGGAAGGAGAGGATCGCCGCGAACATGCCGGTCACGAACAGGACATGGAGTACGTCGGTGAAGGTGCCGCCGAGCCGGGACTCGGTGAGCCCGAAGAGCAGGCCCGCGCTCTGTTCCTCCGCGGCGGAGACGATGCCGGAGGGGCCGGCCGCGACCGTGAGCGCCCAGGAGCTGATCGCGAAGAAGATCGCGACGAAACCGACGGCGAAGAACATCACGCGGGCGACGACGACCTGCGGGCGGCTGGTCTCCTCCGCGTACACGGGGGCCTGCTCGAAGCCGGTGAAGGCGGCGATGCAGAAGCAGAGCGAGGTGGCGACGCCCGCACCGGTGAGGGTCTCCGGGTTGAACGCGTGCAGGGACAGGCCTTCCTTGGCCGGGTCCGCGATGGCCGCGATGTCGAAGATGACGACGAGCGCCACCTCGATGAGCAGCAGCACGCCGAGCACGCGCGCGTTCAGGTCGATCTTCAGCCAGGCGAGTACGGCGACCACGGCGACAGTGACGAGTGCCGGTATCCACCAGGCGACTTCGACGTCGAAGTACGTGTCGATCAGCCCGGAGACCTCGAAGCCGAGGAGGCCGTAGAGGCCCGCCTGCAGCACGCTGTAGGCGACGAGCGCCACGAGCGAGGCCCCCGCGCCCGCGGTTCCGCCCAGGCCCCTCGATATGTACGCGTAGAAGGCGCCAGCGTTGTGGACGTGGCGGCTCATCTCGGCGTAACCGAAGCTGAACAGGCCGAGGACCACACCGAGGACGAGGAAGAGCAGCGGCTGCCCGACGACACCCATCACGCCATATGTGGTGGGCATGACACCCGCGACGACCATGAGCGGCCCGGTCGCCGCGAGCACGGACAGGAGCAGGCCCGCCGTGCCCAGGCGGCCGGCGCGCAGTGCCGTCTCCTGGCCCTTGTAGGTACTGATCCCGCTGCCTTCGGCGGCCTTGCTCGCAGATCTCGTGTCGCTCGTGCTGCTCGAACTGCCCGTCGCCATGGCGCGGTTGTCCTTTCGGGTGGGCCGGTTGGTGCGGTGGGTCAGGCGGAGCCGAGCGCGGCGCTGCGCGCGGCGGTGAACGCCTGGTAAGGGTCCCGGTCCGGGTACGACCAGGGGGCAGGGGTCGCGTGGCGGCCGATGCGGTGGAAGAGCGCGGCCGACTCGGCCGCCCTGCCCTCGCAGAACTTGGCGTGGGCGAGGAAGTTGAGGTCGACGCGGCAGCGCGGGTAGGTCGTGTGCCCGGGGCGGCCGGGCATCTCCCACTCCAGCCACCAGTCGAAGGCGGCCTTCATGACCTGGCGGGCGCGGCGTCCCGTCCAGTGCCCGGAGGCCACGGGGTCGGCGGGCTCGCTTCCGGCGGCGGCGAGGACGCGGTAGCGCTCGGCGTGGGCGACGACGGGCAGGACCGCCAACGGCGAATCGGCGGGCGCCTGTTCGGCGGCCCAGGCGGCGAAGTCGTACACCTCGTGCAGGGGGTCCTGGCCCGCTGCGGGGCGCCGCTCGGCGAGTCTGGCCACCATCAGGTGGTGGGCGTGGTGGTGCTCGGGGTGCCGGTGGCGGACCTCGTCGAAGAGCCGGACCACGTCTTCCTCGTGACCCAGGGAACGCTCCAGGGTCAGCAGCGCGAGCCACGGCGTGGGGTCGGCGGGCAGCAGCGGGGCCACCGCACGGCAGGCGTCCCGCGCCTTCTCCGAGCGCCCCTTGCCGCGCAGCGCGCGGTGCACGGAGGCATAGGCGAGCAGCAGGGCGGCGTCGGTGCTCTCCGGCTCGGCGAGCTGCCAGTCACGGACCCAGGCGGCGGTGGTCTGTTCCTGCGCGAGTACGTCGAAGCGGTGGCCCCTGCGGTCCCAGTCGTCGCCGGTCGCGGCGAGCAGCGTGCGGACCTCGGTCCAGCGGCCCTGGGTCAGCGCGGCGCGCGCGCCGGCGAGTTCGGCGTCGTCGAGCGCGGGGTCGAAGGCGTGGGCCGCCCGCTTGCGGGATCGGCCCAGGGGGGGTGGGGGTGGTGACACCGCGGGACTTCCTCCCCGGCGCGGCTCGCGTACGGATGATCACGCACAGCAAACCGGTAGGTCGCCCTCCAGTCAAGGTCAGCCCACCGTCAGGCCCTTCACCAACTCGTTTCAAAATCTGCTGACTTCACCCCCGACCTGCGGTGTTACCCGCCAGGACACGATTCGGACAAGCGGCGACGATCACTGTGCGACACGACGATTACTGAGCGATGCGACGAACGCACCCGTCAGCTCACCGACTTGGCGGCCGCGCGGCCCGCCGTGCGGCCCGAGAAGAGGCAGCCGCCGAGGAAGGTGCCTTCGAGCGAGCGGTAGCCGTGCACTCCCCCGCCGCCGAATCCGGCCGCCTCCCCCGCCGCGTACACACCGGGAAGCGGCTCGCCGCCCTCGGTCAGGACGCGCGATGACAGGTCGGTCTCCAGGCCGCCGAGAGTCTTGCGGGTGAGGATGTTGAGCCGCACCGCGACGAGCGGGCCCGCCTTGGGGTCGAGGATGCGGTGCGGGGCCGCGGCCCTGATGAGGCGGTCGCCGAGGAACTTGCGGGCGCCGTGGATCGCCGTGACCTGGAGATCCTTGGTGAAGGGGTTGGCGATCTCGCGGTCCCGCGCGGTGATCGTGCGGCGCAGGGCGGCCTCGTCGATGAGGGGCTCCTTGGTGAGCGCGTTCATGCCGCGCACCAGGGAGGAGAGGTCCTTCTCCACGACGAAGTCGGCGCCGTTGTCCATGAACGCCTTCACCGGGGCGGCCACGTCGGCACGCGCCCGGTCGATGACGCCGCGCACGGACTTACCCGTGAGGTCGGGGTTCTGTTCGGAGCCGCTGAGCGTGAACTCCTTGCCGATGATGCGCTGGTTGAGCACGAACCAGGTGTATTCGTACCCGGACTTCATGATGTGTTCGAGCGTGCCGAGGGTGTCGAAGCCGGGGAAGAGCGGCACCGGAAGACGGTCGCCGCGCGCGTCCAGCCAGAGGGACGAGGGGCCCGGCAGGATGCGGATGCCATGGTTGTCCCAGATGGGGTTCCAGTTCTGGATGCCCTCGGTGTAGTGCCACATGCGGTCGCGGTTGATGAGGTGCGCGCCCGCGTCCTCGGTGATGCCGAGCATCCGCCCGTCGACGTGCGCGGGCACGCCGGAGACCATCCGCTGCGGCGGGGTGCCGAGCCGCTCGGGCCAGTTGGCGCGTACGAGGTCGTGGTTGCCGCCGATGCCGCCGGAAGTGACGATCACCGCCTGGGCCCGGAACTCGAAGGCCCCGGTGGCCTCGCGGCTGCTGGCCGTGCCGCGCTCGGCGTCGGAGGGTTCGAGGATCTCGCCGGTGACGGTGTCGACGCTGCCCGCGCTGCGGCTCAGGCCGGAGACCCGGTGGCGGAACTTCAGCTGGACGAGGCCGCGCGCGACGCCTTCGCGGACCCGGCGCTCGAAGGGGGCGACGAGACCGGGTCCTGTGCCCCAGGTGATGTGGAAGCGCGGCACGGAGTTGCCGTGGCCCTGCGCGTCGTAGCCGCCGCGCTCGGCCCAGCCGACCACGGGGAAGAACCGCACGCCCTGCCCGTGCAGCCAGGCGCGCTTCTCGCCCGCCGCGAAGTCGACGTACGCCTCGGCCCATTTGCGCGGCCAGTGGTCCTCGGGCCGGTCGAAGGCCGCCGTGCCCAGCCAGTCCTGCATGGCCAGGGAGTGCGAGTCCTTGATGCGCAGCCTGCGCTGTTCCGGGGAGTCGACGAAGAAGAGCCCGCCGAAGGACCAGTGCGCCTGGCCGCCGAGCGACTGCTCGGGCTCCTGGTCGAGGAGGATGACCCGGCGGCCCGCGTCGACGAGTTCCGCGGTGGCCGCGAGGCCCGCGAGACCCGCGCCGATCACGATGACGTCTGCGTCGTAGGCCATCCGGGGGTTCCTCCTAAGCAGGGGCTTACTGGTGAGTTCAGATCCTGAGTAACCGCGGGGACGGCGTCAACCGTCTGACCCCTGGAACAGCACCTCGCTTTTAATAATGGCCAGCATTACTATGGCGCCATGGCCAGGACCTCAGGACCCGAGACCCGCGAGAAGCTGATCCGCGCGGGCGAGGAAGCGTTCGCCGCGCAGGGCGTGCACGGCGCGCAGCTGCGGGACATCGTCCGGCTCGCGGGGCAGAGCAACCCCTCCGCCGTGCAGTACCACTTCGGCAGCCGGGCCGCCCTGGTGGACGCCGTCATGGCCGAGCGCCAGACCCGTACGGAGAAGGTGCTCACCGCCGAGCTGGAGCGGGCGCCGGACGGACTGCGGGGGCTGCTCACCGCCCTGGTGGCGGCGGAGGCCTCCGAGCTGCGCACCGAGCGGGGGCGTCGCTGCCTGCGCATCTCCGCCCAGCTCAGCCACGAGAGCGGCGTCCGCACCCGCACACCGCATCCCACCATCGACGGCACCGTCTACTGGGAGCTGATCGGCCGCGCGGAGGACTTCCTCACCGCGCTCCCGGAACCGGTCCGGCTCGAACGCCTCGACCTGGCCCTCACCCTGGTCGGCGCCGCCATGGCCGACCGCGCCGGTCAGTACCTGGCCGGCACCACCCCCCTGACCGGCGAGGAGCTCTTCCTCGCCGACCTCGTAGAGACCACCACGGCCCTGCTGCGGGCCCCGGCACCACGGAGAGAACCATGAGCGACGCGCACGACCTCACCGGCAGGACCGTCATCATCACCGGCGCGGCGCGCGGCCTGGGCGCCGAGGCCGCGCGGCAGGCGGTGGCCGCCGGTGCGAACGTCGTCCTGACCGACGTCCTGGACAAGGAGGGCGAGGTCACCGCGGCCGAGCTCGGCGAGCGCGCCCGCTTCGCGCACCACGACGTGACGTCGGAGGCGGACTGGCAGCGTGTCGTGGAGCTCGCCGTCACCGAGTTCGGCGGGGTCCACGGCCTGGTCAACAACGCCGGTATCTCCACCGGCCAGTTCCTGGAGTCGGAGTCCGTCGAGCACTTCCGCAAGGTCCTCGACATCAACCTCACAGGTGTCTTCATCGGCATGAAGAGCGTCATCCCGGCGATGAAGGAGGCCGGGGGCGGCTCCATCGTCAACATCTCCTCGGCGGCCGGGCTCATGGGCCTCGCTCTCACCGCCGGATACGGCGCCTCCAAGTGGGGCGTCCGCGGCCTGACCAAGACCGGCGCGGTGGAGCTCGGCACCGCCCGCATCCGCGTCAACTCCGTCCACCCGGGCATGACGTACACCCCGATGACCGCGCAGGTGGGCATCGAGAAGGGCGAGGGCAAGTACCCCAACACCCCGATGGGCCGGGTCGGCGAGCCGCACGAGATCGCGGGCGCCATGATCTTCCTGCTCTCGGACGCCGCGTCGTACGTGACGGGCGCAGAGCTCGCCGTGGACGGCGGCTGGACCGCGGGGCCCACGGTGAAGTACGTCATGGGGCAGTGAGCACGTCACGGGCGGTGGGGTTGGATGGCGGGCATGACGACGAACAGCCGGCCCGCGCCCGACCCCGGTCCCGACCCCAGTGAAGAGATCCTGTCCATCGTCGACGAGAACGACGAGGTCGTCGGCGAAGCCCCGCGCGGTGAGGCGTACGCGCGCGGGCTCCGCCACCGCTGCGTGTTCATCCAGGCGCGGGACGCGCAGGGCCGCGTCTTCGTGCACCGGCGCACCCCGACCAAGCTGGTCTTCCCCTCCATGTACGACATGTTCGTCGGCGGGGTCGTCGGAGCCGGCGAGTCCTACGACGATGCCGCCCTGCGCGAGGCCGAGGAGGAGCTCGGGGTCGACGGACTCCCGCGCCCCACGCCGCTGTTCAAGTTCCTCTACGACGACGGCGCGGGGCACACCTGGTGGTCGTACCTCTACGAAGTGCGCTGCGACCTGCCCGTGAACCCGCAGGTCGAGGAGGTCGCCTGGCACGCCTTCATCAGTGACGAGGAGCTGGAGCGGCGGCTCGGCGAGTGGGCGTGGGTGCCGGACGGGCTCGCCGCGTACGAACGGCTGCGGGAATATCGCGCCAGCTAGGGTCGGCTGGTGAGCAACTTCGTACAGAGCCTTCGGCTGTGGTTCGCGCCCGCGCGGATCCGCGACGAGGGCGACACCCCCGACTACCGCTTCTCGCTCGCCAACGAGCGCACCTTCCTCGCCTGGCTGCGCACGGCCCTCGCCCTCATCGGCGGCGGTTTCGCGGTGGACCAGTTCCTGCCCGACCTGCGCTGGGGGTGGCGCATCGGACTCGCCCTCGCCCTGCTCGCCGCGGGCGTCCTCAGCTCCCTGCGCGCGGTCAATCACTGGGTGCGCTGCGAGCGGGCCATGCGGCGCGGCGCGGATCTGCCCGTCTCGCGCTTCCCGACCGTCCTGAGCCTGGCCGTCGCCGTCGTGGCGCTCGCGATGGTCGTCGTCGTGCTCTTCGGGTGGGAGGGGTGACGGACCGGGGCGAGGCGCCGGTCCCGGAGCGTGATCCGGGGCTGCAGCCGGAGCGCACGCGGCTCGCGTGGCGGCGTACGACCCTGTCCTGCACCGTCGCGGCGGTCCTCGCGGCGCGGGCCGCGCTCCAGGAGGGCACTACCGCGGTGGCCGTCGTCGCCTGCGCCCTCTGCCTGCTCCTGTGGCTCGGTTTCCTGGGCGTGGCGCATCGCAGGATGACCGAGCTCGCGGCCACCAACAGGCCGTTGCGGCTGCCGGCGCGGGCCGCGGCGACGGCCGCGCTGTGCACGATGGCGCTCGCGGCGTGCGCGACGGTCATGGTGTTCTGAGCGCGCTGCGTGTTCTGAGCGCGCTGCGGGACGAGCGGCCTCAGTCCGTGGCGGGCCCGTCATCGGCCGCCCAGTCCACCGTGACGACGATCTTGCCCCGCGTACGGCCCTCCGCGTTCAGGCGATAGGCGTCCGCCGCCCGCTCCAGCGGGAACGTCTTCGAGACGTGGACCGTGACGACGTCCTGCTCCGCGAGCTGCGCCAGGCGATGGAGGTCGTCGGCGTCCGGGCGCACGAAGCAGTAGTGGCCGCCGAGGCCGATCACCGCTCCGTCCGCGATCGACGCGAGACGGCCGCCGGGCGCGAGCAGTTCGGCGGACGCCCTGAGGGTGTCGCCGCCGACCGTGTCGAACGCGGCGTCCACGCCCTCCGGGGCGAGGGACCGCACCCGTTCGACGAGACCGTCGCCGTAGGTGACCGGTTCCGCGCCGAGTTCGCGCAGGAAGTCGTGGTTGCGCTCGCTGGCTGTGCCGATGACGCGGGCGCCCGCGTGCCGGGCCAGTTGGACGGCCATCGAGCCGACGCCGCCCGCGGCCGCGTGCACGAGGACGACGTCGCCCTCCGTCACCGCGAGCGTCTTGGTGATCACCTGGAAGGCGGTGAGCCCGGCGAGCGGCAGCCCCGACGCCTCCTCGAAGGTGAGGTTGCGCGGCTTGCGCGCGAGGGTGCGCACCGGGGCCGCGACGTACTCGGCGAAGGTGCCGCGCGAGAGGAAGTCCTCGCGTACGTAGCCGATGACCTCGTCCCCCACCGCAAACTCCGGCACGGCGGCGCCCGGCTGCACCACGACGCCCGCGACGTCCCAGCCGGGGATCACCGGGTAGACGGGGTCGAGGATGCCGTCGAGGTGACCGGCCATGCACTTCCAGTCGACGGGATTGACCGACGCGGCCCGGACTTTCACCAGGACCGAGTCGGGGCCGACCTTGGGGTCGCGCACATCGCCGTATTCGAGGACTTCGGGTCCTCCGTAGCGGAGGTAGCTGATCGCCTTCATGAGGTCGGCTTCATGGGGAGCGCCTTCGTGGAACGGCCCGTGCGGGCCGAGTGCGGTGGTGCGGTGGTCGAAAGCTGAAACATCAACAAGGCTTCCATATCCCCATCAAACGGGCATCGAGTACTAGCCTGAGAGGGTCACGCCCCTCCCGCAGCCCGCGGGCCACTCCCCTCCCGCAGCCCTCACAGAAGGTGCACGCGCCATGACCACGCTCCACCACGAACACCCCGTACACGAGCACGTCCACGGCCCGGCCTGCGGCCACGCCGAGGTGCCGCACGGCGACCACGTCGACTACGCGCACGACGGTCACATGCACCGCCTGCACTCCGGCCACTGGGACGAGTGCGAGCCCGCCGAGCACGCCGTCCACGAGGCGCACGACCACAAGCACGGCGAGGGCTGCGGGCACAGCTCGGTGCTGCACGGGGACCACGTCGACTACGTCCACGACGGCCACCGGCACGCGGCGCACGACGGCCACTGGGACGATCACTGAGGCTCCCCGCCGCCTTCCCCCGCACGGGCGCCGACTGGCAGTCTGTGGCGGGGGATCGCCATGTCCGGGGGTCTGGTCCGGGGGTCTGGCACCACCGCGACCCTGATCACGTTCCCACTGCGCTCTGGACTACATACCGACTGGTCGGCATCATGAACGTCAGCGCGACGCAGCGCGGCATTCGACGACGACCGTCCGACACCGTCCGACCAGGAGCGAAGATGAGCTCAGACCATCCACCAGGCCTCGACCTCGACCAGTTGCGCGGCCATCTGGACCGCGAGCGGCCGGGCCTCGTGGGCGGGCCGCTCACCGCCCGCCTCATCGAGGGCGGCCGGTCGAACCTCACGTACGCCGTGACGGACGGCACCACACGCTGGGTCGTACGGCGGCCACCGCTGGGGCACGTGCTGGCGACCGCGCACGACATGAAGCGCGAGCACCGGGTGATCAGCGCGCTGCACGGCACCGCCGTGCCGGTGCCGACGCCGCTGCTGCTCTGCGAGGACGACGCCGTGATCGGTGCGCCGTTCTACGTCATGGAATTCGTGGACGGCACCCCGTACCGCACCGCCGAGGAGCTCGCCCCGCTCGGCGCCGAGCGGACCCGTGCCGCGGTGCTCGGCCTCGTCGACACCCTCGTCGACCTGCACTCCGTGGACCCGGCTGAGGTCGGCCTCGGCGACTTCGGGCGGCCCGACGGCTTCCTGGACCGGCAGCTGCGCCGCTGGGGCAAGCAGCTGGACGCCTCGCGCAACCGCGACCTGGCGGGGATCGACGAGTTGCACGCCGCTCTGGGTCGGCAGCTGCCCGCGTCGCCCGCGGCCACCGTCGTGCACGGCGACTACCGGCTCGACAACGTCCTGATCGGCGACGACGACCGGATCAAGGCGATCCTCGACTGGGAGATGTCCACCCTCGGCGATCCCCTCACCGACCTGGGCCTGCTCGTCATGTACAGCACCAGGCTGCGGCTGCCGGACTCCCCCATCAGCACCACGGCGGGCGCGGCCGGGCATCCGGACGCCGCCGAGCTGATCGAGCGGTACGCCGCGCGCTCGGGGCGCGACGTCTCCGCGGTCTCCTGGTACACGGCGTTCGCGTGGTTCAAGCTCGCCGTGATCCTGGAGGGCATCCACTACCGGTACACGCTCGGCCAGACGGTCGGCGCGGGCTTCGACCGCATCGGGGAGCTGGTCCCCGTCTTCATCGAGCACGGCCTCACCACCCTCCAAGGACGACAGGAAGGCTGAGACAGCCATGGACTTCGCATTCGACGCCCGCACCGAAGAGCTGCGCGACAGGCTCCTCACCTTCATGGACGAGCACGTCTACCCGGCCGAGCAGGTCGCCGAGGAGCAGCGTGCCCGGCTCGCCTCGCCGTGGGACACCCCGGCCATCGTGGGTGAGCTGAAGACCGAGGCCCGCAAGCAGGGCCTGTGGAATCTTTTCTTTGTAGACCAGCACAGCCTTCCCGACGCCGAGCACGGCGCCGGGCTCACCAATCTCCAGTACGCCCCGCTCGCCGAGATCACGGGCCGCTCCCCGCACCTGGCGCCCACCGCGCTGAACTGCGCGGCCCCCGACACCGGCAACATGGAGGTCCTCGCCCAGTTCGGCAACAACGAGCAGAAGAAGCGCTGGCTGGAGCCGCTGCTCGCCGGTGAGATCCGCTCGGCGTTCGCGATGACCGAGCCCGAGGTGGCCTCGTCCGACGCCACGAACATCACCACGCTCATCGAGCGTGAAGGCGACGAGTACGTCATCACCGGGCGCAAGTGGTACATCTCCGGGGCGATGAACCCGGACTGCCAGATCTTCATTCTCATGGGCAAGACGGACCCCGAGGGCGCCGACCCGCGCCGCCAGCAGTCCATGGTGCTCGTGCCGCGCGACACCCCGGGCGTCGAAGTACGGCGTGCGATGCAGGTGTACGGCTACGAGGACCACTCCCACGGCGGGCACGCGGAGGTCGTCTTCGACCACGCCAGGGTCCCCGTGAGCAACCTGATCGGCGAGGAGGGCGGCGGCTTCGCCATCGCCCAGGCCCGCCTGGGTCCGGGCCGCATCCACCACTGCATGCGCCTCATCGGCATGGCCGAGCGGGCCATCGAGCTGATGTGCCGGCGTGCGGTGGCGCGTACGGCCTTCGGCAAGCCGCTGGCCCAGCAGGGCGTCGTTCAGGAGTGGATCGCCGACGCCCGGGTCGCGGTGGAACAGCTGCGGCTGCTCGTCCTGAAGACCGCGTGGCTGATGGACACCGTGGGCAACAAGGGTGCGCACACGGAGATCCAGTCCATCAAGATCGCTACCCCGCGCACGGTTGTCGACATCCTCGACCAGGCGGTCCAGTTGCACGGCGCGGGGGGTGTCAGTCAGGACTTCCCGCTCGCCGAGCTGTGGGCGGCTGCGAGGACTCTGCGTCTGGCTGATGGGCCCGATGAGGTGCACCAGCGTTCGCTGGCCCGGCGGGAGCTCAAGAAGTACCTGTAGGGCCCTGCGGGGGCTGTGTGTCGCTGCGGGTTCGTTGTGGTTGCTCGCGCAGTTCCCCGCGCCCCTTACGGGGCGCTCATTACGGCCGCAACGCCCTCAGCAGCAGGTCCGCCAAGTGGTCCGCGACCTGTTGCTGGGTGAGCGGGCCGTTCGGGCGGTACCAGGTGGACAGGTGGTGGACGGAGCCGAAGTGGTAGTCCACCACCAGGTCCGCGGGCGTCGCCTTCGAGAAGACGCCGGCTTCCTGGCCCTCCTCGATCAGGGCGCGGAACCGTTCGTGATAGCGCCGGCGCTCGGACCGCACCTGCTTGTTCTTCTCCGGGCTCAGGTGGTGCATGGAGCGGAAGAAGATCGAGGCGTCGTCGAGGTTGTCGATCGTCGTGACGACGACGTCCGCCGCGGCATCCCGCACCCGCTGCTCGATGGGCGCGTCGGCGTTCGCGAAGGCGTCGAGGCGCTCCTGCTGTACGCGCAGGACTCGCGCGTACACCTCGTGCAGGAGATCGTCCTTGGAGCCGAAGTAGTGGTAGAGCGCACCCTTGGTGACGCCTGCCGACTCCACGATCTCCTGCACCGATGTGCGGTCGTAGCCGCGGTCGGCGAAGAGCCGCGTGGCGGCGGCGAGCAGCCGCTGGGGGACGGGCGTGCCGTCACCGTCCGTCGTCCTGGCCACTGCCGCCACCTGCCTTTCGGGTTTGGCTAGCTCTCGTCCTGCCGAGAGCCCGCGTTGTCGTGGGAACGCAGTTCCCGCCGGAGGATCTTCCCACTTGTGGTCTTCGGGAGTTCCGGCAGGATCTCGACCGCGCGCGGGTATTTGTAGGCGGCGAGCCGCTCCTTGCAGTACGCGGCCAGCTCGTCCGGTGCCGCGTCCGCGCCGGGGCGCAGGCTGACGAAGGCCTTGACCGTCTCGCCGCGGTAGCTGTCGGGGACGCCGATCACCGCCGCCTCACGGACGGCCGCGTGACTGTAGAGGACGTCCTCCACCTCGCGCGGCCAGACCTTGAAACCGGACGCGTTGATCATGTCCTTCTTGCGGTCGACCACATAGAGCCAGCCCTGCTCGTCCATGAAGCCGATGTCGCCGGTGCGCAGCTCGCCGCCGGGGAACGCCTCGTCCGTGGCGTCGGGGCGCTTCCAGTAGCCGGGCACGACCTGCGGGCCGCGCACGGTGATCTCGCCCTGCTCCCCGAAGGGGACGTCCGCTCCCTGGTCGTCGACGATCCTGACGACCGTCTCCGGGCCTGGCACGCCGACGGCCAGCGTGCCGGACACCGGGTCGACCGGCGCTTCGAGGCCCGGTGGCACGGAGGCGCAGGGCGCGGTGCACTCGGTGAGGCCGTAGCCGTTGTGGATGTAGGGGCCGAATCCCGCACGGAACTTCTCGACCAGGGCGGGCGGCAGCGGCGCGCCGCCCGAGGAGATCATCACGAAGGAGTCGAAGTGCTCCCGCGTCACGGAGGGGTGGGCGGCCAGGGCCATGAAGGCCGTGGAGGGGCCCACGGTGTACGCGGGGCGGTGCTCGGCGAAGGCGTCCAGGACGACCCCGGCCTCGAAGCGGTACGCCAGCGCGAGGATGCCCGCGTTGGTCAGACAGGCCGCGACCTGCGCGACCATGCCGGTGATGTGGAAGAGCGGCGCCATCGCGAAGTAGCAGGCGCCTTCCGGGATGCCGGAGCCGGTGCGCTGCCGCTCGGCGTTGTAGGTGATGTTGCCGTGGGTGTTCATGGCGCCCTTGGGGGTGCCGCTCGTACCGGACGTATAGCTGATCAGCGCGACGTCGGAGGGTTCGAGGACCCGGTCGCCGGGGGCCGGGAGCCCCTGCCGGGCCACTGTCACCAGGTCGTCGGCGTCGGCGGCCTGCGGGAGGCGCTCGAAGTCGAGGACGCGGGTGTCGTTCCTGGTCTGCAGGTCGAGCTGACACGCGGTGAGCACGACGCGTACGGGAGAGGCCGCGGCCGTCTCGCGCAGATACGTCTCCCAGGCGCGGTCGGAGCAGATCAGCGCGGTCACGTCGGCGTCCGCGAGGACGTGCCGCACCTCCGCCGACTTGTACATCGGGTTCACCGGCACGACCGTGGCGCCCGCCTTCCACGCGCCGAGCAGCGCGATCACGAAGTGCGGGGTGTTCTGCAGGAGGATCGCGACCCGCTCGCCCCGGGCGAGGCCGCGGGCGGCCAGGTGTCCGGCGACGGAGTCGGAGAGGGCGTCCACCTCGCGGTAGCTCAGGCGCCCGTCGAAGTAGGCCAGGGCCGTGTGCTCGGGGGCCCTCAGGACGGAGGCGCGGAAGGCGTGCACGACGGACGCGGCGGGTTCGACCGGGCCGCGCTGGGCTTCGTTGAGGCGGCCGAGCCAGGGTTTGGCGGCGTATATGGACGCGGTCGGGGTCGCTTCGGACGTGGTCGGGGTCGCCTCGCTCACCGCTCCGTCGCCTCCCACTTCTGCTGGATGTGGTTCATGCCGGTGAGCCATTTGTCCGGTTCGGCGGCGCGGATGCGGTAGTACTCGGCGACCTCGGGGTGCGGCAGGATCAGGAAGCGGTTCTCCGCCATCCCGGCGAAGAGCGCGTCCGCGACGGCGTCCGGCTCGATCGCGGTGGGCGTGAGCACGAGGTCGCCCGCGGTGCCGGTGGCGGCGAGCATGTCGGTGCGCACGCCCTGGGGGCAGATCGCGTGGACGTCGATCCCACGGTGGCGGTAGGTGAGCGAGAGCCACTCGGCGAAGGCGTACGCGCCGTGCTTGGTGACGCTGTAGGGCGCGGCGCCGATCATGGTGAGCAGTCCGGCCGCCGAGACGGTGGAGACGAAGCGGCCGCTGCCGCGCTCCAGCCACTCCGGGAGCAGCTCGTGGGCCGCGCGGACGTGGGCCATGACGTTGACGTCCCAGGCGGTGGCCCAGACGTCCTCCGGCGCGGACTCCGAGCCGCCCGAGCCGAGGCCCGCGTTGGCGCAGTACACGTCGACGGTGCCGCTCAGGGCCTCTCTCGCCGCCGGCACGATCGTGGACGCGTCGCCCGGTACGGCGACGGCACCGATCTCGTCGGCCACCGCCCCGGCCTTGGCGGCGTCCAGGTCGTTGACCACGACGCGCGCCCCGGCGGCGGCGAACCGGCGGGCCAGCGCGGCCCCGATCCCGCCTCCGGCACCGGTGACGACAACTCCCTTGTCCTGCAGGGTCTCCACGATCAGTCTCCTTCGACTGCGGCTCCGCTGTGATCGCAGACTAACCAGTCGGTATGTACGGATGGAAGGGGGTCGGGCAGCCGGGTTCGTTCCCCGTCGCGGGTCCGCGCGCTAGCGTGCGTGGCCATGACAGCCACCGCGCTCACGGAGGTCTCTGCATGAACTTGTCCCGAGGCAGCCTGTCCAGACGGGGCCTGCTGGCCGCCACCACCGCCACGGCCCTCACATCGGCGGCCCCCGCGTCGGCCGCGGGAGGCGGAGGCGGCTCGGGCGGCGGGCGGCGGTTGCGCACCGGCTTCGAGCGCCTGGCCGCCGACGGCTACGCGCTCCTGGACGGGGAGCGGGTCGGCATCGTCACCAACCCGACCGGCGTCACCAGGGACGTGCGCCACATCGTCGACGTCATGCACGCCGACGAGCGCGTGGACCTGGTGGCGGTCTTCGGCCCGGAGCACGGCTTCCGGGGGACGGCGCAGGCGGGCGGCTCCGAGGGGCGGTACGACGACCCGGCGACCGGCCTGCCCGTCTACGACACTTACCAGAAGAGCGGCAAGGCGCTGGCCGACATCTTCACGGCCTCCGGGGTCGACACGATCGTCTTCGACATCCAGGACGCGGGTGCGCGCTTCTACACGTACATCTGGACGCTCTTCGACTGCATGGAGTCGGCCGAGCTCGCGGGCAAGCGGTTCGTGGTCCTGGACCGGCCGAATCCGGTGACGGGGCGCGGCGCGTACGGGCCCGTCCTGCACAAGGAGTTCGCCACCTTCGTCGGCCGGCAGCCGATAGCGCAGGCGCACGGGATGACCGTGACGGAGCTCGCGCTGCTGTTCAACGGGGAGTTCCTGGAGCGTCCCGTCGCGCTGGAGACCGTACGGATGACGGGCTGGAAGCGCGCGGACTTCTACGACGCCTCCGAGCTGCCGTGGGTGCCGCCGAGCCCGAACATGCCGACGCCCGAGACCGCCCTGGTCTACAGCGGCACCTGTCTCTTCGAGGGCACGAACCTCTCCGAGGGGCGCGGCACGACCCGCCCCTTCGAGCTGCTCGGCGCCGAGGGCATCGACCGGAAGTGGGCGGCCGCCGCCAATGACGCCGGGCTGCGCGGGGTGCACTTCAGGGAGGCCTACTTCGCGCCGACGTTCTCCAAGTTCCAGGGCAAGACGATCGGCGGCGTCCAGCTCCATGTGCACGACCGGGAGGCGTACGACCCGGTGCGCACCGGCATCGCGCTCCTGGTGACCGCCAAGAAGACGTGGAGCGGGTTCGCCTGGCGTTCCGACAACTGGATCGACAAGCTGACGGGCACGACGCGGGTCCGCACCATGATCGACGCGGGCGCGGGCACGGGCGAGGTGGTGGCCGCCTGGCAGGACGATCTCGCACGCTTCAGAGCCGTGCGGAAGCGGTATCTGCACTACCGATAGCACCCGGAGGGGCGCGGGGAACTGCGCGACCAGCCACGGCGCACCCGCAGGTAGGGGATACCCCACCGGGACAGGGGGTGCCTGCCGGATGGCAGCCACCCCCTGCGGCCCACCACAGTGAACCTCAGCTCCGTACACCGAGTTGAGGAGATCCCCCATGGCACGGACAGCACGGCGCGCAGCCCCCCTGGCACTGGCCGGCGCGCTCGGCCTCGGGGTGCTGGTGGCTCCCGAGGCGGCCCGGGCCGCACCCGCGGACCCGGTCCCGGCGATCGAGCGCGCCGCCCACCCCCTGCGTTCCACCGACCCCGGCGGCTCCGTCAAGGACCTGCGGCCCATGGGCCGGATGGTCGGTGACGCAAAAGTGGTGGGCCTGGGCGAGGCCACACACGGTTCGCACGAGTTCTTCACGATGAAGGACCGGGTTTTCCGCTATCTCGTGGAGGAGAAGGGGTTCACCACCTTCGCGCAGGAGGTCAGCTGGACCACGGGGTTGCGGTTCGACGCATACGTGCAGGGCGGCAAGGGGGACGTACGCGAGCTCGTGCACAAGGAGCTCGCGAAGACTCCCTGGGACACCGAGGAGTACGTCGAGCTCCTGACGTGGATGCGCGCGTACAACGACAAGCATCCGGACCGCCGGGTGCGCTTCATGGGCGACGACCTCAACTACCCGGAGCTGGGGCACGAGCTGTTCGACGGGGTCGAGGACTACGTCCGCGCGCACAAGCCCGCCCTTCTCCCCCGCATCACCGAGCTCTACGCGCCGATCCGCCGTCTCGCGGACGGGGACACGTACATGGCAAGGCCCCTTGAGGAGCGGCGGAAGCTGGCCGGGCAGGCGCGGGAGGCGCTCAAGCTCCTGAAGGGGCTCCAACCCGCCTCGTCCGACGGCGAGTTCACCTATGTCCTCCACCACGCCCGGTCCGTCTCGCAGACCGCCACGATCTACGCCTTCCCCTTCGACACCCCCGAGGGCATCAAGGACGGCATGCTCTACCGCGACCGCCTGATGGCACAGAACACCGCCTGGTGGCAGCGGCGAACGGGCGACAAGGTGCTCCTGTCGGCCCACAACGCGCATGTCGGCTACGAGAGTTACGACCCTCGCTACCCGAAGATGCAGGGCGCCTTCCTGCGGGACGAGCTCGACGAGCGGTACGTCAGCGTCGGGTTCACCTTCGCCCGCGGGTCGTTCATGGCGCAGAGCGCGGAGTCCGAGGTGTGGAAGCCCCGCTCGGTGGGGGCGGCCACGCGCGGCATGAACGAGTACACGCTCGACAAGGTGCGCCACGACGACTATTTCCTGGACATGAGGACCGCTCCCGCCGCCGCCCGCAAGTGGCTCGGCAAGGGCCGGCTGACCCAGAGCATCGGCACCGCGTACCCGGACGGTCCCCACAAGATCCGGCTCGCGCCCACGCACGACATCCTCGTCCATCTGCACGACGTCACGGCAGCCCGCCGCCAGTCTCAGTGACCGAGACCAACCGTCCCAACTATTGACTGCCCCATACATCCAACGCTTGAGTGCCGCTCGTGCACAGCGAAATCTCACCCGAGAAGACCCAGCCGGACGCCAGCCCCGAGAGCATGCGCCGGGTGGCCGTCGCGTCCTTCATCGGGACGGCCATCGAGTTCTACGACTTCTACATCTACGGCACGGCGGCGGCCCTCGTACTGAACGAGGCGTTCTTCCCGACCCTGGACCCGGTCAACGCCACCCTCGCCTCCTTCTCCACCTACGCGGTGGCGTTCGCGGCGCGGCCCATCGGCTCCGTGGTCTTCGGGCACTTCGGCGACCGGGTCGGGCGCAAGTCGGTGCTCGTGGCCTCGCTGCTGCTCATGGGCCTCTCGACGGCCCTCGTCGGACTCCTGCCCGGCTATGGAACGCTCGGCATCTGGGCGCCGGTCCTGCTGATCCTGCTGCGCTTCCTCCAGGGCATCGGGCTCGGCGGCGAGTGGGGCGGGGCCGCGCTGCTCGCGGTGGAGCACGCGCCGAAGAAGAAGCGCGGACTGTATGCCGCCTTCCCCCAACTCGGCCCGTCCGTCGGGTTCTTCGCGGCGACCGGCGTCTTCTGGCTGCTCTCCGCCGTGCTCTCCGACGACGCGTTCCGCTCCTGGGGCTGGCGCGTGCCGTTCCTGCTCTCCTTCCTGCTTGTGGGCGTCGGACTCTTCGTACGGCTTCGCATCAGCGAGACGCCGGTCTTCGCGAAGGTCATGGACGCGCAGGAGGCCAGCAAGGTCCCCACGCTCGACGTGCTGCGGCGCTATCCGCGCGAACTGCTGCTCGGCGCGGGCGGGATGATCGTGGCCTACGGCCTCTTCTACACGGCGACGACGTACTGCCTGGCCTACTCCACCGGCACCCTGGGCGTCTCCCGCAACACCATGCTGGGCCTCTCGCTGATCGCCTGTCTCTTCCTCGCGGCCGGTACCTGGCTCGCCGCGACCCGCTCCGACGGCGCCGGCCGCCGCAAGCTGGTCCTCGCGGGCGCCGCGCTCGCGGTGGTGTGGGGCCTGGTGCTCTTCCCCCTCCTGGACACCGAGCAGCCGGTGCTCATGGCCCTGGCCCTCGGCGGCGCGCTGTTCTGCATGGGTGTGGTGTACGGGCCGATGGGCGCGTATCTGCCGGAGCTGTTCGGCACGAACGTGCGCTACTCGGGCGCCTCGCTCGCCTACAACCTGGGCGGCGTGCTCGGCGGCGCGGTCTCCCCGCTGGTGGCGACGCGGCTGCAGTCCGCGTTCGGCTCCTCGTCGGTGGGCTGGTACGTGAGCGCCATGGCGGTCGTGTCCCTGGTGTGTGTTCTCGCGCTGCCGGAAACGCGCGAGCGGGAACTGGCGTAGCTTCCCCTGCGGGACATCTGGTCAGTACACCGGTAGCGCAGGACGATGACCGCGTGGAGCCCTACTGGGAACTGACCTTCGACGCCGACGGGGACGTCAACACCACGCAGCGTGACCGCCTCCTCGCCGAGGCGGGCCGCGAGCGCATCACCGATCTCCTCGTCCTGGCGCACGGCTGGAACAACGACCAAGACATGGCAACCGACCTCTACCGGCGGTTCTTCACGCCGTGCCAGGGACTCGCGGGACCGCGCGTACGCCTGGGCTATGTGGGCGTGCTCTGGCCCGCCATCCGTTTCCCCGACGAACGAATACCGGACTTCGAACCCTCCGTGACGGCCACCGGACCCGGCCCGCTACCGGGCGCGGGCCCCCTGCTCGACGAGCCGACCATGCGCCTGCTCGCAGGAACGTTTCCCGACGGCGGGGCCGAACTGCAGCGGATCGGCGCGCTCCTGGCCGACCGGTCCGAGGTGCCCTCGCGCCTTTACGAGTACGGGCGCCTCGTCCGCAACCTGGTCGCCGTGCACCAGAACAGCGCGGCCCACCGCTTCGCCGACGACATCTGGACGGGCCTGCCCGCCATGCTGACCGACGACGCGGTCGAGGTCTGCCAGGTGTTCGCCGCCATGATGGAGGAGACCGGGCAGCAGGAGCTCTTCGGCAGCCTGCGCAAGCGCCTGTGGAACGGGGCGCACGAACTCCTGCGCCAGGCCAGCTACTACGCCATGAAACGCCGGGCGGGATCGGTCGGCCAGCTGGGCCTGGGCCCGGCGATCGGGCTGCTCGCCCGCGAGGCGCCGGACGTGCGGGTGCATCTCATCGGGCACAGCTTCGGCGCGCGGCTCGTGTCGTACGCGCTGCGCGGGATGCCCGCTTCGGTGCGCACCGTGAAGTCCACGACGCTGCTCCAGGGGGCTTTCTCGCACTACGCGTTCTCCAAGCGGCTGCCGCACGCGCCCTTGCGCAGCGGCGCCCTCAACGGGATGCAGCGGCGGATCGACGGCCCGCTGGTGTCCTGCCACTCCCGCCACGACGACGCCCTGGGCAAGATCTACCCTCTGGCGTCGAAGCTCGCCGGGGACTCCTCGACCTTCCTCGGCCTCTGGGAACGCTGGGGCGCCATCGGGTACGACGGCTTTAGGGCGGTGGACGGCGCCAAGCGCATCAAGCTGGGCCGGGCCATCCCCGCCAAGGGGTGTGTGAGCGTGGACGCGTCGTCGGTGGTGCGGCGCGGCGGTCCGCCCGCCGGCGCGCACAGCGACATCTGCCACGAGGAACTGGCGCGTGTCGTGTTCGCCGCCGGGCGGATCGCCCGTTCGTAACTCCGCTTCTCCTAGGGGTGCTTCGGGTCTCCTAGCGGTGCTTCGGGAACTCGACGACCTGCTGGTACGTGGGCCGGTTCTGCCACTGGATCGGCCCGTGCGTGATGCCGCCGAGCGCCCGGTGGATGACCGAGTCCGCGCACCACTGGTCGCCCGCCGAGCAGCTCGCGTCCCCGGGGTAGACCTCGTTCGCGGGCTTGGCCGCGGCCTGGGTGAGGGTGGTCAGGAGCGCGTCACGGCAGGCGTCCAGCTTCCCCTCGCCGCAGTACTTCTCGCCGAGCCCGCCCTTCACCGGCTCTCCGAGCACGGCCCGCAGATCCTTGTCGGCGAAGCCCCACCAGCCGTACTGGAAGGCCGATCCGGCGTGCGCCCCGGTCGGGCCGTGCCCGGCGGAGGGTGACTCGTCGGTGCCGAGCTGCGCCGTCAGGGAGTCGTAGAGATCCTTGCCCATGCCCGGCTTGAACTCGGCCTCGATCAGCAGGGGCCACCAGGCGTCCATGATCCGTACGGCGTCGGGGTGGGCGTACTTCTTGGAGCCCGCCGCCGTCTGGTTGCGCTGCGACCCGGCCTGCTGCCACGCCTCCAGCTGCTGTACGGCCTTGGCCTGCTGCGGATCGGTGACGGGCTTGCTCCGCACCACCTTCAGGAGCTCGGGAAGCACCTGCTCGCCGCGCAGATCGGTGACCGCCGCCTCCGACATGGCCTGCGTCAGCTTGGCCCGCGTGACGCCGCCCTGCTCGGTGAGCTTCTTCACCCGTCCGTCGAGCAGGTCACCGCGGTGCACGGCGCTGATGCCGAAGCCCGCCGTGCTGAAGTCCTTGGCCTGCTTGTTGTTCCAGGAAATGTAGTAGTCCTGGTTGACGGACTGCGGGTGCTCGGCCGGCGGGGTCTGCTTCGAGGTGTTGTTCTCGGGGTCGAAGTCCTGCCATTCGTAGGCCTGTTGGGCCTTGACGGGCAGGGCGGGGTCGATGTCCTTGGCGCGCTCGGGGTTGGCGCCGCTGTTGTAGTACGCGGTGTCGCGCGAGTCGGCGTAGAACCAGTTGAAGGCGTAGCTGATGTTCTCGGCGGCCTTCTTGAACGTCGACGCGTCCTTGACGTACGACGGGTCGTTCAGCATCTGGAAGCCGATGATCGAGTCGGCCTCGTGGCGGTAGGTGGAGCGCAGCGAGACGTACGCGACGGGTTTGCCGTCGACGCTCGCGCGGTGCGTCACGACGCCGTACTTCGTGCGGAACACCTGCATACGGTAGGAGCCCGCGGCCGTGGAGTCGGCGAGCGTCGGCTTCCAGGCGTTCTTGCGCTCCAGCTTCTCCATGGGGGTGCAGGTGCCGTGGTGGAGGTAGTGGGCGGACTGCTTGGTGGGGGCGCCGCCGCCCGGTTCGCACAGCTCGACCGCGTACGTGTCGGTGATGTCCTGCCCGGCGGACGTGGCCGACCAGGCATAGTCCTGGCCGCGCCCCAGCTGGACGTACATGCCTACGCCCGCGAAGGAGACGCCGCGCGCGCTGATGCCGGGGCCCTGAAGCTCCTGCTGCATGAGGAGCTGGGGGGCGAAGTATCCGGTCTGCGGGCCGAAGACGGCGACGGGGTTGCCGCTCGCGGTGTGCTTGCCGGAGACGACGAGGGCGTTCGACATGCCCTTCTTCTGGCCGTCCCGCTTGAACAGGTCCGAGGGCAGGACTCCCTTGTCGTACATGCCCTGGAGCGGCTTGAGTTCCTTGGGGGCCTTCACCGGGTCCTTGGCGGCGGTCTTGGCGCCGCCCTCGCGGTCGAAGACGAGTTGCTCGCGCTCGACCGAGCCGGGGTCGGGCATCGCGGTGCCGCGCGCGTTCTCGGGCTTGCCCGCGTACGGGAAGCTGGTGCCGTCGTGGATCGTCTGGACGGCCTCGGGGTCGTTGCGGGCGCGGAAGGACTCCCAGACCTGCGTGCCCTTCTCGACGCCGTACTTCTCCTGCGACTTGAGCAGGGAGAGCGCCGCGTCGACCTCGCCGCCGCCGCCGTTGCCGAAGAGTCCGCCGACGACGGACGCGAGCGCGATCATGTCGGTGACCTTGAAGGGCTGGATCTCGCCGATGTTGGTGATCGCGTCGATCTTGCCCGTGAGGACGTACTCACCGGGGAAGTAGCGGCCGTTCTTCGACTTCGTGCGGTAGGCGTTGAGCCCGTCGATATAGGCCTGCGCGTCCTCCATGGCCTGTTTGCCGCGCTCGCCCTGCGTCGACTTGATGTACTCGACCTGCTTCTCCAGGTCCTGCTCCGTGTACGGGGCCTGTGGCCAGAACTGCTGCTCCAGACCCTGGTTGGCCAGGGCGCCGCCGGCGAACGAGGTCAGTTCGCCGCGGCCGATGTGCCGGAACAGATCGATGAGCCAGAGCCGGTCCTGCCCGGCCGCGAAGCCGGCGCCGAACTCGGTTCCGTATCGCGTGCTGCCCTTGATGTGCGGGATGCCGTACTTCTTGTCCCGGGTGATCGTCACGTCGTCGCGGGGTTTGGTGACGGAGGCGGCCTGGCCGTCGCGGACGCCGAAGGACGCGTCGTTGAAGAACTCCGTCAGCTTGTCGTCGGTGAGCGACGGATAGCCGGCGGAGAGCTTGTCGTACGGGCCCAACTGGTCGTCCGCATGGGCGGGTTGGGTGCCGAAGACCCGGTGGGCGAGTATCTCGGCGAGCGTGGCGTTGCCGTTCGCGCCGGGCGGCAGGACGTCCGCGCACTGCCCCTCGCAGTAGTCGGCGGCAGGCGGCGGCTCGTCGGCGGCGCTCCCCGGCTGCGGTGCGAGGAGGGACGCGGCGAGCGCGAGCGCCGCTGTGGCGGTGAGGGTTCTGAGCCGGACGATGCGTCGTCGCATGTGTGCTCCTCTGGGCTCCGCTTGTGCTCCTGTGGGGTGGAGTTGAGGCGGAGGTTACTGGCGGGTTGCCGAACCCGGAAGATGAACATGCGTCGCTTTTTCAGAACCGTCACATAGCTCCAGCTCACCGCCGTCTTATGCCGTCCATCGAAAATCGAATGGAAGTCGAGGGAGCCGAATCGCAAGTCGATACGTCTACTCGGCAACGTCCGAGAACGTGCGACGGAGGTGCAGGGCGATGGCCGGATTCCGGAGTCTCGCGAGACAGGTGCGTGATCCGCTGAGCGATTTGGCACTGCGGCGGTACTCGCTGCGCAAGTGCCTGGAGAGGTTCGCCCCCTACGGCCACCGGGCGACCTGGGACCATCTGTGCTCCCGGGCGGGCTTCGGGCCCGAGGACCGGTCGCCCGACCCGGCGCGGCTGGTGGCCGCGCTCGATGAACTGGAAGCGGCGCGTGCGGTGTGGCTCGCCTACGAGGAGGGCTTCGCGGAGCGCCGCCGCAAGGAGAAGCACGACGGGCTGCGCCGGCCCGGCAGCGTGGACGACTGGCACCGCTGTACCTGGGGAGGGTTCGGGGTCGCCTGGTGCGACGATCCCGGCATCCACCCCTCCGAACCACTCGCCGAGGTCCTGCGCCGGCTGATAGGGGCGCTCGAGCGGGAGCCGGGCACGGTCTGCCCGGTGTGCACCCGCTCCGGCCTCGTCTGGACGCACGGCCTGGCGCACGAGCCTTCCGCGGGCGCCGTCTGCACGGGCTGCGGAATCGTGGTGCCGGATCCGGTGCTCACGCCCGCGGCGATGGCACGGGCGCGCGCACTGCGGGAACGGCCGCTGGTGTCCGCGTGACGCCCGGCCGTCCGCGAACGTCCCGGCGCATGGTGGAGGCCGGGCGCACGGCGGCTAGGGCGTCACCACGTCCGTCTGTATGGCCAGCTTGAACTCGGCGAACAAGAGCGGCGCGGCGATCCGCACGTCGCCCGCGCCGCGTGCCGAGATCTTCAGGCCGACCGGCGTCTGCGGGTGCACGAACATCTGCCAGACGTGCGTCCGGTACTGCGCGCCCTTGGTGGGACCCCAGTCGGTGGTGGCCGTCGAGTCGTACCCCGTGGAGTCGCCGAGCGGATCGCGCACGTAGCGCGCGCGATACCCGGTGGGCCGGGAGTCCGCCTCCCAGAAGATCATCGCGGACAGGGTGCCCCAGCCGTCGTGGCTCGGCCATATGAGCCCGGACCGCGGGTCCGGGAACCGGGACGGGCTGGTGACTCCCTTGCCGGGGTCGTGCATGTGCCACGGGTCGTACGACTCCTCCGCGTCCGCGTACGGAAACCGCACGAGGTGGTAGCCGTCGCGGTCGTACGTGATCTTCTGGCGCCCGGTGCGTGCGGCGTCCCACTTCAACGAGCAGATGGCGATTCCCATCGGCCCTCCCCCTGTGTGTCGTCGTCTGTGCTGTCCTGTGGTGATGCAGGTATGTGTGAACGGCGCCCGCGGCGCGGGCGATGGTGCGGCGATCCCGTTGTCGCCCGGGGCGATGGCCGAGTCCGTGGCGCAGGCCGTCGCGGCCGGCGCCCGGGATGTTCATGTACACCCCAAGTCCCCTTGTGGACAAGACACCTTGGCTACCCGGGCGGTTGCGGCCGTGCTCGAAGCGGTCCGTTCCGTGACGTCCGTGCCCGTGGGGGTGACCACGGGTGCCTGGGCCGAGCAGGACCCGGACCGGCGGGTGGAGCGCATCCGCGCGTGGACGGTCCTTCCCGACCACGCGTCGGTCAACTGGCACGAGCCGGGCGCGGAGGCGGTGGCCGCGGCGCTCCTGGACCGGGGTGTGGGCGTGGAGGCGGGCATCTGGTCCGGCACGGACGGCGCGGAACGCTTCACCGCGTCCGCGCTCGGCCCGCGCGTCCTGCGGGTCCTCGCTGAGGTGACGGACCCCGACCCGGCCACGGCACGCGACTCGGCACGCGCGCTCCTGACGGCGATCGGCACGGCACACGGCCGTCCCGTGCTGCTGCACGGGGAGGAGGGCGGCACCTGGCCGGTGCTGCGGCTCTCGGGGCGCCTCAGGCTCGCGACCCGCATCGGTTTCGAGGACACGCTCGTCCTGCCGGACGGGGAACGGGCCGCGTCCAACGCCCAGTTGGTCGCGGCCGCGTTGTCCGTGCTGAATGCTCCGGCGTGACGCTACCAGTCACAAAATCGATCGCTCCAGCGCTTTGTCGTCGGCACAGTTGGCGTCGATGACAGACATGTGCGCGTACCCGCGCGGTACGTAGAACCAAGGAGTCCGATCGATGTCGACGCTGCGCGTCACCGCCGAAGTGCTTACCATCCACGAGCATCCCAACGCCGATGCCCTCGAACTGGCCCAGGTGGGCCTGTATCGCGCGGTCGTCGCCAAGGGCGCGTACCGCACCGGGGACGTGGCCCTCTACATCCCCGAGCAGTCCGTGCTTCCCGCGGAGCTGATCGAGGAACTGGGGCTCACCGGGCGGCTCGCGGGCGGCAAGTCGGACCGGGTGAAGGCGGTACGGCTGCGGGGCGAGCTCTCCCAGGGCATCGTGTGCAGGCCGCGCGCGCTCGCGGAGATCGACCTGGCGCGGGCCGCCGCGCAGGGCACCGACTTCACGGAGCGGCTCGGCGTCGTGAAGTGGGTGCCGCCGATCCCGCCCACCATGAGCGGTGACGTCGAGTCCGCGCCCGATCTGCTGCCGTGGGTCGACATCGAGAACATCCAGCGCTACCCGGACATCTTCGCGCCCGGCGAGCCGGTGTCCGTCACGGAGAAGCTGCACGGCTCCGCCTGCCTGCTGACGTACGTCGCGGACGAGGGGGACGGCGCGGGCACGGGCGGCCGGGTGTACGTCTCCTCGAAGGGCTTCGGCTCCAAGTCCCTGGCGCTGAAAGAGGACGCGCGCAATCTCTACTGGCGCGCGATCCGCGGGCACGCGGTGGCGGAAGCGGCTGCCGCGCTGGCCGAGCGGCTCGGGGCGCGCCGGGTCGGCATCTTCGGCGAGGTGTACGGGGACGGGGTGCAGGACCTGACGTACGGCGCGGACGGGCGCCGCGAGACGCTGGGCTACGCGGTCTTCGACGTGAGCGCGGAGGTCGACGGCTCGGTCCGGTGGCTGGACCCCGCCGTGGTGCTCGGGGGCGCCTTGCCGCTGGTGCCGCGCCTGTACGAGGGGCCGTACGACGCCTCCCGCGTCCTGGAGCTTGCCTCCGGGCGCGAGACGGTGTCGGGGCGGGCGCTGCATCTGCGTGAGGGCGTCGTGATCCGGCCCGCTGCCGAGCGGTACTCCCCCGTGACCGGGGGGCGCGCCATCGCCAAGGCCGTCAGCCCCGCCTACCTGACGCGGAAGGGCGGCACCGAGTACGAGTAACCCGCCCTGCCGGAGTCAGGACTGTGACCGGCGCTCCGCCAGCAGGCGGGAGCCGGTGAGGCGTTCGCCGAAGACGTCGTCCGGGTTGGAGAGCACGCAGTTCTCCAGGGAGAGACAGCCGCAGCCGATGCAGTCCGTCAGGTGGTCGCGCAACCGGCCCAACTGCTTGATGCGCTCGTCCAGTTCCGAGCGCCAGGTCTCCGAGAGGCGCGCCCAGTCCTCGCGGGTGGGCGTGCGCTCCTCGGGGAGCGAGTCGAGCGCCTCGCGGACCGTGGCGAGCGGGATGCCGACGCGCTGGGCGGCGCGTACGAAGGCGACGCGGCGCAGCGCGTCACGGTGGTAGCGGCGTTGGTTGCCCGACGTGCGGCGGCTGGAGATCAGACCCTTGGACTCGTAGAAGTGCAGTGCGGAGACGGCCGCGCCGCTGCGGGCGGAGAGCTGGCCGACCGTGAGCTCGTGGATCTTCTCTGGGATCTGGGGCACCCCTCACACCCTAATGGCTGGCCCGGCAACCCTCACGGCTGGTCCGTTGACACACGTCGGCGCACACAGCATGCTGAGCAAGCGCTTAGTTCGAATACTTTGAGGAGGCCAGGGACATGGCAGAGCCGAGGATCTTCGCGTCGCCCGACGACCTGCGTGCCGGGGTCGGCGAGCAGCTCGGGCACAGCGATTGGCTGGAGGTCGACCAGAAGCGGATCGACCTGTTCGCCGACGCCACGGGCGACCACCAGTGGATCCACGTGGACGCGGAGAAGGCGGCGCAGGGCCCCTTCAAGACGACGATCGCGCACGGCTATCTGACGCTGTCGCTGCTGCCGAGCCTGGTGCCGCAGGTCATGCGGGTCGAGGGCATGAAGATGGGCGTCAACTACGGCACCAACAAGGTCCGCTTCCCCTCGCCGGTGCCCTCGGGCTCCCGGGTGCGGGCGACCGCCGTGCTCACGGAGGTCGAGGAGACCAAGGACGGCGGCGTACAGATCACCGCCAAGGTCACCGTCGAGCGCGAGGGCAGCGAGAAGCCCGCCTGCGTCGCGGAGTCGGTCTCCCGCTACTACTTCTGAGGGCGGCCGGGAGCTTTCGGGCTCTAGGAGACCCGCTCCCGGGCTCCGACCATGCGCAGCACGAGGTCGGCGTAGAGCGCGCCGACCTCGTCGGGCGTGCGCTGCCCCGCGACGTTGAACCACCGGGCCACGTCGATGCAGAGCGAGAGCACGGCAAGCGTGGTGCCCGGCACGTCGGGGACGTCGAACTCCCCGGCCCGCACCCCTTCGTTGATCATGTCCCGCACGGCGGCGTCCGACTGGCGGCGCAGCGCGATGATCTCCGTGCGGTGCTCATCGCCGAGGGCGTCGAGCTCGTACTGGACCACGCGCGCGGTGGTGTGGTGGTCGGCGTGCCAGCGGACGAAGGAGCGCACGGCGTCGGCGAGGCGCTGCGACGCACTGCCCGGACCGTCGGCCGCGGTACGCAGGACCCGCAGGGCCTTGTCGTGGCCGATCCTGCTGATCCGGTGGAGCAGCTCTTCCTTGGTCTTGTAGTGGATGTAGAGCGCCGCCGGGCTCATGCCGGCGCGGCCGGCGATGTCCCGGGTCGTCGTCGCGTGGTACCCACGCTCGGCGAAGGCCTCGACGGCGGCGATCAGCAGCCGCCGCGCCGCATCAGGAGTGACCTCGCCCCATGGCAGGTCATCGCCCTCGGTCTGCTCCGCCGTGCTCATCGTCCACGCTCCTTCCGCCCGTCGGGAGGACACCATACCCCTGACGGTGAGCAAGCGCTTAGGATGCCGGTCAGGCCACCGGCTTGAACGGGTCGTGTTCGGCGAGGATCTTCTCCAGGCGGGCCTGGTCGACGCGGCTGACGAGCTGGCCGGCCTCCTGCTTGTCCCTGATGACCTTGGCGAGGGTGAACGCGGACGTCGTCAGGTACAGGACGGAAATGGCGAGGAAGGCGCGGATCCAGCCGCTGACGTCGAGGCTGTAGATGCCGATCGCCGTCGCGCCGAGCGCCACGGCGAACGACGCGATCGCCTGGCCGTAGTAGGCGGTGCTGCTCTGCTGCTTGACCGGTGTCTCACTCATGACCAGAGCTTCGCCCCGCAGCGGCCTCGCCACATCCGCCCCGCTACTCAGTTCCCGTACTCAGTTCCCGTACGCAGTTCCCGCATGCGGAACTCAGAACGCGGAGACCCCGGTCAGCGCCCGCCCGATGACCAGCTTCTGGATCTGGCTCGTGCCCTCGTAGAGGGTCATCACGCGCGCGTCGCGCAGCAGCTTGCCCGCCGGGTACTCGTCGATGTAGCCGTAGCCGCCGAAGACCTGGAGCGCGTTGTTGGCGGCGCGCACCGCGGCCTCGGACGCGAACAGCTTGGCCTTGGAGGACTCCGTGGTGAAGGGCTGCCCGCGGTCGATGAGATCGGCGACCCGCCAGGTCAGCAGGCGTGCGGCGTCCACGTCCACGGCGATGTCGCTGATCAGTTCCTGGACCAGCTGGTGCCCCGCGATGGACTTGCCGAACTGCTCACGCTCGCCCGCGTACGACACCGCCGCGTCCAGGGCGGCCTGGGCGATCCCCACGCACCCGGCGGCAACGGACATCCGCCCCTTGGCAAGGGCCGACATGGCGACCGAGAAGCCCTTGCCCTCGGGCGCCACCATGGCCGACGCCGGGACCCGGACGTCCTGAAGGACCAGCTCGGCGGTGGCCTGGCCGCGCAGGCCGAGCTTGCCGTGGATCGTGCGGCGGCTCAGTCCCGGAGTGTCGGTCGGCACGAGGAAGGCGGAGACGCCCTTGTGGCCGGGGGCGTCGTTCGTCCGCGCGAAGAGCAGCACGACATCGGCCCAGGTGCCGTTCGTGATAAACATCTTGGAGCCGTTGATGACGTAGTCGTCGCCGTCGCGCACGGCCTTCGTGGACAGGTTCCCCGCGTCGGACCCGGTGCCCGGCTCGGTGAGCCCGAAGCAGCCGACGAGCTCCCCGGAGGTGAGCCCCGGCAGCCACTGCCGCTTCTGCTCCTCGCTCCCCCAGTACGCGATGGTCTTGGCCACGAGGCCCAGCGAGACCGACACGATGCCGCGCACGGACGAGTCGCCGCGCCCCAGCTCCTCGGTCACCAGGCAGTACGCGAGGTGGTCGCCGCCCGAGCCGCCGTACTCCTCGTCGATGGTGAGCCCGAGGAAGCCGACCTCGCCGAGCTTCTTCACGATGGACCGGTCGACGCTCTCGGCACGGTCCCACTCGATGACGTGCGGGGCGATCTCGCGGGCCACGAAGTCCTCGGCCAGCTGCCGGACGGCGGACTGCTCCTCGCTGAGCTCCAGATTCATCGGGGCACCTCTTCGGATCGACGCTGGGGACCGGTCTCGGGTCCGCATTTAAATTAGCACTGCTAGTTTCTGGCGGCAGCCCTACTATGTGCCGCATGGCCCGACCGCGCAAGCCCCTCCTCAGCAGAGATCGCATCGTCGAGACGGCGCGCGCGCTCGTGGACGCCGAGGGCCTCGCCGCCGTCTCGACGCGCCGCCTCGCCGCCGAGCTAGGGGTCAGCGGGCCTTCGCTCTACAACCACTTCCGCACGAAGGACGAGATCCTGGAGGCGGTCGCGGACTCGGTGAGCGCGCTGGTCGACCTGTCGATGTTCGAGGCCGCCGACGAGCGCGACTGGCGCACGTCGCTGCACGACTGGGCCGTGTCCTACCGCGCGGCGCTCACCCTGCACCCCAACATCGTGCCGGTGCTCGCGAGCGGCCCCGGCCGCCGGCCTGCCGGACTGCGGCTCGCGGACGCGGTGTTCGGGGCGATGGTCGACGCGGGCTGGCCCGCCGCGCAGGCCACGTCGATCGGCGCGCTGATGCGCTACTTCATCATGGGCTCGGCGCTCGGCTCCTTCGCCGGCGGTTTCGTGGACGACGAGGCGGCCTACGACCCCGCCGACTATCCGCACCTGGGCCAGGCCCACCTGCTGGCCGAGCGCCGGCCGGAGATCGACGAGCGGGCCTTCGAGACGGGCCTGCGGGCGCTGCTCGACGGGCTCACGCTCCAGTACGAGCAGGTGGCCGCCGTCACCGGGTGACGGTTCGGCGCGGACCGAACGGTCCCCGGCGCATGCTTGGCCCATGACGGACCCCGCAACGCCCCGCCTCGCCGCGCTCGCCGGGCTCATCGCCGACGAGACGCGCGCCGCCTGCCTGCTCGCGCTGCTCGACGGCCGCGCCTGGACGGCGGGCGAGCTGGCACGGCACGCGGGGGTCGCAGCGTCCACGCTGAGCGAGCACCTGGGGAAGCTGGTCGCGGGCGGGCTGCTCGCCGAGGAGCGCCAGGGGCGCCACCGCTACGTCCGCCTCGCCGACGCGCGCGTCGCGCAGCTTGTCGAGGACCTGACCGCGTACGTACGACCGGGCGGGGCCGTGCTCCGCGCGCCGCGCACGCTGCGGGAGGCCGGTGCGAGCGGGGCGATGGCACGGGGCCGCACCTGTTACGACCACCTGGCGGGGCACCTGGGGACCACGATCACCCGGGCGATGACGGAGCGCGGGCTGCTGCGGCAGGACGCGGGGTTCGCGCTGACCGACGAAGGGATCGGCTGGTTCGGGGAGTTGGGCATCGGCCTGGAGCGCTCCGGCGGGCGACCACTGGCCCGCGCCTGCCTCGACTGGACGGAGCGCAGGCCGCACCTGGCGGGGGTCGCGGGCGCGGCGTTGTGCCGCCACGCGCTGGACGCCGGATGGTGCGTGCGGATCGGTTCGCAGCGGGCGGTCAGGGTGACGCCGGCGGGGGCCCGGGCCCTGGAGACGCACCTCGGCATCGCGGCACTCCCCTAAGTAGATGTAAGGTGCATCCGTCTTGCCGGGCGAAACATGGACGTAACACGGGAGCGAGCCGTGCGGCACTCAACGGATGCCAAGAGCCAGCCACTTGGGGCCTTGTCCTTCGCCACGCACGTCCTGCGCGGCCAAGCGCAGGTCACCTTCCTGCCCAGCGCGGCGGCGGGCGCCGTCTTCTGCGTGGCGCTCTTCGCGGCGGGCTGGGAGTACGGGCTTTACGGGCTCGCGGGGACGGCCGTCGGTACGGCCACCGCGCGGCTGCTCGGAGCGCCGGGCGACCGCGTGTCGACCGGGCTCGAAGGCTTCAACGCCTGCCTGACCGCGCTGTGTTTCGCGGTGTTCCTGGGCGCCGGACATCTGTCCACGGCCGCGCTCGCCCTCGCGGGCTGCGTGGTGGTGACGGTCGTGACGGCGGCGGCCGCCAACGTCCTCGCCGTCTGGCACCTGCCCTCGCTCACCCTGCCGTACTGCCTGCTCGCGAGCGCGATGACGATCGCCGCCCCCGGCTTCGAGCGGGTCTGGCACCACGGCGACGCGCTCGCCGCGCTGACGCGCGCGGCAACGGGCCCGACCTCACTCCAACCGGACGATCTGGCACGGGCCTTCTTCGCCGACTTCGCGCAGATCTTCTTCATGCCGCAGTGGTACGTGGGTGCGGTGCTGCTCGCGGGGCTTTTCGTCGCGAGCCGTCGCGCGGGGGCCGTGGCGTGCCTGGGCAGCGTGGTCGGGATCGGTTCGGCGTGGGCACTCGGGGCGCCCGCCGCGCAGATCGCGGACGGCACGATGGGATACAACTCGGTGCTCGTCGCGCTCGCGCTGTGCGGCGTCTTCCTCCCGGCGCGGGGTGCGACGCTCGCTTACGCGACGGTGGGCGCCGCCACCGCGACCGCCGTCAGCTCGGCCATGTCCGCGCTCCTCGCACCGTCCGGCGGGCACACCTTCACCTGGCCGTTCGTCCTGACGACGCTGGCGTTCCTGGCGGCGGCCAAGTCCTTCTCGCGGCTGCGTACGACGGTTCCGGCGCCGTCGGAGGCGACGGCGCCGGAACCGTCCTCGGCGGACGGGGGCGTCAGCGGGAACGCGCCCGCCCCGCAAGCACCTTGATGGAGATCAGGGCGATCACCGCGAGGCCGATGATGTACGCGGAGACGGCCATCGAGGTGCCCGTCGCCTCCAGGAGCAGCACCATCACGAACGGCGCGAGCCCGCCGCCGAACACGGCGGCGATCTGGTAGCCGAGCGAGGCTCCCGTGTAGCGCATCTCCGCCGTGAACAACTCGGCGAAGAGCGCGGCCTGCGGCCCGTACATGATGCTGAGGAAACAGCTGGTCACGAAGGTGCCGACGGCCAGCCACAGCAGTGAACCGGTGTCGATGAGCAGGAACATCGGCACGGCCCAGACCGCGAGTCCCGCGGCGCCGATGGCATAGATCCGCAGCCGTCCGATGCGGTCGGAGAGCGCGGCGGACGCGGGGATCAGGGCGAGTTGGGTGAGGCTGACGCAGAGCGAGACGGTCAGGACCGCGCTGCGTTTCATGTCGAGTTCGCGGGTCGTGTAGTCGAGGACGCCGGTGATGATGATGTAGAAGGTCGCCGTGTTCACCGCGAACGAGCCGCCGGCCAGGAAGACCGTGCCGAGGTGGTGGCGCAGGATGGTGCGCAGGGGCGAGTTGCCCCCGTCACCGCCCGCCGCCTTCTGGCTCTGCTCCTTCTCGGCGAGCGCACGCTCCGCCTCGCGGAACTCCGGCGTCTCCTCCACGCGCGTGTGGATGTACCAGGCGAGGACGAGCACGAGGAGCCCGACCATGAAGGGGACCCGCCACCCCCACGCCTCGAAGGTGCTCTCACTGGTGACGGCCCCGGCGATCAGGAAGACCGTGTTGGCGGTCACCACACCGATGGGAACGCCCAGCTGGACCAGGCTGCCGTAGAGGCCGCGCTTGCCCTCGGGGGCGTACTCGGTGGCCATCAGCATCGCTCCGCCCCACTGCGCGCCGACCGCGATGCCCTGGAACACGCGGAGGGTGACGAGGAGGATCGGCGCGGCGATGCCGACCGTGTCATACGTGGGGAGCAGGCCGATGCCCGTGGTGGAAAGGCCCATCAGGGTCAGCGCGAGGACCAGCATGGGCTTGCGGCCGCGTTTGTCGCCGAGGTGACCGGCGATGATCCCGCCGACGGGGCGGGCCAGGAAGCCGACCGCGAAGGTGGCGAACGCGGCGAGGACTCCGGCGGAGGAACTGCCGGAGGGGAAGTACAGGTCGCCCAGGACGAGGGCGGCGGCGATGCCGAAGACGAAGTAGTCGTACCACTCGACGGCCGAGGCGAGAGCGGCGGCGGTCGCCACTTTGCGGCGGTGGGGATCCGCCGGTGCCGCTTGAGCGGGAGCGGGGGCGGAGAGGGGGGATCCGGGGGGCGGTGCGGGGTCCATGGGGGTGCACACTCCGGTGGGTCCGGGGACGGGACAGGGGGTGGCGTGTGATTGCAGGGACCGTACCGACCAGTGGGTATGCGGTCAACGGTTCGCACAAGGGGTTCCTGTGGCGGCAGCAGAACGCCGGACGGGCTGGATATCCCGCCCGTCCGGCGTTTGAAGACGAACCCGGCGGAGCCGGTGGTGCACATGCCGCGAATAGAAAACCACCAGCG
>NZ_JBSGSG010000055.1:0-19716 GCF_053606765.1 Streptomyces sp. NPDC055189
TCTTGTAAGGGGGTCCAGGGGGCGGAGCCCCCTGGTTTCGGGAAGGGGCGGGATTGGGGAAAGCCCCGCAGGGTTCGCCTTACGCCGACAGCGGGAACTCATCCCCCAGCTCACGGAACACCCCGGTATTCAAAGCGAAAGCGCGCTTGCACTCGTCCACGATCCGCTGCCGCTCAAGCTCATCCGGAACAACCTCCCCGAGCCCGTCGAGCAGCTCCCGATAGCTCCGCTTGAACGCGGCCGGGTTCGAGATTCCCTCGAAGACGTAGAAGCGGACGCCGTCGCCCTTGCGGGCGAAGCCCCACGTCTGTTCCGCCTTGCCGCGGATGATCTGGCCACCGGAGAGATCGCCGAGGTAGCGGGTGTAGTGGTGGGCGACGTAGCCACCGGGCCATTCGCGGGCGCACTCCGCGACCCGCGCCGCGTACGCCGCGGTGGCGGGCAGCGGGGCGGCGGAGGTCTTCCAGCCCGCACCCCGCAGGTGGGCGAGGTCCCGCTCCAGTTCCGCGACGCGCAGCAGCTCGGGCTGTATGAACGGCCCGGCGACCGGGTCGTCGCGCAGCGCCCCGGCGCCCTCCTCCAGGGCGCGGTACACGAACCACAGCTGTTCCGTGTAGCGCGCGTACGCGTCGACGCCCAGCCTGCCGCCCAGCAGGTCGCTCATGAAGGTCGAGGTCTCCGCCTCCGTGTGCTGCTCGTGCGACGCGGTGCGGATCACCGTGGAGAACGGATCCATGAGGGACCTCCGAAGCCGAAGAAAGCGAGGGTAGGCGAAAAATCCCGACGGATGGCGGGAACCAGTGCGACTGCTACAGATCATCCAAGTTAGGCTTACCTAAGTCAACTGGTTCCCGACGTCCTGTCGGTAAAAACGCTACCCGCTCAGAGCTCAGGGAAGCGTAAGGATCTCCGCCCCGCTGTCCGTCACCACGAGCGTCTCCTCGAACTGCGCGGTCCGCTTGCGGTCCTTCGTCACGACGGTCCAGCCGTCGTCCCACATGTCGTAGTCGTGCGTGCCCAGGGTCAGCATCGGCTCGATGGTGAACGTCATGCCCGGCTTGATCACCGTCGTCGCGTGCGGGCTGTCGTAGTGCGGGACGATCAGGCCGGAGTGGAAGGACGTGTTGATGCCGTGGCCGGTGAAGTCACGGACGACGCCGTAGCCGAAGCGCTTGGCGTACGACTCGATGACGCGGCCGATGATGTTGATCTGGCGGCCGGGCTTGACCGCCTTGATGGCCCGGTCGAGGGACTCGCGGGTCCGCTGCACGAGGAGCACGGACTCCTCGTCGACGTCCCCGACCAGGTACGTGGCGTTGTTGTCGCCGTGCACACCGCCGATGTACGCGGTCACGTCGAGGTTGATGATGTCGCCGTCGTTCAGGACGGTGGAGTCCGGGATGCCGTGGCAGATGACCTCGTTGACGGAGGTGCACAGCGACTTCTTGAAGCCGCGGTAGCCGAGCGTGGAGGGGTAGGCGCCGTGGTCGCACATGTACTCGTGGGCGACGCGGTCCAGCTCATCGGTGGTCACGCCGGGTGCGATGTGCTTGGCGGCCTCGGCCATCGCGCGCGCGGCGATACGGCCCGCGGTGCGCATCAGCTCGATGGTCTCGGGGGTCTGCACCTCCGGCCCCGTGTACGGGGTGGGCGCGGGTTTCCCCACGTACTCCGGGCGCCTGATGTTTCCCGGGACGGGGCGGATGGGGGAGAGCTCCCCTGGGACGAGCAGTGACTGGCCAGACATGCCAGCGAGTCTAACCAGCGGTGGTGGGGCAGCATGGCTGCAGAGAGAGGAGCAGACCATGGCACTGTTCAAGAAGCGGACCGTCGGTAAACCGGGCGAGTGGTTCTACTGCCTGGAGCACGAGACGGTGGAGGAGGGCCCCGACTGCCCGGGCAAGGACCGCTTCGGGCCGTACGCGTCCCGCGAGGAGGCCCAGCGCGCGATGGAGACCGCCGCCGAGCGGAACCTGGAGTGGGAGACCGACCCGAAGTGGCACGACAAGGACCCCGGCGGCGCCTGACCCGCCGCCGGGGTGCGGTCGGCCACCGGGGTGCACTCGGCTACCGGGTGGCGGACATCTCCCGGCGGCGGGCCGCGTCCTCGTCCGTGCTCGCGTCGTACGACACCAGCTTGGGCAGCAGCGCCGTCAGTGCCGCGACCGAGGCCACGCAGGCGAGGCCGCCGGACCAGATGGCGGTCCTGGTGCCGGTCCAGCCGGCGGCCGCTCCCGCGCGTACCTGGCCGAGCTGCGGGCCGACGCTGTAGGAGAGCACCTCTATGCCCGCGAGCCTGCCCCGCAGCTCGTCCGGGATCGTCTGGTTCCAGATGGTGGAGCGGCCGAGCCCGCTGAGCATGTCGCCCGCGCCGGCCAGGGCCAGGCACACGAGGACCACCCAGACGTTGGCGAACCATCCGGCCGCCGTGATCGCGAGACCCCACCCCGCCGCCCCGAACACGACGAGCAGCCCGTGCCGCCGCACCCGTGACGTCCACCCGCTGGTCAGGCTGAGCAGCAGCGAGCCGACCGCCCCGGCCGCGTACATCAGGCCGAGCGACCACTCGGCGTCGAGATCCTCCGCGAGGAACGGGAAGATCGTGTTCGGGAAGGCGAAGAACATCGCCGCCATGTCGATCGCGTACGTGCCGAGCAGCACCGGCCGCGACCACGCGTACCGCGCGCCTTCCGCGAGACCCCGCAGCGAGGGCTTCTCCGCGTCGTGAGCCGGGGGCGCCGGTGCGATACGGGTGCACAGGGCCACGGAGGCGGCGAAGGACGCCACCGTGATCGCGTACGCGGGTGCGTGCCCGGCGTAGGCGACGACCAGGCCCGCGAGCGAGGGGGCGGCGATCGCGCCGACGTTCCAGCGCAGGGAGTTGAGTGCGGTGGCGGCGATGAGCTGGTCGTGCGGCACGATGCGGGCCATGAGGGAGTCGAGCGCGGGGCGCTGCAGTCCCGCGAGCGCGGAGACTCCCGCGGCCACCACGTACAGCGGCCAGAGCAGTGGCTCGGGGAGCAGCGCGTTCACGAGCAGTACGGCGGCGAGGAGGCCGAGGCCCGCCTCGGTCAGGAGAATCACCTTGCGCCGGTCGACCGCGTCGGCCAGCGCGCCCCCGTACAGCCCGAAGACGACCAGCGGCACCAGCTCGACCGCGCCCATCGCCCCGACGGCGAGCGGCGAATCGGTGAGGTCCTTGATCTGCAACGGCAGCGCGACCAGGGCCATGAAGCTGCCGAAGGTGGTGACGAGCCCCTGCACCCAGAGCAGCCGGAAGTCACGCGTGGAACGCCAGGGGGAGAGGTCGGGCAACACGGAGGAGAAAGACACGAAAAGCCATGCTCAGCGCGGCGGGGCCCGCGGGGCAACCAATTTTCCCGGGCGGGGGCGCCTTGCGTGAGCCCTGGGGCTCTGGGCGGGGCGTCTTGCGTGCGGGCCTGAAACGCCGCTCCGCGGCGGGTCTTTCCCACCCACCCGCCCGATTGCCCGGCGTCGCGCAGCTGAACTCGTCTCAACCCTGAGCCGCCGCTTCGCGCCGGATGTCTCCCGCCCACCCACCCGATTGCCCTGGGTAACGGGTGGGCGGGTGGGGAAAGTTCGCCGCGAAGCGGCGTCCTGGAGCAGGCGGCACCACCACCGCGCCGGCGGCGGCCAGACAGCCCTGATCCCACCCCCGTGCCGGCGGCAACCCAGTCAACCCAGTCAACCCAGGCAGCCCCGATCTCACCACCGCGCCCGTTGGCAGCTCGGGCAGCTGATCTCACTACCGCGCCCGCTGGCACCTCGGGCAGCCGATCTCACCACCGCGCCGGAGGCGGTGAAGTCAGTTGGTCGGCCAGGCGGGACAGGCGGTCCCGGAGACGGCGTCGGCCCCGCGCAGCCGGCACCGCGTTCTCGCCCGCCGCCGCGCTCACCAAGTGCTGGACCATGTCGAGATCGAGGTCGGGCGACTGAGGCACGGCGAGCGCCTCGTGCGCCATGGCCCGCAGATCGCCGTGCCCCGAACCCAGGGCAAGTACCGTCGCCCCCGCCGCGCGAGCATCGTGCACCCGCTCAAGCAGCCCCGCCCCCGGCGGCTCCGCCGGCGTGTCCGGTGCCACCACGAGCAGCGTCTCGCCGCGCCGCGCGGCCTCGATCCGGCCGAGCCCGGTCGAGAGGTGGGCGGGATCTCCTTCGCGTACCCGGTGGCGCACGAGCGTCGGCGTCAGTTCCGGTGTCCCGGACCACGCCGCCTCGTCCACGAGATGCGCGGCCAGATGCCACGGCTCGTACGCCTCAGTGCCCACCAGGAGCAGCCCGCCCCCGTGCGGCACCACGGAGGACCGCAGCGTCCCCGCGAAGCGACGCGTCGCGCCCACCCACTCGGTTCCTGCGAGCACTTCGCGCAGCAGCGCGACCCGTACGGCGTCCATGGGGCCGCATCCTGCCTCAACGGGTGAGTCGTCAGGCGGAGTTCACCGGGAATTCGCCCGAGGTGGGGACGGACCGGGGATGGCTGATGAGACAAGTGTTCCTTTCCGCGCCGGGCGCGAGGGCTACGCGAGCTTCCGTATCCCCGCCGTCGTGCGCACGAACCCCGGCTCCCTGCTCGCCTTCTGCGAGGGCAGGGTCGGCTCGCAGGACGACTTCGGCAACATTGACGTGGTGCTCAAGCGGTCCACCGACGGCGGCCGCACCTGGGGGCCGCTCCAGGTCGCCGTCAAGAACGGCGCCGACCTGGCCGGCAACCCCGCCCCTGTCGTCCTCGGCACCGGCCGCGTCCTCCTCGTGCACGTCCGCAACGCCGCCGCCGCGACCGAGGACGCCATCCGGCGCGGCAAGGTCTCGGCGGCGAACGGGCGGCGGATCTGGGTGCAGCACAGCGACGACGACGGCCTTACCTGGTCGGTCGCCAGGGAGATCACCGGGCAGGTGAAGAAGGCGAACTGGCGGTGGTACGCGACCACGCCGGGCCACGCGATCCAGCTCACCGGCGGCGGCGCGAGCGGAGACGCTGCGAGCAGCGGCCGCATCGTCGTCCCCGCCAATCACTCCCTCCCGCCCACCGGTACCGACAACGGCACCGAGGGCAAGTACAACGGCGGCCACAGCCTGCTCAGTGACGACCTCGGGCAGACCTGGCGCATCGGCTACATCGACGACAACACCGACGGCTACGTGAACGTGAACGAGACCACCGCGGCCGAACTCCCCGACGGCCGGGTCTACTTCAACACCCGCAACGACTCCCCGGCCCCCGGCACCAGAGGCGACGCCTACTCCGCGGACGGCGGCCGGAAGCTGGTCAAGCCCTTCCGGCCGCAGGCGGGACTCGTCGGCCCCGTCGTCGAATGCAGCGTGCTGCAGCTTCGTACGCCCGACGTGCTGCTGTTCTCCGGGCCCGCCGACCCCGGCTTCCGTGCCCTGATGACGGTGCGCCACAGCCGGGACGGCGGCATCACGTGGCAGGACGCGTACACCGTGGACGGACTGCCCGCCGCGTACTCCGATCTGGTCCGTGTCGACGACGAGACCGTCGGACTCCTCTACGAGACGGGCGACTTCAGCGCGTACGAGACGATCACCTTCCGGCGGATCCCGGTGGGTGCGCTGGCCTGACGGAGATGGCGGCCGGGCGGTGAGTAAGGTCGGCCGCATGACCTCTAACGACAGTGTGCAGAAGGCTCCGGCCAAGGACCCGTGGGAGCTGCCCGACGTGTCCGGGCTCGTCGTCGGCGTGCTCGGCGGCACCGGCGACCAGGGCCGCGGCCTCGCCTACCGCCTGGCCCGCGCGGGCCAGAAGGTGATCATCGGCTCCCGCGCGGCCGAGCGGGCGCAGAGTGCCGCCGACGAACTCGGCCACGGCGTCGAGGGCGCCGAGAACGCGGAGTGCGCGCGGCGCAGCGACATCGTGATCGTCGCCGTGCCGTGGGACGGACACGGCAAGACGCTCGAAGCGCTGCGCGAGGAGCTGAGCGGCAAGCTCGTCGTCGACTGCGTGAACCCGCTGGGCTTCGACAAGAAGGGCGCCTACGCCCTGAAGCCCGAGGAGGGCAGCGCCGCCGAGCAGGCCGCCGCCCTCCTTCCGGACTCCAGGGTCACGGCCGCCTTCCACCACCTCTCGGCGGTGCTGCTCCAGGACGCGGCCGTCGAGGAGATCGACACCGACGTGATGGTCCTGGGCGAGGTGCGCGCCGACACGGACATCGTCCAGGCGCTCGCCGCCCGCATCCCCGGCATGCGGGGCGTCTTCGCGGGCCGTCTGCGCAACGCGCACCAGGTCGAGTCCCTCGTGGCCAACCTGATCTCCGTGAACCGGCGCTACAAGGCGCACGCGGGGCTGCGCGTGACCGACGTCTAGGACGTAGCGGGCATGGGGGACACTGGGTGCGGACGCCGTTCGCGTACGTCGCTGCGTACGCAGCCGCGCGCGGTGTCCCGGCGTCACCCGAACCGACCCCCGACAGGAGCCGACCCCCATGCCCCGCCTCGCTCTCTACGCCCTCACGGTCTGCGTCCTCGCCGTCGCGGCGGCCGTGGTCTCCTTCGTCCAGGGCAACTGGATCGGCGTCGTCTGGGTGCTGCTGGCCGGCCTCTCGTCGAACATGGCGTGGTACTACCTGCGCCGCGCGAAGGCCGAGCGCAACGCGCGCACCGCTACGGGTTGAGCGTGCAGTACTGGCTAGTGTCGCCGTCCCAGAAGCGGTAGAAGTCCTGACCGCAGTACGTCTCCAGGTCGCCCACGCCCAGGCCGCGCAGGATCGCGTCGATCGCGTCGAAGAAGGCGCCGTTGACCTCGGGGATCCACAGGATGCCGAAGACGGCGATCAGGCCGAACGGCGCGAACGGCTCCACCTGGCGGCGGATCTTGTGCGAGAGCCAGGGCTCGATGACGCCGTAGCCGTCCAGGCCGGGGATGGGCAGCGAGTTCAGGATCGCGGCCGTCACCTGGAGCATGGCCAGGAAGGCGAGCGCGAAGCGGAAGGTGTCCGGGACGCCGGAGAGCGCGTCGAGCCAGAAGGGCGCGGTGCACACGATCGCGAAGAGGACGTTCGTCAGCGGGCCCGCGGCCGAGATCAGGCTGTGCTTCCACTTGCCGCGGATCCGGCCGCGCTCGATGAAGACGGCGCCACCGGGCAGACCGATGCCGCCCATGATCACGAAGAGCACCGGAAGCACGATGCTGAGCAGCGCGTGCGTGTACTTCAGCGGGTTGAGGGTCAGATAGCCCTTCGCGCCGATGGAGATGTCGCCGCTGTGCAGGGCGGTGCGGGCGTGCGCGTACTCGTGCAGACAGAGCGAGACGATCCAGGCGGCCGTCACGAAGAGGAAGACGGCGATCCCCGGATTCTCGGCGAATCCGGTCCACGCGGCCCAGCCGGAGACAGCGGTGACGGCGGCGATCCCGAGGAAGACGGGGCTGATCCGCCGGTCGCTGGGTCGAGTGGGAGCGGTGGTCATGGGGCGGGGCTCCTGGGTCTGGCGGGCCGGTTGTCGTACGGGACCGTACCCCGGTGTACGCCGAAAACGTCTCGCACTCGGTGGGGAGTTCCGGGGAAGGTGGGGGCATGGCGCTGTGGAACGTGATGTACGACGACTGGCAGATGGAGTGCTGCGGGAAGCCGTTCTCCGTGGGGGACGAGGTGACGTGGCAACTGGGCGGCGGTCCGACGCTCTATTCCGTGGAACGCCATGGGGTCTACGGTCCCGACACGGTGGGCCGGGTGCGGTCGATCCAGCTGGTGACGCAGGGCTTCGAGCTGCGGCCCGGCACGGACGAGTACGAACCCGTGAAGGGGGAGAGACAGCTCCGCCCGGTGGAGAAGTGCCCGAAGTGGTTCAAGGACCCGGTGGAGGGGAGCCGGGAGCAGGGGCACTTCCGCAGGGAAGTGGGGGTGCTGGTCTCGCTGGAGGTACGGGAGGGCGGCGCGTGACCGGCGGCTCGGCTCGCCGCAGGCGCAGGCCCTCGGAGACGCGGGGCCGTTCCGGGGCAACCTCCAGGGCCCTGCGACCGCTGACCGCTGTCGGCGCCGCCCGCGAACCGACTCGCCGCACCGCCCGTGCCCGCCCCGGACTCCGCCTGCCGTAACCTTGCCCGCCGCCCGCGACCGGCAGTGCGTCCGGCCCGGTGCGGCATCCGACATCGCTCCGCACCTCCACCAGAGACAATGGACCCCGTGCGCTACCGCATTCTCGGCACCACCCAGGCATTCCGTGCCGACGGCACCCATATCCCCGTCGGCGGTACAAGGCTGCGCGCTCTTCTCACGGTTCTCGCCCTGCGGGCCTCGCGGCCCGTCCCGGTCGGCGTTCTCGTCGGTGAGGTGTGGGACGGTGATCCGCCCGCCGACGCGACCGGTGCGGTGCAGGCGCTGGTGGGGCGGCTGCGCAGGGCCATCGGTGCCGATGCGATCGCCTCGACCGAGGGCGGCTATCAGCTGTGCGCCGCGCCGGACGACATCGACCTGTACCGCTTCGACCGGCTCGCGGGCGAGGGCGCGGACGCCCTCGCGGACGGTGACGCCGCCAAGGCCGCGGCGATCCTGGACGACGCGCTCGCCCTCTGGCAGGGACCCGTGCTCGCCGACCTCCCCGACCGCACGGCGGAGGCCGCCCGGTGGGAGTCCCGGCGCCTCGAAGCCCGCCGCGCCGGGCTGGCCGCGGCCCTCGCGCTGGGCAGGGCCGAGCAGGTGCTGCCCGAGCTCGCCGCCCTGTGCGACACCCACCCCCTGGACGAGCCGCTGCAGGCCCTGCGGCTGCGGGCGCTGCGCGACGCGGGCCGCCCGGCCCAGGCCCTCGCCGCGTACGACGGCGTGCGGCGGCTCATCGCGGACCGCATCGGCGCCGACCCCGGGCCGGAACTCCGCGCGCTGCACGAGGAGTTGCTGCAGAGCGGCGACGCCCCGCAGCCGCCCCCGGCCAAGGCCCGCCCGCCGCAGCGGCCGCAGGGCAACCTGCGTGCCAGGCTCACCTCCTTCGTCGGCCGCGAGGGCGACATCGAGGCCATCCGGGGCGACCTGGCGCGGGCCCGCCTCGTCACGCTGCTCGGGCCCGGCGGCGCCGGGAAGACGCGGCTCTCGCAGGAGGCCGGGGAGGCCCACGCGGGTGGCGTGCCCGACGGCGTATGGCTGGCGGAGCTCGCGCCGGTCGAGGACCCCGACGCGGTGCCGGAGGCGGTCCTCACCGCGCTCGGCGCCCGCGAGACGGTGCTGCGCGGCGCGGGCGCCGAAGAGCTGCGGGCGGTGTCGGAGCGGCACGGCGACGACCCCGTCGTACGCCTCACCGAACACTGCGCCCCGCGCCACATGCTCCTGATCCTCGACAACTGCGAGCACGTCATCGACGCCGCGGCCCGCCTCGCGGACCGGCTTCTCGCGCACTGCCCCGGCCTCACCGTCCTCGCCACCAGCCGTGAACCCCTGGGCGTACCGGGGGAGTTGCTGCACCCGGTGGAGCCGCTGCCGGAGCCGATCGCGCTGCGCCTGCTCGCGGACCGCGGCGCGGCGGCCCGGCCGGGCTTCCGCATCGAGGACGACAGGGCGGCGGCAGCGGAGATCTGCCGGCGCCTCGACGGCCTGCCGCTCGCCATCGAACTGGCCGCCGCCCGCCTGCGCATGCTCACCCCCCGCCAGATCGCCGACCGCCTGGACGACCGCTTCCGCCTCCTGACGAACGGCGCCCGTACGGTCCTGCCCCGCCAGCAGACCCTGCGCGCGGTCGTCGACTGGTCCTGGGACCTCCTGGACACCCCCGAACGCACCGTCCTGCGCCGCCTCTCCGTCTTCGCGGGCGGCTGCGACCTGGCCGCCGCCGAAGCGGTCTGCGGGGCGCCCGCGGAAGCGGCCGCCGCCGGTGACGGGGCGGGGCTCCGGCCGCCCGACATCGCGGACGTCCTTGGCTCCCTCGTCGACAAGTCCCTTGTCGTGGCCGCCCCTTCGCCGCAGGGCGGCATGCGCTACCGGCTGCTCGAAACCGTGGGCGAGTACGCGGGCGAGCGGCTCGACGAGGCGGGCGACCGCGGCGCCGCCGAGCGGGCCCACCTCGTGTACTTCCGGGAGTTCGCCCGGCTCACCGAACCGCGGCTGCGGGGCGGCGGCCAGCGGGAAGCGGTCCAGGGACTCGAAGTCGAGTACGAGAATCTGCGCACCGCCCTGCGGCACGCGGTCGCCGCCGGTGAGGAGCAGGAGGCGCTCTGCCTGGTCCTCTCGCTCTCCTGGTTCTGGACGATCCGCGACCTGCGCGTCGAGATCCGCAACTGGTCCCGCGACGTCGTGGCCATGGGGCCCGACCCCTTCGCCCGCCCCGTCACCCCGGTGGAACCGCTCTACGAACGCTGCACGGACAGCCCGCCGCCCATGCGCCCCGAGGTGCTCGAAGAGGCGCGGCGCGGGGTCCATCTCATCCAGCTCTCCTGCATGGACATGAACCTCCAGGCCTGGCAGACGCCCGAGGCCGTCGAGAAACTCGCGGGCATCCGCGAGGCGTACCGGCCGGGTCTTCCGCAGACCTGCTGGTCGCCGGGGAGCCTGTGGTTCTTCGCGGTGATGCTCGAAGGGGACATCACCCAGCTGTACGACATCATCGACGCGACCATCGCCTCCTGCCGCGATCTTGGGTACGACTGGGAGCTCGCCGCGTCCCTTCAGCAGCGCGCCAACGTCCGCGCCAACCGCGCCGACTGGGCGGGCGACGCACGCCGTGACGCCGACGAGTCCCTGGAGATCTTCACCCGGCTCGGCGACGTGTGGGGCATGGCCGAGGCGCTCTCGTCGCGCGGCGAGGCCCATGAGCGGCGCGGCCGGTACACCCTGGCCGCCGAGGACTTCGGCGCCGCCATCGAGCACGCGGAGACGCTCGGCGCCCCCGCGCAGGTGAGCGTGCTCATGGCCCGGCTCGGGGGAGTGCTCGCCGAGGCGGGCGAACTGGCCAGGGGCGAGGAGCTCCTCTGGGCGGTCATGGAGCGTGACGGCGTGACCAGCAGCAACGGCGAGTCCATGCCCGCCGCGCGCTTCTTCCTCGTCGACCTGCTCGGCCGCACCGGCCGCTCCGCCGAGGCCCGTGAACAACTCCGTTTGCTGCGCGCCGAGTTCAAGGCCGTCGAGTTCGTCATCTTCGAGGGTTTCATGCTGGGCGCCGAGGCGTGGCTCGACACCGTGGACGGCCGCCATGCCGAGGGCCTCGCCGTGGCGCGCTCCGCGCTCGACAAGTCCCTCGACCCGCTGACCAAGATGATGGCGCCGCAAATGACCTCCGTCCATCTCACCACCGCCGCCCGCGCCCTGGCCGCGCTCGACGGCGGCCGGCACGCCGCCGACGCCGCGAGGCTGATCGCCGTGGCCCGCCGTGAGCTGCCGCCCGGTCACTTCGCCGCCGCCGCCGAGCGCGAGATCAACACGGCCGCCGAGGAGTCGGCACGCGCGGCACTGGGTGACGCCGCCTACGAGGCCGCGTACGCGGAAGGCGGCGGGCTCTCCGTGGAAGAGGCCGCCGCCCTCTGCGACAGGTACATCGAGTAGCTCGTGCGCGATCAGCTCTTGGTGCGGAACTTGTGGATCGCGATCGGCGCCATCACCACCGTGAGCACCACCGACCAGCCGACCGTCACCCAGATGTCGTGGGCGACCGGGCCGTAGCCTTCCACCATCAGGCCGCGCGCGGAGTCCGCGAGCGAGGACAGCGGGTTGTAGTCGGTGAAGGCCTGCAGCCAGCCCGGCATGGACTGCGTCGGCGCGAAGATCGACGAGCCGAACTGCAGCGGCATCAGGACCAGGAAGCCCATCGCCTGCACGGACTGGGCGCTCTTCAGGGCGACGCCGAGAACCAGGAAGATCCACATGATGGCCGAGCCGAAGAGCGCGGACAGGCCCACGGAGGCGAGCAGTCCGCCCCAGTTGGTGATGTCGAAGCCCACCAGGACACCGACGACCATCATGACCGCCGTCGCGACGAGCATCCGCATGAGCTCCACCACGATCTTGGCGAAGAGCACCGAACCCTGGCCGATCGGCAGGGTGCGGAAGCGGTCCATGATGCCGTTCTGGAAGTCCTGGTTGAAGCCGGTGCCGACGGCCATGGCGATGTTCATGCTCATCATCGCCATCATGCCCGGCACCACGTACTGCACGTACTGGTCCTGACCGCCGCCGAGCGCCTGCCCGATGGAGCCGCCGAAGACGTACACGAACAGGAGCGTGAAGATGATCGGCATCAGGATCGCGTCGAGCATCGACTCCGGGTCCTGGCGGATCCACAGCAGATTGCGGCGGACCAGGGCGCTGGTGTGGCGCACGTGGTCACGGAGCCCTATGCGGGCGTCGGCCTCTCCCTGGTGGAGGGGCGGCGTGAGAGTGGTGCTGCTCATACGGCAACCTCCTCGAGTTCGGGGCGGGCGTCCTGCGGGGCGCTGGCCTTCTGGCCGGTGATGGAGAGGAACACCTCGTCCAGGCTGGGCAGTTCGGTGGCGATGGAGCCGATCGTGATGCCGCGCGCGGTGACCGCGCCGACCACGGCGGTGAGCTGCTCGTCGCTGAGGATCGGCACCAGGACCGTGCCGGACTCGGCGTCCACGGTCGAGGTGGCGAGGCCGGTCAGGCCCATGTCGTCGAGCGCGCCGGCCAGCGGGCGCAGTTCCAGCGGGTCGGCCGGGCGGATGCGCAGGGTGCGGCCGCCGACCTTCGCCTTCAGCTCGTCGATGCCGCCGTTGGCGATGACCTTGCCGCGGTCGATGACGGTCAGCTCGGAGGCGAGCTGCTCGGCCTCTTCCATGTACTGGGTGGTGAGCAGCACGGTGACGCCGTCGCTGACCATGCGCTTGACCTCGGTCCACACCTCGTTGCGGGTGCGGGGGTCGAGGCCGGTGGTCGGCTCGTCCAGGTAGAGCACGGAGGGGCTGCCGATCATCGACGCCGCGAGGTCGAGGCGCCGGCGCATGCCGCCGGAGTACGTCTTGGCGGGGCGGCCCGCCGCCTCGGTGAGGGAGAACCGCTCCAGGAGCGCGTCGGCCTTCGCCCTCGCGTCCTTGCGGGAGAGGTCGAGGAGCCGCCCGATCATGTACAGGTTCTCGCGCCCCGAGAGCTTCTCGTCGACGGCCGCGTACTGACCGGTCAGGCCTATGACCCGGCGGAGCTGGCGGGGCTGCTTCACGACGTCGTACCCGGCGACGAAGGCGGAGCCGGAGTCCGGTACGACGAGGGTGGAGAGGCAGCGTACGAGGGTGGTCTTGCCGGCGCCGTTGGGACCGAGCACGCCGAGGACCGTGCCCTCGCGTACGTCGAGGTCCACGCCGTCCAGTGCTTTGGTCTCGCCGTAGTGCTTGACCAGTCCCCTCACGGTGACGGCGCTTCCGGCGCCGCCGGGGGTGTTGTCGATTCGCTTCATGCCGTAAGAGTGGCAGCCGCCACCGACAAACCACCGACAGCTTGCCTACACCTGGCCGGTGGCCTGGTCGCGTCCCTGTCCCGCCCGCTTCGCGGCGGATCTTCTCCCGCCCACCCACCCGATTACCCGGCGGTCACGGGCGGGTGGGCGGGAAAAATTCGCCGCGAAGCGGCGGACAGTAATCCCGCCAAGCCCCGCAGGGAAAGGCGGACAGCCCGTCGACGGGGGATATCGACGGGCTGCCGGTGGTGCCGCAATGGCTTGTACGGCGGTGGAAGAACCGCCCTGCGTGCTAGTGGACCGAGTGCTCCGCGGCCGGGAACGTGCCGCCCACGACGTCCTCGGCGAACGCCTTGGCCGCGCCGCTCATCACGTTCCGCAGCTCCGCGTACTGCTTGACGAAGCGCGGCATCTTGCCGCCGGTCAGGCCCAGCATGTCCGTCCAGACCAGGACCTGCGCGTCGCAGGCGGCGCCCGCGCCGATGCCGACCGTCGGGATGTGCAGCGAGCGGGTGACCTCGGCCGCGAGCTCCGCCGGGACCAGTTCGAGGACGACGGCGAACGCGCCCGCGTCCTGCGCCGCCTTCGCGTCACGGAGCAGCCGGTGCGCCGCCTCGTCGCCGCGGCCCTGCACGCGGTAGCCCATGGTGTTCACGGACTGCGGCGTGAGGCCGAGGTGGGACATGACGGGGATGCCGGAGGAGACGATCAGCTCGGTCTGGGCGAGCGAGCGCTCACCGCCCTCCAGCTTCACCGCGCCGACCCCGGCCTCCTTGACCAGGCGCGTCGCCGAGCGCAGGGCCTGGACCGGGCCCTCTTGGTACGAGCCGAAGGGCAGGTCGCCGACGATCAGGGCACGCGACGTGCCCCGTACGACGGCCGCGGACAGCATGGTCATCTCGTCGAGGGTGACGGGCACGGTGGTCTCGTACCCGAGGTGACAGTTGCCCGCCGAGTCGCCGACCAGCATCACGGGGATGCCGGACTCGTCGAAGACGGACGCGGTCATGGCGTCGTACGCGGTGAGCATGGGCCACTTCTCGCCCCGCTCCTTGGCGGCGGTGATGTCCCGGACGGTGATGCGGCGGGTGCTCTTGCCTCCGTACAGCGCCTTGCTGCTGTCGGCGGACTGGCTCGCGGCGGGACCCGCAGGCTGGTTCTGGGCAGCCGGAAGTTGCGTCATCGCAACGGCTCCTTCTGTTATCTCGAGGCGCCCTGACGGCGTCCCCGGATCTCCTCCATGGTGGCATCGCGTGCCGCAAGTCGGCTAGTGGCCCCTTCGGTAAAGTCTTTACAATACGAGACGGTCTCGTATCGGAATGGGCCTAGGCTTGATGCCATGACTACTCCCGCCGTCTCCACCCCTCGCATACCGGAGGCCGTGCACCGGCGCCGTTGGGCGATCCTCGGCGTCCTGATGCTGAGCCTGTTGATCGTGGTGCTCGACAACTCGATCCTGAACGTCGCGATCAAGACGATCTCGACCCCGGAGCCCACGGGCCTGGGCGCCACCCAGGGCGACCTGGAGTGGGCCATCAACTCCTACACGCTCGTCTTCGCCGGGCTCCTCTTCACGGCGGGCCTGCTCGGCGACCGGCTCGGCCGCAAGAAGATGCTGCTCGTGGGTCTCGCCGTCTTCGGCGTCGGCTCGGCGCTCGCCGCCGAGTCGGGCTCACCGGTCCAACTCATCCTGTTCCGCGCGGTGATGGGCCTGGGCGCAGCCTTCGTGATGCCCGCCACCCTCGCCGTCCTGATGAACGTCTTCGAGCGCGACGAGCAGCCCAAGGCCATCGGCATCTGGGCGGGCGGCGTCGGCCTCGCCATCGCCATCGGGCCCATCACCGGCGGCGTACTGCTCGACCACTTCTGGTGGGGCTCGGTCTTCCTGGTGAACGTGCCGATCGTGATCGTCGCGATCGGCCTGATGATCTGGCTCGTGCCCGAGTCGCGCGACCCCAAGCCGGGCCGGATCGACCTGTTCGGCGTGGCCCTGTCCATCGTCGGCCTCGTCCTGCTCGTCTACGGCATCATCAAGGGCGGCCAGCTCGCCGACTTCACCGACCCCAAGGTCCTCGGCACCATCCTCGCGGGCCTCGCCGTGCTCGTCGGCTTCGTGCTCTACGAGAAGCGCAGCGACCACCCGTCCATCGACATCACGTACTTCAAGAACCGTGTCTTCTCGGCGGCGATCAGCTCCCTCGCGCTCGTCTTCTTCGCGCTGATGGGCGTGACGTTCTTCGCCGTCTTCTACACCCAGAGCGTGCGCGGCTACTCGCCGCTGCAGACCGGCCTGCTCATGCTGCCGCTCGCCGCGGCGCAGCTCATCTTCGCGCCGCGCGCCCGCCTCGTCGTCGACCGTTTCGGGGTCCGCGCCGTGTGCTCGGGCGGCCTGCTGCTCCTGGCCGCGATGCTCGCCGCCTTCACGATCCTGGAGGCCGACACGCCGATCTGGATCCTGGAGGTCATGTTCTTCCTGATGGGCACGGGAATGGCGCACATCATGACGCCCGCGAGCGTCGTCATCATGCAGGCCCTGCCCCGCGAGAAGGCGGGCTCCGCCTCCGCGCTGAGCAACACATTCCGGCAGGTCGGCGGCGCCCTGGGCATCGCGGTGCTCGGCTCCGTGCTCTCCGCGGCCTACCGCAGCGGCGTCGAGGACAAGCTGACCCTGCTGCCCGCCGACATCCGGCACACCGCGGGCGAGTCCATCGAGGCCACCCTCGGCGTCGCCGCCAAGCTCGGCCCGCGCGGCGAACCCCTGGTGACCGCGGCCCACGACTCGTTCCTGCACGCCATGCACGTCACGGCGCTCTGCGGCGCGGGCGTCGCCCTGATCGGCGTCGTGGTCGTCGCCCTGTTCCTGCCGGGCCGCACCCCGCAGGAGCCGGAGCCGGAGAAGCGGGAGGCCGACCCGGTGGGCGCGGGGCACTGACGACTCCCCGGGACAATCGGTGCCGGAGAGGCGGGGGACGACGAGAGGCGGAGCAGACGTGGGCCACATCGCCAAAGGCGTCCGGGGACGCCCTCGCAGCGAGGCCGTGGAGCGGTCGATCGTCGAGGGCGTCCTGAAGATGATCGAGGACGGTGAGCCCCTCGCCGGCATCTCCATCGAACGGATCGCGCGCACGGCGGGTGTGGGCAAGGCCACCATCTACCGCCGCTGGAGCGGCAAGGAGGAGCTCTTCGTCGACATCCTGCGCGGCATGGACGACCCTGCGCCCGAGTTGGCCGGGGATTCGATGCGCGGTGATCTCATCACCTGCCTCGACCACTTGCGCAGGCGCGGCGTGAACATGCGTTCCTCCGCGCTCATGCACAACGTCTTCGCGCAGATGAAGAGCCTGCCGAAACTGTGGGAGGCGTACCACGCGACCGTCATCGAGCCGCAGCGCCGCGTCATGCTGGGGGTGCTGCGCCGCGGCGTCGAGAACGGCGAACTGCGCGCGGACGTCGACATCGTGCTCGCCAACGATCTGTTCGTCGGCCCGATGCTCGTGCGCACCATCCTGCGCTCCGACGCGCCGCTCCACGAGGGCCTCGCCGAGCAGATGGTGGACACCGTGCTCGAGGGGCTGCGGCCCACGGGGTGAATGTGCGCGTTTCGTCACAGCCGACCCGTTGTGCGCCGAGATGTGGAACCCGCCGCGCCGCCCCGCTCGTCATCGTCCCGTAATGCCGTCTCGGACGGCGGGGAGGACACCCGTTTATCGCCTAGGGTTTCAGGGGCGAGGACGGTTGCACGGCACCAGTGAGGCGACGAGCGTATGGCGCAGGCGTATGTGACGGAGACGGGCAGCGGGGGCACGGGACCCGACCGCCAGGGGTCCCGGTTCCGGCGCCTGGTGGACGGGTGGCGCGGAGACCGGGGTATCTGGAGGCGCGGCCTTGTCACGGCCGGGGTGGCCGTGCTGCTCGCCCTGGTGATGCTCTTCCACGCACAGATCCCGAACGGCATCGGCAACCTCGGCAGCCTCATCGAGACGTTCCTGCCCTGGCTCGGTGTGCTGCTCCCGGTTCTGCTCGTCATCGGCGTCGTCCGCAAGTCCGCCACCGCGCTGATCGCCGTGCTGCTGCCCGCGGTCATCTGGGTGAGCTCCTTCGGCGGCCTGATCACCGGCAAGTCCGCCACCGGCGGCGATCTGACGGTCGCCACCCACAACGTGAACGCGGAGAACTCCGACCCGGCGGGCACCGCCCGTGACGTCGCCGCGTCCGGTGCCGACGTCGTGGCGCTCGAGGAGCTCACGGCGAACGCCGTCCCGACGTACGAGAAGGCCCTGGCCGGCACGTACAAGTACCACTCGGTGCAGGGCACCGTCGGCCTGTGGAGCAAGTACCCCCTGACCGGCACCAAGCCCGTGGACATCAAGCTGGGCTGGGTCCGCGCGATGCGGACGACGGTCGTCACCCCCAAGGGCGAGGTCGCCGTCCACGTCGCCCACCTGCCGTCGGTACGGGTCAAGCTCGACGCGGGCTTCACCGCGAACCAGCGTGACGCGAGCGCCGACGCGCTCGGCGAGGCGATCTCCGACGAGAAGATCTCCAAGGTCGTGCTGCTCGGCGACCTGAACGGCACGATGAACGACCGTGCCCTGAACGCGGTCACCTCGCAGATGCGCTCCACGCAGGGCGCGGCGGGCGACGGCTTCGGGTTCAGCTGGCCGGCGTCGTTCCCGATGGCGCGCATCGACCAGATCATGGTGAAGGACGTCGAGCCGATGTCGTCCTGGACGCTGCCGGAGACGGCGAGCGACCACCTGCCGATCGCGGCGCGGCTCAAGCTGTAGCCCCGGGCGGGCGTCACTCCCGCCACATGGTGCACATCCGTTTTTAACCTCACGGAATACTGGGCCTGAGAGGGTTTGTTCCGTACGTAAACTTACGGAACACCCGTCCCCCCTTGCATCACCTCCCCGATGCACCCCCTCATGCGCTCCCCCGGAAGGTTCTTCATGCCCCTGGCCCTGCTCGCCCTTGCCGTGGGCGCCTTCGGCATCGGCACGACCGAGTTCGTGATGATGGGCCTGCTGCCCAACGTCGCCGACGACCTGGGCATCTCCATCCCCACCGCCGGACACCTCGTCTCCGCGTACGCCCTGGGCGTCGTCATCGGTGCCCCGCTGCTCGCCGCGGTCACCGCACGCATGCCCCGCCGCCGGGTCCTCATCGGCCTGATGGTGCTCTTCGTCGCGGGCAACGCGCTCTCGGCCGCCGCCCCCGACTACCACTGGCTGATGGCCGCCCGCTTCCTCAGCGGCCTTCCGCACGGCGCGTTCTTCGGCGTCGGAGCGGTGGTCGCCACCGGCCTGGTGGCTCCCGAGCGCAAGGCGCGCTCCGTCTCGCTCATGTTCCTCGGCCTGACCGTCGCCAACATCGTCGGCGTGCCCGTGGCCACGGCCATGGGGCAGCAGCTCGGCTGGCGCGCCACGTTCCTCGCGGTCAGCGCGATCGGCCTCGTGGCGATCGCCGCGCTCGCCTTCCTCGTCCCCGCCGACCACGCCCACGGCGAGAGCGGCGGCCTGCGCGGCGAGCTCCGGGCGCTGCGCAGCGTTCCGGTCTGGCTCGCGCTCGGTACGACCGTCGCCGGCTTCGGGGCGCTGTTCTCCGCGTACAGCTATGTGACGCCCATGCTCACGGACGCGGCGGGCTACGCCGAATCCAGCGTGACGCTGCTGCTCGCGCTGTTCGGTGTCGGCGCGACCGCGGGCAACCTGCTCGGCGGCCGGCTCGCCGACCACTCCCTGCGGGGCACCCTCTTCGGCGGACTCATCGCCCTGGTCGTCGTCCTCGCCTTCTTCCCGCTCCTGATGGGGGCGGCGTGGAGCGCGGCGATCGCGGTGACGCTGCTGGGCATGGCCGCGTTCACGACGGGGTCGCCGCTGCAGCTGATGGTCATGGAGAAGGCGTCCGCGGCCCCGTCCCTGGCCTCGTCCGCGAACCAGGCCGCGTTCAACCTCGCCAACGCCGGTGGTGCCTGGATCGGCGGCATCGCGCTCGCCGCGGGCTTCGGCGTGACGTCGCCCGCGGTGGCGGGGGCGTTGTTGGCGGTGCTCGGCCTTGCGGTGGCGGGGCTTGCGTATCTGGTGGACCTGCGGTCGCCGGCGCCGATGCCTGCGGCCGGCAGCGAGCGTCTGGTGGCTTCGGGAGAGCCCCGGCGGGAAACGTCCCGCCGGTAGTGCCCCTCGTTCCCGGGTGACACGTGGGTGGGCGATCGCACCGCCGCTTCGCGGCGGATCTTTGGGGGGGGGGGGGGCGCCCCCCCCCCCCCCCCCCCCCCCGCCGGCGGGCCGAGACCACGCCACCCCACGGCAGCGGGGGTGGGGGGATACGAGGGGCCACCCCCCCGGGGGCGCGGCG
>NZ_JBSGSG010000055.1:19726-65381 GCF_053606765.1 Streptomyces sp. NPDC055189
CGGATCTTTCCCGCCCACCCACCCGTTACCGTCAGTCGGACTTCTCCCGCCACCGATTGGTGATCGGCAGCCGCCGGTCCTTGCCGAAGCCCTTCGCGGAGATCTTCGTGCCCGGCGGGTACTGCCGCCGCTTGTACTCGGCGGTGTCCACCATCCGCAGCGTCTTGACGACCAGCTCCCGGTCGTACCCGGCGGCGACGATCGCGTCCGCGCCCTGGTCGCGGTCGACGTACATCTCCAGGATGGCGTCGAGCACGGGATAGTCCGGCAGCGAGTCCGTGTCCACCTGGTCGGGCCGCAGTTCCGCGCTCGGCGGCTTGCTGATGGAGTTCTCCGGGATCGGCGGCGTCTGTCCGCGGTCGAGCGCCGCGCGGTTGCGCCACTCGGCGAGCCGGAAGATCACGGACTTGTAGACGTCCTTGATCGGCCCGTACGCCCCGACCGAGTCGCCGTAGAGCGTCGAATACCCCACCGCGAGCTCGGACTTGTTGCCCGGCGCCAGGACGATGTGGCCCTCCTGGTTGGAGAGGGCCATCAGCATCGTGCCGCGCAGCCGCGACTGGAGGTTCTCCTCGGCGAGCCCGGTCAGACCCAGGGACCCCATGTACGCGTCGAACATCGGCGCGATCGGCACGGTACGGAAGTTCAGCCCCGTACGACGGGCGAGGTCCTGGGCGTCACTGATGGAGTGGTCCGAGGAGTAGCGGGACGGCATGGCGACGCCGTACACGTTCTTGGCGCCGAGCGCGTCGCAGGCGATCGCGGCGGTGAGCGCGGAGTCGATGCCTCCGGAGAGGCCGATCAGAACGCTGCTGAATCCGTTCTTCGCGGCGTACGCCCGCAGCCCGACGACCAGCGCCGAGTACACCTCTTCGTCGTCGTCGAGCCGCTCCGCGTACCCGCCGGCGAGTTCCGGCCGGTAGGCGGCGAGGGGCTCCTGCGAGAGCGTGACGTGCTCGATGCGCAGCCCGTCGTCCACGATGCCCGACGGCGGCTCGGGAGCGGCGGCGGGCAGTTCCAGATCGAGGACCACACAGCCCTCCGAGAACTGCGGCGCACGCGCGATGACTTCGCCGTTGCGGTCCACGACGACCGAGTCACCGTCGAAGACGATGTCGTCCTGGCCGCCGATCATGGCGAGGTATGCGGTGGTGCAGCCGGCTTCCTGCGCGCGCTTGCGCACCAGCTCAAGGCGCTGGTCGTCCTTGTTCCGCTCGTACGGCGACGCGTTGATGGAGAGCAGGAGACCCGCCCCCGCGGTGCGCGTCGCCGGTACCCGGCCGCCGTCCTGCCAGAGGTCCTCGCAGATGGCGAGCGCGACGTCGACGCCGTGCACGCGCACGACCGGCAGGGTCTCGCCCGGCACGAAGTAGCGGAACTCGTCGAAGACGCCGTAGTTCGGAAGGTGGTGCTTGGAGTACGTCAGGACTGCCTCGCCCCGGTGCAGCACGGCGGCGGCGTCACGCGGCGCGCCCGCGGGCTGGCCGTACTTCGGCTTGGCCTCCTCGGTGCGGTCGAGATAGCCGACGACGACCGGCAGCTCGCCGTACCCCTCGTCGTTCAGCCGTGCGGCGAGCGTGCGCAGCGCCGCCCGCGAGGCATCGACGAAGGACGCCCGCAGGGCGAGGTCCTCGACGGGGTAGCCGGTCAGCGCCATTTCGGGGAACGCGACGAGGTGCGCTCCCTGCTCGGCGGAGTGCCGGGTCCAGCGGACGATCGCCTCCACGTTCCCGGCGAGATCGCCGACCGTCGAGTCGATCTGATTCAGGGCGAGGCGTAGTTGAGGCACGGGGTCCAGTCTAATCGTCAGAGCGACGCGATGTCCTGCGGAGCGAGTGTGGGGCGCCCCACGCGGGGCGCCCGCGCGGGGACCACGCGGGGCGCCCCCCGGACTCGCCGCCGGGTCAGGTGCGGTAGCCGAGGACCGTCATCATTCCTGCCTCCGAGTGGTACACGTTGTGGCAGTGGATCATCCACAGGCCCGGGTTGTCGGCGTCGAAGTCCACCGTCAGGGTGCCGTTCGGCAGGATGACCGCGGTGTCCTTGCGGGGTCCGCCCGCCACGTTCGCCAGGCCGAACGTGTGGCCGTGCAGATGGACCGGATGCCACATCGACGTCGAGTTGGCGAAGACCAGCCGGACGCGCTCACCCGCACGGACCGGGTGGCGCCGGTCGGGGGAGTAGGGCTTCTTGTCGAAGGCCCAGTCGTACTTCGCCATTCCGCCGGTCAGTTGGATCCTGATCGTCCGGTCCGGCTTGCGGGACGGGAGGGCGACCGACCGCGCCGCCCGCAGCTTGTCCGCCGTCAGGAGGCGGCCCTTGAGCTCCTTGGGGCGAGTGGAGGGTGAAGGCGCCGCGCCGCCGCCCGTGCGCAGGACCGCGAGCGCCGCCGCCTTCTTGCCCTCGGCCGCCGCGGTCAGCGGGAACACGCCGTCCCCGGCGGTGACCAGGACGTCATAGCGCTCGCCCATGCCGAGCAGCAGCGCGTCCGTCTTCGCGTGCTCCACCGGGAAGCCGTCCGTGTGCGTCACCGTCATCTCGTGGCCGCCGAGCGCCACCCGGAAGGCCGTGTCGCCGCCGGCGTTGATGATGCGCAGGCGGATGCGGTCGCCGGGGCGGGCCTTGAAGGAGGAAGGGGCGTCCGGTGTGCGGCCGTTGACCAAGTAGTACGGGTATGCCACGTCACCCGCGTCACCGCCGAGGAGGTCGCTCCTGGCGCCCATCATCATGCGGGAGGGGCCGGAAGGCTTGGCCCCGGGCTCGGGTGTCGCGCCGGTCCGCGGTGCCGCGTTCGTCGTGCTCGACGTGTTCGCCATGTTCGACATGTCGTGACCGCCGTGGTCCATGCCGCCCGTGCCGCCTCCCTCGTCGCCGTCGCCCGTGTCGTGGCCGCTCATGCCCTTGCTGAGCTCCGCGAGCACGCCGTCCGGCGTCGAGCCGTCCACCCCGTCGACCCAGTCGTCCAGGACGACGACCCACTCCTTGTCGTACTTCAGGGGCTCCTTGGGGTCCTCGACGATCAGTGGTGCGTACAGACCGCGGTCCTGCTGTGTGCCCGAGTGGGGATGGAACCAGTACGTCCCCGGGTGCGGCACCGCGAAGCGGTAGGTGAAGTCGGCGCCGGGCCTGATCGCCTTCTGGGTGAGGCCGGGGACGCCGTCCATGTCGTTGCGCAGGGCCAGGCCGTGCCAGTGCAGGGACGTGGCCTGAGGGAGGTGGTTGGCCAGCGTGAGGGCGAGGGTGTCGCCCGCGGTGACGCGGACTTCCCTGCCGGGCAGCTGGTCGCCGTACGCCCAGGACCTGACCGAACGGCCGCCGAGGTCGAGCTCGGTCGTCGTGGCCGTGAGCTTCACCTCGCGGACCGGGCCGCCGCCGGGTCGCTTCTTCTCCGCGGCGGCGACTTCCTTGCCGGCCGGGTCGACGTAACCCTCGGGGCGGCCCTTGGGTCCGGAGTCGCCGCTGTGACCGGCGTGACCGGAGCCCTGGCCGGAGCCGGAACAGGCCGTCAGGATTCCCGAACCGGCGACGGCGGTCGCCGCGCCGAGCAGAGCGCGGCGCGAGGGGGCGCGGCGCGAAGGGGTGCGCGGGGGTTGATTGCGCATGGCTGAGTACACCTCGTCGTGGTGGTGCGTGCAGATGGGCGCATCTGCTGCTTCTGATACACCGCTCGACGCCCGGAGGTTCCCAAAAGGGACCACACCGGTACGCGGGCAGCACGAAACAGCCGGTGCGTCGGCCTAAATGCGCAGCACGGAGAGGCGGGACAGGAGTATGCGGGGCGGCGGCGGGTTGGGCCGCAGACCGTCGAGCAGCCGGGCGAGCGGACGCGCGACGGCGGCGAACCCGCCGGGCCGCAGCAGGCCCGCTTTCAGGAGCAGTACGAGGGTGAGCGCGGCAAGGACGGCCAGGCACACGGACAGCGGGTCCATCCCGCCCGTGCCGTCGGCTCCGCTGCCGACGCTCTCGTCCGGGGGCGCCGCCGTGCCCGGTGCCGGGTCGGCCGCACTCATCTCGTGCTGACCGGCGGCCTGTTGGCTTGCGTGACCGGCCGAGTGGCCCGTCGACCGGCTCGTCGGGTGGCTCGCGGAGTGCCCCGTCGGGTGGCCCAGCGTATGCATCGTCACGATGCCGAAGAGCAGGACGGCGAGCAGCAGGAGCTGCCTGCCGTTCGCTGATCTCTTCGTGGCCACCATTGGACGGAACCTTACCCCTGGCGGGTATTCGGTGACGTGCGGGCCCCTGGTGCTCCACTGATCATGACTCCATGGCGAACATGGATAAAACGGTACATACGGCATCAGTCTTGGAGGGCGGTGTCGCGAGTGCCGGGTCCGTCGCGAGTGTCGGGTCTGCCGCGAGTGTCGGATCCGTCGCGAGCCGGACCGGAGCCCGCCCCCTCGGTGCCGTCGCGCTCCTGCTCGCGCTCGGCGCTGTCGCCTACAGCGCGTGGCTTCTCGAAGCCTTCATCGGGACGGCGCTCTCGCCGGTGAGTTCGTACGTCAGTGAACTCGCCGCCCTCGACCAGCCGTACGGCACGCTGTTCCGCAGCACCGACCTGACCGCCGGGCTGCTCATCCTCGCGGGCGCGGCGGGTGCGCTGCTGTGGCTGCCGCGCCGGAGGGTGACGGTCGTGGGGTGGGCGGCGCTCGCGCTGTACGGGGCGGCCACCGCGGTCGACTCCCGGCTGCCGATGAGCTGCGCGCCGACCGCCGACGCGCTCTGCGAGGCCAGGGAGCGGGCGGGGCTCGTGCCCCTGTCGCACGCGGCGCACGTGGTGAGCAGCAGTGTCGCGGTGACGGGGGCGCTGGTGGCGATGGCGGCGCTGACGCTGGCGGCACGGAGACACGCCGTCCTGCCCTCCCTCGCGGGCGCCCCCGGCCGCCTCCTCGTACTCCTCGAACTGGCCGCCACCATCTGGACCCTGGCTGCCATCGGCGCGTTCGACGCGGGGTACGGCACGTGGGCGCTGGGGCTGGGGCAGCGGTTCCAGGTGCTGCTGATCGCGGCCTGGCTGGGGCTGCTGGCGAGTGCGGTGGTACGGCGCCGATGACCTTCGTACGGTTCGGGGCCGGGGGAGTACCGCACCACGTGGAGGTGACGGGGAGCGGGCCGGTGTGTGTGCTGAGCGCGGGGCTCGGGCTCGCGTGGTTCGACTGGGACGCGGTGGTGGAGCTGCTTGCCCCGTGGCGGACGGTGGTCCGCTTCGACCGGCCGGGGGCGGGACTGAGCGGGCACGCGCGCGTGCCGCCCACGCTCGCGGGCGAGGCCGAGCGGATCGGGCAGATCCTCGACGCGGTGGGCCTCCCAGGACCGGCCACCGTGGTCGGACACTCGCTCGCCGGCTTCCACTGCGAGGCGTTCGCCCGCCTCTTTCCGGAGCGTACGTCGGGCCTGGTCCTTGCCGACTCCAGCGTCGAGGAGCAGCCGCGGGTGCGGGTTCCGCGCGGGGTGCGGGTGGGGGCGGCGCGGGTGTGCGGGGCGGTCCTTGGCGGGGTGGGGCTGCCGCGGGCTGCGGGGCCCGTCCTGCGGAGGGCGGCGGTACGGGGGGACTCGGCGCGGGCGGCTGCGGTACGGCGGGTCTACGGGGCGAGCCGTGTGCTGCGGGGCTCGCTCCTTGAGTACGTGACGTACGGCGACGTGGCCGCCGAACTCATCGCCCTCCGCCGGGAGTTCCCCCTCCGGAAGCACCTCCCGGTGACGGTAGTGGCCGCGGCGTACTCGCGGGGCGAGACGTCCTGGCTCACCCGGCAGCGGAACCTCGCCGCGTCACTCGAAGCGGCCTTCCGCGTGGCGGCACCCTCGGGGCACCTCCTGATGCGGGACGCGCCGCGGGCCCTGGCGGAGGCGATCCTGGCCACCCCACACTGAAGCAACCCCAAGCCCGCCGCTCCGCGCCGGACGTCTCCCACCCACCCGCCCGATCACCCCGCGTCCGAACGCGTCACCGGCTGCCGGTGGTCTTCGGCCCGCCGCCCACCCGCCCGATCACCCCGTGTCCGAGCGTGTCACCGGCTGCCGGTGGTCTTCGGCCCGCCGCCCACCCGCCCGATCACCCGGCCCTGTGCGCGCCGCGCCCCCTACCGCAAGCGGATCAGCTGCGTCGGCACTGCCCGATGCGGGGCAATCGGGTGGGTGGGCGGGAGACACCCGCCGCGAAGCGGCGGTTCAGGAGATGCAGCGTTCCTCCGGGCCAGCGGATCCGAGACCCGCGTCAAGAAGAAGCCCCGTCCCCCCGGCTCCCCCGGAGCCCCCGTACGCTCTCCCGGATCACGATGTGCGTTCCCAGGAGATGCCTCTCCTGGCCCGATCGAGGCGCCCCCGCCAGAGCAAGGCGGACCGCTGTGCGGCCCATCTCCTCCGCGGGGATGTGCACGGTCGTGAGGCCGGGAGTGATGTCCGCGGCGACCGGGTCGTCGTTGTAGCCGACCACCGAGATGTCCTCCGGCACCCGGAGCCCGTGCTCCCGCAGCGCGATCACCGTGGCCGCCGCCACCCTGTCGTCGCCCGCGAAGACCGCGGTGAAGTCGGGTCGGCCTTCCGCCTTCTTCAAGAGGTCCATGATCGCCTCGTAACCGTGGTTCTGCCCGAAGCCGATGCCGTGCAGGATCGCCTCCTCGCGCGGCACCCCGTGGTCGGAAAGGGCACGCAGGTACCCGGCGACACGGGCGTCGCCCGTGGTGTGGCCGGGCTGGTAGCCGATCAGGGCTATCTTGCGGTGGCCCGCCCCCAGCAGGTGGCTCGTGATCGCGTACGCGCCCGCCTCGTTGTCGTACTCGACGACCAGCGCGGGAACGTCCGGCGCGGGCGCGGGCCGCCCGCACAGGACGAGCCGGGAGCCCGCCGCAGCGAGCGCCTCCGCGTACCGCGCCATCCGCTCGCGGTACTCGTCGTCCTCGATGACCCCGCCCACGAGCACCACCGCCTCCGCGGCCTGCTCACGCATCATCTGGACCAGGGCCAGCTCACGGGTCGGATCGCTGTTCGTCGACGAGATCAGTGTGAGCCGGCCCCGCTGGGCGGCCTCCATCTCCACGCCCTGCGCCACCTGCGCGTAGAAGGAGCTCACCACGTCGAACATGAGCACCGCGATCGTCTTGCGGCCCGCGCCCGCCAACGCGCGCGCGTGCGCGTTGGCGACGTAGTCGAGGTCCTTGACGGCCCGCAGCACCTTCGCGCGCGACGCCGTGGACGTCGGGTAGTTGCCCGCGAGGACCCGCGAGACGGTCGCGACCGAGACGCCCGCCCGCGCCGCCACATCGCGGATGGTGACCCGCTCACCCACTGTGTCTCCTCAAGTCCTCGAGTCCTCAGGTACAAGTAACCGAATCCGGGGCGGGGTTGCCCCCACGGCAGCCTGTCCGCAGCCTGCCCCGGACCCATCATCCCGCGCCCGCGCGCATCCGGCGCCCGCCGGGGATCAGTGCGCCGCCTCGTACTCCTTCGCGAACTCCTCGCGGGACTTCTCGCCGCCCTGCGTCTGCCACTTCTTGTAGACGGCGTCCCAGTCGGACAGCTTCTTGCGGCCCGAGACGATCGCCGTGACACCGTCCTCGACGACCTGCTGCATTGACGCGCCCTGCCGGTTGTACGTGTCCGACATCAGGCCCCAGTGGTCGTCGCGCACGAGGTTCGGCACGACCGCCTTCTCCCACGTGTGCAGCCGCTCGGTGAGGTCGGCGAAGCCGGGGAAGTACAGCGGCTGCGGCGCGTCCATGAGGTAGGCGAAGGGGAGGTTCGTCTTGTTCTCCACCAGGCCGAGCGAGGTGGGGATCGGGTCGCCGCTCTTGTCGTACTCGAAGTGCGTGCCCTCGACGCCCGAGTGCATCAGCTCGTACTCCTTGGAGCCGAACGGCGATGCCAGCCAGTCCAGGACCCGCAGCATCAGCTTGACGCGGTCCTTGGACGCCTTCTTGATGACGGTGTAGCCGAAACAGCCGCGGTTCTGCTGGTAGACGGGCGTCGCGCCGTCGACCACGTACGGCACGGCGGCGTCCAGCGTGAACTCGTCCTTGATGCCCTGCGCGTTGGAGATGACCGCGCCCCAGCCGTCGTTCATCGAGCGGACCGTGCCGTTGTAGAACTGCGTCTTCAGGTCGACCTGGGAGATCGAGGTGGCGTCGGAGTTGTACGAGCCGTCCTTGCGCATCTTGGACATGTACTCCAGGGCGGCCTTGAACTCGTCGGTCCCGTACATGTCGGTGACCTTGCCGTTCTTGATCTGCCACTGGTTCGGCGCGCCGTGCCACATCGCGTGGTAGAGGTAGCCGAAGAAGCCGACGGACGAGCCGCCGAGCGCGTACTTCTTGTTCCGCGAGGCCTCGCGTGCCATCGACTGGAAGTCGGCCGCCGCCATACCCGGCTTGTAGCCCGCCTTGTCGAAGGCCTCGCGGTTGATGAATATCGCGCCCTGCACCTTGGCGCGCTCGATCGGAAGCCCGTAGATGCCGCCGGAGACGCGGCCCATGCCCTCCCACGCGTACGTGGGGATGTTGGCGAGGTTCGGGTAGTCCTTGACCGCGTCCCCGGAGAGGTGGTCCGAGAGGTCCTCGCAGCGTGACTTCACGAACTGCGACTCGCGCGGCAGGACGTAGCCGCCACCGAAGTTGATCATGTCGGGCAGGTCGTCGCCGGACATCAGCGTGGACATCTTGGAGCGGAAGTCCGCGTCCGGGACGACCGAGAACTCGACCTCGACACCGAGGGCCTCGTTCATCGCCTGCCAGAACTTGTTCGATCCGACCGGCTTCGGCGGGGTGCCGTAGGTGATGGTCATGACCTTGATCTTCTGCTTGCCGTTGCCCGGCTTCTCGGCGGTCGCGGCGACCAGCTTCTCCGGGTACTTGGTGAAGCCGGGCTGCACGCCCTCGGTGGTGGGCGCGAGGTCCGGCTTCGGGCCGTTGGCGGGGGTGTACGTCGGCCAGGGCGCCGCCTTCTTGTTGGCGTTGCTGACCGAACCGCCGCCGCCGGAGCCGGTGGAGCAGGCGGTGAGCAGGGAGGGGGCCGCGACCGCGGCCCCGCCGACGGCGATGGAGCGCAGCAGCGTACGGCGCGACATCGAGGAACCGGACACAGTGTCAACCTTTCGGACATGCTCGGACATGCTTGGACATACGGAGTCTGGAGAGGGGTGGCTCAGCTCTTGATGGCGCCCGTGAGCACGCCCTTGGTGAAGTACTTCTGGAGGAAGGGGTAGACGATCAGGATCGGCACGGTCGCGATCACCAGGACCGCCATCTGCATCGTCTGCGGCGCCGAGACGTTCGCGGCGTCGCTGAGTCCGGTGTCCGCGATCTGCGAGCCGCCCATGACGTACGTGCGCAGGACCTGCTGGAGCGGCCAGTGATCGGACTCCAGATAGATCGAGGCATGGAACCAGGCGTTCCAGTAGCTCACCGCGTAGAAGAGGCCGACCACCGCGAGGGCCGCCTTGGAGAGCGGAAGGACGACCCGCCACAGGATCTGCCAGTCGTTCGCGCCGTCGAGCCGCGCGGCCTCGTAGAGCTCCTCGGGAACGCCCTGGAAGAAGCCGCGCAGGACGACCAGATTGAAGACGTTGATGAGGACGGGGACGATCAGGGCGCTGTAGCTCTCCAGCATTCCCATGCCCTTGACGAGCAGGAACGCGGGGATCATGCCGGGCGGGAAGAGGAACGTGAACAGGACGACGAGGAGGATCGGCTTTCCGCCGTACACCTTGGGACGGCTCAGCGCGTACGCGAGGAACGTGGTGCACGCGAGCGAGGCGAGGGTGCCGATGATCGTGACGGCGGCGCTGACCCCGAGGGCCTTGGTGACGATGCCGCCCTCGAAGACCTGCTCGTAGGCGCGCAGGGTCGGGTGCGTGGGCCACAGGACCCAGCCGCCGTTGGCGATGACCTCGCGGTTCGAGGCGAACGACGTCGAGATGATGACGAGGAACGGCACGAAGACCATGATCAGGATGGTGACGATCGCCAGGGCCTTGGCCACCTGGGTGACCGGCTTCGGCTTCTCCATCCAGGAGGGGCGTGGGGGGCGTGCGGTGCGGGTGGGGCGTGCAGGTCGCACGGGGCGTGCCGCTCGCCCGGGGCGTATCGCGGCGGTTTTCGTGCTCGTACTCACTTGTAGACCCCCTGCTCGCCGAGGCGATGGGCGACCTTGTTGGCCGCGAAGACGAGAATCGCGCCGACCACGCCCTTGAACAGGCCCGCCGCCGCGGCGTATCCGGTGTCGCCGCCGACGATGCCCTGCCAGAAGACGAAGGTGTCGAGCACCTCACCGGCCTCGGGCCCCACCGACTGGCGTTGCAGCAGCATCTGTTCGAAGCCGACGGAGAGGATGTCGCCGAGCCGCATGATCAGCAGCAGGATGACGACCGGCCGGATGGACGGCAGCGTCACGTGCCAGAAGCGGCGCCAGGGGCCCGCCCCGTCGATGGCGGCGGCCTCGTACTGCTGCTCGTCCACCTGCATCAGCGCGGCGAGGAAGATGATCGTGCCCCAGCCGGCGTCCTTCCAGACGACCTGCGCGACGACGAGCGCGGGGTACGCGTCCGGGTTGCCGATGATGTCGACGGAGTGCAGACCCGCCTGCCCCAGAACGGAGTTGAGCAGGCCGGTGTCGGCGAGCACCTGCTGGAACAGGGCGACGACGATGACCCACGACAGGAAGTGCGGGAGGTAGACCACCGACTGCACGAAGCGCCGCGTCAGGTCCGACGTCAGGCTGTGCAGGAGTAGGGCCAGGCCCAGCGGAACCGGGAAGAAGAAGACGAGCTGGAGCACCGCGAGGAAGAGCGTGTTCCAGGTCGCGTGCCAGAAGTCCGGGTCGCCGAACATCCGGTCGAAGTTCTCGAAGCCGACCCAGGGACTGGCCCAGAGGCCGTCGAAGGGGACGTACTCCTTGAAGGCGACGGCGTTCCCGATGAACGCGCCGTAGTGGAACACCAGGAAGTACGCGACCCCCGGCACCATGAGCAGCAACAGGACTCGCGAGGAGCGAAACCGTTTCCAGCGCTCATCACGCTTGAGTTCGTTGCCATTTGGGCGATTAATGCGCTTGCCGGGCGGCTTCACCGCCTCGGTTTCCGTCCGGTCCTTCGTCACCGCTGACACGGCAGCCCCTCCGTCGTCGGAACAAGGTGACCGGAATCTAAAGCGGTTACTACCGCCGGTCAACCCCCCTGACCCCGCGATCTCTTGACCGGCGTCCCGACTTCGGCCTAGCCTCCAGGCGCTGTTGGGTAACCGGTTACTACGAGGGATGGTCACGCGTGGCAGACCAGGCAGAGTTGAAGGCTCCACCGATCAGTCCGGCGGCCAGTCCGGCGATCGGTCCGACGGCCAGTCCGGCGGTCGGCGCACCGATCACGGCACTCGCCATGAGCGCTGACGTGGCGGACCGGGTGTTCGCCCCCGACATCCGCGAACGCCTGGCCCGCAGCGTGGAGTTGGCGCCCGGGCTGCTCAGCGGTTCCCTCACCGATGCCGACGCCCGCGCCGTCCTCGCCGAGGCGGAGATCCTGGTCACCGGCTGGAACTGCCCGCCGCTCACGGCCGATGTCCTCGCCCACGCTCCCCGTCTGCGGGTCCTCGTGCATGCCGCAGGATCGGTGAAACCCGTGGTGACGGACGCGCTGTGGGACCGGGGCGTGGTGGTCTCCTCGGCGGCCGACGCGAACGCCGGGCCCGTCGTTGCCTATACGCTCGCCGCGATCACCTTCGCGGCGAAGGGTGCGCTCCCGACAGCGGCGGGTTACTCCTCCGGGTGGCCGCCCTTCACCGAACGGACGGGCGCCGACGCCCGCATCGTCGGCATCATCGGGGCCTCCCGCATCGGCCGCGGGGTCATCGCGGCGCTGCGCGCGTCCGACGCCGGCTGGCGCGTGCTGCTCACCGACCCCTACGTCAGCCGGGAGGAGGCGGCAGGGCTCGGCGTGGAACTGGTCGACCTGCCCGAACTGTGCCGGCGCAGCTCGATCGTCAGCGTCCACGCGCCCCAACTCCCCGAGACGCAGGGCATGGTGAGCGAGGAGATGCTGAAGCTGATCCCGGACGGGGGCACCGTCATCAACACGGCGCGGGGCTCACTGGTCGACACCCGGGCGCTGGCCCGCGAATGCGGGGCGGGGCGCCTGGACGCGTTCCTGGACGTGACGGACCCCGAGCCGCTGCCTGCCGGGCATCCCCTCCTCGTGCTGCCGAACGTCCTTGTCACCCCGCATGTCGCGGGGGCGCAGGGGAGCGAGGTGCGGCGGCTCGGGGAGTACGCGGTGGGGGAGGTCGAGCGGTTCGTGCGGGGGGAGGAGTTGCGGGGGCGGTTGCTCAGGGAGGAGCTGCCGCGGATGGCTTGACGCTTTTCGGGGGATGTCCTCGAACGCCGGACGGGATGACGAATCAAGCCCGTCCGGCGTTTGAGGACGAACTCGGCGGAGCCGGTGATAACGGTGCGCACAAGGCCCCGCGACTACGACTACGGCTTCGCGCCCCGCGCCTTCAGCAGATCCGTCATCAGCTCGATCTCCGACTCCTGCGAAGCCACCATCCCCTTCGCGAGCCGCACCTCCGCCCCCACCTCGCACCGGTCCACACACCCCTCGGCCATATGGACCCCGCCCTTGTGGTGCTTGATCATCAGCTGGAGATAGCGCACCTCGGCGGCCCGCCCGTCCAGCTTCCCGAGCTTCTTCAGCTCGGTGTTCGTCGCCATCCCCGGCATCAGGGCGCCGTCCTCGCCGGGCGGCATGTCGCCCATGCCCATCCACTCCATCGGCGCATTCGCGGGCACCTTCGGCAGCTCCCACAGGTCGAGCCAGCCGAGCAGCATGCCCCGCTGGTTCGCCTGGGTCTGGGCGATGTCGTACGCGAGGCGGCGGATCTCCTCGTCCTTCGTGCGGTCGCGCACGATGTACGACATCTCCACGGCCTGCTGGTGATGCGTGGCCATGTCCCTGGCGAAGCCCGCGTCGGCCGACTCCGTGGCCGGGACGGACGCGCCGGACGAGCCGTTCGACGAGGCGACCGCGACCGTGATCCCGCCGCCGGCCACCACCACCGCGGCCACGGCCCCCACGGCCCAGCAGGTGTGCCGCCTCACTGGGACTTGCCACCCGTGCAGGCGGCGCCCGGCTCAGGGGTCTGCTTGCCCTGCACGTACGTGGAGAAGAAGGAGCCGACCTTCGGGTCGTCCGCGCCGGTCACCGTGCGCTGGTGACCCCAGGCCGACAGCATGACCGGGTCCTTCTGGTCCTTGACCGGACTCATCAGCGAGTAAGGCGTCTGCTTCACCTTCTGCTCCAGCTTCTTCAGGTCCGCGGGCTTCGCCTTGTCGTTGTACGTCACCCAGACCGCGCCGTGCTCCAGGGAGTGCACGGCGTTGCGCTCCGGGAGCTCGTCCTTGTAGACGTCGCCGTTGCAGTTCATCCACACCTGGTCGTGGTCGCCGCCCACCGGCGGGGTCATCGAGTAGCTGACGTCCTTGGTGACGTGCGTGCGGCCCAGCTTCTTGGCGTCCCAGACCTTCTCGCCGTCCGCGGTCGTCTTGAACGTGGGCGCCGCGTTCCCGTCCCCGGCCGTGTCGGAGTCGTCGCCCTTCTGGAAGAGGATGACACCGCCCACGGCGAGCGCGGCGACCACCACGGTGCTCAGGGTGATCGTGATGATCCGCCCCCGGCGGTCGCGTGCGCGCTCTGCCTTGCGCATCTCCTCTATTCGGGCCTTGCGGGACGCGGTGCTCGACTTCTTGGCGGAACCCATGGTGTGTCCTTCGGCGGTGACGACGTAAAGGGCGGGACGCGCGGGGCAGAACATGTGGAACATGCGGAACGAGGTGGAGCGGTTCGCTGATCGTAATGGGCGAGCCCGGCGGGCTGTAGGGGTAGTCGGAGCCGCCCGCTGTTACGGGCGCGCCGATCAGCAGGCACTATGGGCACAGGGCGGCACATGGCCCGCAACGCGCTCGAAACCGTGTGGTGGGATGCTCATGTGCCCCGATGTGTCCCCGAACGTTGGCACAGCGTGGACGCAGGCGGCCTGACCAGCAAGGATGGGTGGAATCGGAAGATGGACAAGCAGCAGGAATTCGTGCTCCGGACTCTTGAGGAGCGCGACATCCGGTTCGTACGCCTGTGGTTCACGGATGTCCTCGGCTTCCTGAAATCGGTCGCGGTGGCTCCCGCTGAGCTCGAGCAGGCCTTCGACGAGGGCATCGGCTTCGACGGCTCGGCGATCGAGGGATTCGCCCGGGTGTACGAGTCGGACATGATCGCCAAGCCGGACCCGTCGACGTTCCAGGTACTGCCCTGGCGCGCGGAGGCCCCCGGCACCGCCCGTATGTTCTGCGACATCCTGATGCCCGACGGCTCCCCGTCCTTCGCGGACCCGCGCTATGTCCTCAAGCGTGCCCTGGCCAAGACCTCCGACCTCGGGTTCACCTTCTACACCCACCCCGAGATCGAGTTCTTCCTCCTGAAGGACAAGCCGCTCGACGGCTCGCGCCCCACCCCCGCCGACAACTCCGGCTACTTCGACCACACCCCGCAGAACGTCGGCATGGACTTCCGCCGCCAGGCGATCACCATGCTCGAATCCATGGGCATCTCGGTCGAGTTCAGCCACCACGAGGGCGCGCCGGGCCAGCAGGAGATCGACCTCCGTTACGCGGACGCGCTCTCCACCGCGGACAACATCATGACGTTCCGCCTGGTCATGAAGCAGGTCGCGCTTGAGCAGGGGGTCAATGCGACCTTCATGCCGAAGCCGTTCTCCGAGCACCCCGGCTCGGGCATGCACACGCACCTCTCCCTCTTCGAGGGCGACCGCAACGCCTTCTACGAGTCCGGCTCCGAGTACCAGCTCTCCAAGGTGGGCCGCTCCTTCATCGCGGGCCTCCTGAAGCACGCCGCCGAGATCTCCGCGGTCACCAACCAGTGGGTGAACTCCTACAAGCGCATCTGGGGCGGCTCGGAGCGCACGGCAGGCGCGGGCGGCGAGGCACCCTCGTACATCTGCTGGGGCCACAACAACCGCAGCGCGCTCATCCGCGTGCCCATGTACAAGCCCGGCAAGACCGGCTCCGCCCGGGTGGAGGTCCGCTCGATCGACTCGGGCGCGAACCCGTACCTGACGTACGCGGTCCTGCTCGCCGCCGGCCTCAAGGGCATCGAGGAGGGCTACGAACTCCCGCCGGGCGCCGACGACGACGTCTGGGCCCTGAGCGACGCGGAACGCCGCGCGATGGGCATCGAGCCGCTTCCCCAGAACCTGGGCGAGGCGATCGCGCTGATGGAACGCAGCGAGCTCGTGGCCGAGACGCTGGGGGAGCACGTGTACGACTTCTTCCTGCGCAACAAGAAGCAGGAGTGGGAGGAGTACAGGTCGGAGGTCACGGCCTTCGAGCTTCGCAAGAACCTGCCGGTGTTGTAAGCGCGGGTCGGAGCGGTTCTCACCGCATCACGCCTTCGGGGCCGCCGGTCTGGGACCGGTGGCCCCGAAGCGTTAGGCGGGGGTGAGGGCCGTGGGCGCCGGGGCGGGGCGCCAACGTCCGCATCTGGTAACCGATCAACCTCCGGCACCCCTCCCCACCAGCAAATCTAGTAACTTACCGTTCCGCACGGAGTGGCTAGCGGGGAACGCGTGACGGGGGTTGCAGGATGGCGGGGAATCGTCCGGCGGATTGGCATGTACTTGACTTGGACAAGGACCCGACCCCCGGTGATCCGGACCGGGTGCGGAACCTGGCCAAGAATCTGCACGACTTCGCCGACGACGTGTCGAAGGTGCTCCGGGACATCAAGGGGATGGCGGGCGAGGACGCGATCCTCACCTGGGCCGGGAAAACGGCCGAGTCGTTCACGGCGGAGTTCGAGGACGCGCCGGGCAAGCTGAAGAAGCTCAAGAAGAGCTACGAGATGGCCGGCGACGCGCTGTCCACGTACTGGCCGGAGCTGGAACGCTCCCAGGCCCTGGCCGACAAGGCCCTCGCCAAGGGCCGCGAGGCGCAGACCAGCCTCTCCGCCGCCCAGACCCGTCTGACCTCGGCGGACTCGTGGGTGGACAAGGCGGGCAAGGAAGCCGACAAGTACAAGGACGACAAGGACTCCGGGAAGGACGTGCCCAAGCCCGACCCGGACAAGGTCAAGGCCGCCACCCGCAACGCCGACTCCGCCGAGAAGGCCCAGACCGCCGCCAAGTCCGACGTCACCGCCGCGCAGAGCAACCTGGACGCGGCGAAGAAGATGGCCGAGGACGCCCGCAAGATGCGCGAGGGCGCGGCCGGTACGGCGAAGAAGAAGCTGGAAGAGGCCTCCGACGCCGGGATCCAGAACCGCAAGTGGTGGGAGGAGGTCGGCGACTGGGTCACCGACAACTGGGACACCATCGTCGCCGTCTGCAAGGTCGTCGTCGCCGTCCTCGGCGTCATCGCCATGATCATCGGCGGGCCCATCCTCGCCGCCATCGTCCTCGTCGCCGCTCTCGTCGTCCTCGCCGACACCCTCAACAAATACGCCAAGGGGGAAGCAGGGCTGCTCGACGTCGCCTTCGCCGCCTTGGACTGCATCCCCGGCATGAAGGGGCTGACCTCCCTCCGCGGCCTCGCCAAGGGCATGAAGGGCCTCAAGGCCGGCCTCAAGGGACTCGGCAAGGGGTTCGGCAAGGGCGGGCTGCGCAAGGGGGCCGACGACGTCGTCGGCAAGGGCAAGCCCGCCAAGGGACGTTGCAAGAACGGCGACCCCATCGACATGATCTCCGGCGAAATGCTCATGGAGAAGACCGACGTCGAACTGCCGGGTCTGCTCCCCCTCGTCCTCCAGCGCACGCACCTGTCCACGTACGGCTGGGGCCACTGGTACGGCGACTCATGGGCCTCGACGCTGGACGAGCGGGTCGTGATCGACGACAAGGGGCTGATCTACGTTACCGAGGACGGCCAGCTGCTGTCCTATCCCCACCCCGAACCCGGCGGTGAACCGGTGCTCCCCGCCCACGGCCCCCGCTGGCCGCTGGCCATCGACGACGCGGGCACGGTCACGGCCGCCGACCCGCACACCGGCCGCGTCCGTCACTTCCTCCCGGTCATGCCCGACGCGACAGAGGCGACGGACACGCCCGACACGGTGGACAAGGACCCCCTTGCCGGAGAGCGGCACGAAACCCTGCCCCTGCGAGCCATCACCGACCGCAACGGCAACCGCATCGACATCGACCACGACGCCACCGGCGCACCCACGGCGGTACGCCACACCGGCGGCTACCACCTGAAGGTGGACACCGACGACGACCGCGTCACCGCACTGCGTCTGCTCACCCCCGGCGCCGGTACCGGCAGCACCCTCGTAGCCGCGTACGGCTACGACGAGGTCGGCAATCTGGCCGAGGTCCACAACTCGGCGGGCCCGCGGCTGCGTCTGGACTACGACGACCGGGACCGCATCACGTCCTGGACCGACAGCAACGACTCCTGGTACCGCTTCACCTACGACGACGAGGACCGCTGCGTCCGCGGCGAGAGCACCGCGGGGCACCTGGCCTGCACCATCGAGTACCGCCCCGATGAGCGGGAAACCCGCTACACCGACGCCCTCGGCCACACCACCGTCTACCGCTACAACGACCTCCGCCAGCTCCTGTCCGAGACGGACCCACTGGGCGGCACCGTTCACACCGAGTGGGACAGCTGGAGCAACCTGCTCGCCCGCACCGACGAGCTGGGGCGCCGTACCGAGAACACCTGGGACGAGCGCGGCAATCTGACCGCGATACGTCCTGCGGACGGCACATGCGCCAGCGCGGTGTACAACGACCTCAACCTGCCGGTCGAGATGGTCGGCACGGACGGCACCGTCCAGCGCCAGACCTGGGACGAGTACGGCAACTGCACCAGCATGACCGCCCACGACGGCACGACCCACCACTTCACCCACCACGCCAACGGAGCCGTGTCCACCGTCACGGACCCCCTCGGCCACACCATCGAGCAGCGCTGTGACGCTGCGGGCCTGCCACTGGAAGTCAGGGACCAGCTGGGCGCGGTGTCCCGCTATGACCGTGACGCCTTCGGCCGCGCGCACACGATCACGGACCCGACGGGCGCGATCTCGCGGCTCGAGTGGACGGTGGAGGGCAAACTGGCACGGCGTACGGAGCCGGACGGTTCGACCGAGTCGTGGACGTACGACGCCGAGGGCAACTGCACCTCGCACACGGACGGGATGGGCGCGACCTCGACGTACGAGCACTCGCACTTCGACCTGATCGCGGCCCGCACGGACCCCGACGGCGTCCGCTACGAGTTCGCCCACGACACCCAGCTCCAGCTCCGCAAGGTCACCAACCCGCAGGGTCTGACCTGGAGTTACGAATATGACGCGGCGGGCCGCTTGGTGGCGGAGACGGACTTCGACGACCGCACCCTGACCTACACCCATGACGCGGTGGGCGACTTGGTGACCCGTACGACAGCCGCAGGCGACGAGATCGCCTTCGAACGGGATGTGCTCGGCCGGACGGTCACCAAGAGCGTGGCAGGCGCCGCGATCACGCGCTACGCCTACGACGCGGCAGGCGGCCTCACCGAGGCGGTGGGCCCGGACGTGACACTGACCCTGGAGTGGGACAGGTCCGGCCATCTCCTCTCGGAGACGGTCAACGGCCGAACCATGACCTACACCTACGACGCACTGGGCCGCCGGACCGGCCGCACGACACCCTCCGGCGCGACGAGCACCTGGACCTACGACGCGGCCGGCAACCGCATCGAAATGACCTCGTCCGGCCGGAGGCTGGCGTTCACGCACGACGAGGCGGGCCGGGAACTCACCCGCACGGTCGGCGAGGCTCTGACCCTGACGAACGTGTACGACGCCATGGGCCGCCTCTCGACACAGGATCTGGTGGGCCCGGCCGGTGCGCGTATCCAGCACCGTGCCTACGCGTACCGCGCGGACGGCCATCTGACCGGCATGAAGGACCGCCTTGGCGGCACGCGGCACTTCGACCTGGATGTGGCGGGCCGGGTCACCGCGGTCCGCGCGTCGGGCTGGACGGAGACCTACGCCTACGACGAGGCGGGCAACCAGACCGCCGCGTCCTGGCCGGCCGCGATGCCGGGCCAGGAGGCGACAGGCCCCCGCACCTACACCGGCACCCGTATCACCGCGGCGGGCGACGTCCGCTACGAACGCGACACAGCGGGTCGCACCACCCTGCGCCAGAAGACCCGCCTGTCCCGCAAGCCCGACACCTGGCACTACGAATGGGACGCAGATGACTGCCTCACGTCCGTGGTGACCCCCGACGGCACGAGGTGGCGCTACCTGTACGACCCCCTGGGGCGCCGGGTGTCCAAACAGCGCACGACGGAACAGGGGGTGGCGGAACAGGTCGACTTCACCTGGGACGGCATGACCCTCTGCGAACAGACGAGCCGCACCCCGGGCACACCGGAATCAGTGACCCTGACCTGGGACCACATCGGCCTGCGCCCCCTGGCCCAGACAGAGCGCAAACACCTCACCGACGAAGAAGTGGACGCCCGCTTCTACGCCATCGTCACCGACATCGTCGGCACCCCGACCGAGCTCCTCGACGAACAGGGCGACATCGCCTGGCGCACCAGGACCACCCTCTGGGGCAGCACGGTCTGGAACCGCGGCGCCACCGCCTACACACCCCTGCGCTTCCCCGGTCAGTACTACGACCCCGAGACGGAGATGCACTACAACTTCTTCCGGCACTACGACCCCGAGACCGCCCGCTACCTCACCTCGGACCCGATCGGTCTGAACGGTGGTTTCGCGCCGCACAGTTACGTGCCCAACCCGTTCATGTGGATCGACCCGCTCGGCCTTTCCCTCCTCGACGTCAGCAAGAACGGCGTGCGCATCGTCGTGCACGAGTACGACGTCGACCCACCGGCGCACGCCCATGTCACCGGTGGTGGGGGCCGCGAGGTGAGAATCGGGCAGAACGGCCACCCCCGTAAGGGCGAACCGGAGCTCAATCGCAAACAGCGACAAGCGGTGGAGCATTTCAAGCCGCAGATCAGGACCGCCGTCAGGAAGCTCGGCTGGCGAAGTCAGCGGGACCAGGAGGAAGCGAAGCAGGTCAAGGCCGCCAAGGAGGCCTGCGAGAAGGGATGAAGCGATGACATTGCATTCCGATGTGGCCGAGTTGCTGGCGCAGGCCGGCATCACCGACGTGGACGTCGACGAAGCCGTTGCGGACGAGCACGTGCGAGGGTCCGCGTACCGACGCGTTGTCTCGGTGATCGCTTCCTCACGGAGCCGTGACCGGGACCGTGCGGTGGTGGCCACGATGCTGCGGGACCCCTTCGAGTCGATCTCCAAGGGGGCGGTGGTCGCCCTCGTGGACGAGATTGCGTGGAAGGTGACCGGTCCTGACGAGTTCCGGCAGTGGTCGGACGAGCTGCTGCCGGAGCTCGATCAGCTCACGGTGGAGTCCTTCCGTGAGTTCATCCGCCGTCGCATCCAGGACTGGCTGTTCTACCTGTCCGTCAAGGACGGTCACGTGCCGACACCGGACGAGTTGGCGGAGGTCACGGACTGGATGCAGCGCCACCTCGCCCAGTGGTCGATGTCGCCTGCGGTACTCGCCGTGGTCGCCGAGTCGGCGCGCACCAAGAAGACACGGAACATCGCGAAGAACCGGGCCAACAGCCGCGAGCTGAGAACGGAATGAGCCGACGGCGCCGACGGGCGGTCCGCACACGAGCAGCGGACGCGTCCGCCGGGCCACCCGTCCGCCCGCCCCTAAAGGGAGCTGACGATCGCCGCCCGCAACGGCGTCTCCGCCCGCACCCGGTACTCCTGGATCGCCCAGCCATTACCGTCCGGGTCCTTGAAGTACATGAACGTGCCGCCGTCCTGCGGTGCGTGCGCCACCGGCTCGCTGACGTCAAGGCCGCGCGCCGTCAGCTCCGCGTGCGCCGCCTTCGCGTCGGCCACGCACAGCTGCAGGCCCTGGTAGGAACCGGGGGCCGGGGTGGGACCGTCCATCGTGTCCCAGAGGGTGTCGGCGAGGGCGATGGAACAGCCGGAGCCCGGCGGGGTCAGCTGGACGATGCGCATGCCCGGCATGACCTCCGTGTCGATGTCCACGTGGAACCCGAGCTTGTCGCGGTAGAACTCCTTGGCCCGGTCGACGTCACTGACGGGGAGCGGGATCACCTCGAGTGTGTATTCCATGGGCCGAGTACATCAGGGCTCCGGGGACCTGTCAGCGTGAACGGCGGCGTCCGCTCCGGCGCCGCCGCGGCCTCACCCGAACCGCCACCGCGTCTGGCTGAACGGCTCTCCCTTGCCGAAGCCGAACGCCGTACGCGGCGCCACCTCGAAGACGTACGCATGGCCCGCCCCGTGGTGGAAGCAGCCGTCCCGCACCTCGTAGTGCCAGAAGCTGCCGTACTTCTCCTCCCAGGCCGCAGCGAGGCGCCGCAGCCTCGCCTCGTCCGTGATCCGGACCGCCGGGCCCTCGACGACCAGGTCGTAGCCCTTGTCCCAGAGGTTCACGCCCGTCGTCAGCACGACCTCGGGGTTGGCCGCCACGTTCCGTGCCTTGCGCTCCCCGGGGCCCGTGCAGAAGTGCAGCGCGTCGTCCAGCCAGACCGCGGGCAGCGGTGTGACGTGCGGGCGCCCGTCGGGGCGTACGGACGAGATCCAGAAGAGCTCGGCCGCCCTGAGCTGCCGCACGGCGTCGGACCACGGGGTCGCGGCGGCCCCCGCACTGCTGTACCGGGCGTCCAGTTCCGTACGCGGTTCCCTGCTCGGCATGGTCCGCCTCCTGTTGCTGCCGACAATGTTCCCGTCCAAGTGCGGACTCCGCACGCGGGCAGAACTCATCGGTCAGGCCGTAGGCTCGGTCCAGGAAGATCGAACGGAGGCGCGGGGATGACACTGCCGCAAGGGCGCAGGAGCAGTACGTTCACGCGGCTGCTGCGGCACGGCTTCACCGATCCGTCCGCCGCCGAGCGGCTCCTCGGGGCTCCCGAGCTGTCCGCGGTGCGGACCGACCCGGTGCTCCTCGACGCCCTGAGCGCCACCGCCGACCCGGACCTGGCCCTCCTCGGTCTGCTGCGCCTGGTCGAGGGGCAGCCCGACGACCTCAGCCGCCGGGAGCTCCTCGACACCCTGGTCAGCGCCAAGCCGCTGCGTGACCGGCTCCTCGGCGTGCTCGGCGCGTCCGAGGCCCTCGCCGATCACCTGGCGAGGCACCCCGGCGACTGGCGGGCCCTGGCCACGTACGAGCTGGCCGACCTGCACCCCGGCGTCGAGGAGTTCGAGCGCGGCCTTGAGGACGCCACCGACCCGGTCTCGCTGCGCGTCTCCTACCGCCGCTGCCTGCTCGCCATAGCGGCACGTGACGTCTGCGGCACGACGGACGTCGCCGAGGCGGCGGCCGAGCTCGCGGACCTCGCGACGGCGACCCTGCGCGCCGCGCTCGCCATGGCCGAGGCGGCGGCCCCGGCGGATGCATCGCAGTGCAGGCTCGCGGTCATCGCGATGGGCAAGTGCGGTGGCCACGAGCTGAATTACGTGTCGGACGTCGACGTCATCTTCGTCGGCGAGGCGGTGGACGGCGCCGACGAGGGCAAGGCCGTCCAGGCGGCCACCCGGCTCGCCTCGCACATGATGCGGATCTGCTCGGAGACCACGGTCGAGGGCACGATCTGGCCGGTCGACGCCAACCTCCGCCCGGAGGGCCGCAACGGCCCCCTGGTGCGCACCCTCAGCAGCCACCTCGCCTACTACCAGCGCTGGGCCAAGACCTGGGAGTTCCAGGCGCTCCTCAAGGCCCGCCCGGTCGCCGGTGACCTGGCCCTCGGCGAGGAGTACGTCACCACGCTCGCGCCGCTGGTCTGGCACGCGGCCGAGCGCGACAACTTCGTGCCCGACGTGCAGAAGATGCGCCGCCGGGTGGTCGAGAACATCCCGGCGGGCGAGGTCGACCGCGAGCTGAAGCTGGGCCCCGGCGGGCTGCGGGACGTCGAATTCGCCGTACAGATGCTGCAGTTGGTGCACGGCCGCGGCGACACCTCGATCCGCAGCGGCTCGACCCTGGTCGCCCTCGAAGCGCTCGCCGCCGGCGGCTACGTGGGGCGCGTGGACGCCGTACAGCTCGACGACGCCTACCGCTTCCTGCGCTCCCTGGAGCACCGCATCCAGCTGTTCAAGATGCGCCGCACCCATCTGATCCCCGAGGACGACGCGGACCTGCGGCGCATCGGCCGCTCCCTGGGCATGCGCACGGAGCCGATCACCGAGCTGAACCGTGCGTGGAAGCGGCACACCTCGGTCGTGCGCCGCCTGCACGAGAAGCTCTTCTACCGTCCGCTCCTGGACGCCGTCGCCCAACTGGCGCCCGGCGAGACCAGGTTGAGCACCGAGGCGGCCCGCGAACGCCTGGTGGCCCTCGGCTACCACGACCCCGCCGCCGCCCTGCGCCACCTGGAGGCCCTCGCATCCGGCGTCACCCGCAAGGCGGCGATCCAGCGCACCCTGCTCCCCGTGCTCCTGGGCTGGTTCGCGGACTCGGCGGACCCCGACGCGGGCCTCCTGAACTTCCGCAAGGTCTCCGACGCGCTCGGCAAGACCCCCTGGTACCTGCGGCTCCTGCGCGACGAGGGCGCCGCCGCCGAGAACCTCGCCCGTGTCCTGTCCGCCGGACGCCTTGCCCCCGACCTCCTCATGCGCGCCCCCGAAGCGGTGGCCCTGCTCGGCGACCAGCGCGGCCTCGAACCGCGCGACCACGCCCACCTGGAGCAGGAGGTCCTCGCCGCGGTGGGCCGCGCGGACGGCGCCGAACAGGCGGTGACGGCGGCACGAGGCGTCCGCCGCCGCGAACTGTTCCGCACGACCGCGGCGGACATCATCGGCTCGTACGGCACCGAGGAGAGCCCCGCGGAGGCCGATCCCGGCGCGCTCGTGGACCGGGTGGGCGACGCGGTCTCCGACCTCACGGCCGCCACGATCGCGGGGACGTTGCGCGCGGTGGTCCGCGAGGGCTGGGGCGACACGCTCCCGGTGCGGTTCGCGGTGATCGGCATGGGCCGCCTCGGCGGCCACGAACTGGGCTACGGCTCGGACGCCGACGTCCTCTTCGTCCACGAGCCGCGCGAGGGCGTCGGGGACCACGAGGCGGGGAAAGCGGCCGCCAGGGTGGTCTCGGAGATGCGCAGGCTCCTCCAGCTCCCCAGTGCCGACCCGCCGCTCCTGATCGACACGGACCTGCGCCCCGAGGGCAAGAGCGGCCCGCTGGTGCGGACCCTGGCGTCGTACGAGGCCTACTACCGCCGCTGGTCACTCGTCTGGGAGTCCCAGGCGCTCCTTCGGGCCGAACCCATCGCGGGCGACGCCGAGTTGGGGCGCGCCTTCATCGAGCTCGTGGACCCGCTGCGCTATCCGGCGGAGGGCCTCGGCGACGACGCGGTCCGCGAGATCCGCCGCCTGAAGGCCCGCATGGAGGCGGAACGCATGCCGCGCGGCGCCGACCCCACCCTGCACACCAAGCTGGGCCGCGGCGGCCTCTCGGACGTGGAGTGGACCGTACAGCTCATGCAGCTGACGCACGGCTGGGTCGAACCGGGCCTGCGCACGACCCGCACCCGCGAAGCTCTTGCGGCGGCCTGCGCGGCGGAACTGATCCCGACCGAGGACGCGGCGATCCTGGACGAGGCATGGGTCCTTGCCACCCGGGTGCGCAACGCGGTGATGCTGGTGCGCGGCCGGGCCGGCGACACGTTCCCCTCGGACGGCCGGGAACTGGCCGCGGTGGGCCGCTACCTCGGCTACGACCCCGGGCACGTGGGGGACATGCTGGACGACTACCGGCGGACCACGCGCAGGGCGCGGGCCGTGATGGAGGAGAGGTTCTACGGGGCCTGAGCTGCCGCCGGGGCGGGGACCTCACGCGGCAGCTTGTGCGGCTGCGCCCCGTACCAGAACCAGGCCACCGCGAACCCGAACGCCAGGCAGATCATGCCGCCCACCGCGTCCAGCCAGAAGTGGTTGGCGGTGGCGACGATCACGATCAGGGTCGCCGTGGGGTAGAGCAGGCCGAGCACCTTGACCCACGGCACCGAGGCCAGGGCGAAGATCGTCAGGCCGCACCACAGGGACCAGCCGATGTGCATCGAGGGCATCGCCGCGTACTGGTTCGACATGTGCTTGAGGTCGCCGGAGGCCATGGAGCCCCACGTCTGGTGGACGAGGACCGTGTCGATGAAGTCGTGGCCGTTCATCAGGCGCGGGGGCGCCAGGGGGTAGAGGTAGTACCCGAGGAGCGCCACGGCGGTTGTCGCGAACAGGACCATGCGTGTCGCCGCATAGCGTCCCGGATGCTTGCGGAACAGCCAGATGAGGACACCGAGCGTCACGACGAAGTGCAGCGTCGCGTAGTAGTAGTTCATGCCGACGATGAGCCACGACACCGAGTTCACCGCGTGGTTGACGCTCTGCTCCACGGCGATCCCCAGCTGCTGCTCCGCCTGCCAGATCCAGTCGGCGTTGCGCAGGGCCTGTGACTTCTGCTCCGGCACGGCGTTGCGGACCAGGGAGTACGTCCAGTAACTCACCGCGATCAGGAGGATCTCGAACCAGAGCCGCGGGCGTCGGGGCGTGCGAAGGCGGCGCAGGAATGCCCGCCCATTGCGGTCCTCTTGCTCGCCCGCGATGGGTGATGTGGTGGGCCGCTGCTGGCCTTCCAGTGTCGTCACAGTCATCTCACCCATAGGCACAGAGTCTGCCAGATACCGACCATCCGCCCGATCATCCCAAGGTCTGGTTCAGGCCGCATTCTCTACGCCCTACGGACGAGTGCATCCCCGAGGGGAAGAAGCGGTTGAACCCCGAACGACCAGCTCCGGCATGAAGACGAATTCGCTGTGCGGGGCGGGCGTGCCGCCGATCTCCTCCAGGAGCGTGCGTACCGCCGCCTGCCCCATCGACGGCACGGGCTTACGCACCGTGGTCAGGGGCGGATCGGTGAACGCGATCAGCGGGGAGTCGTCGAATCCCACCACCGAGATGTCGTCGGGAACCTCGAATCCGCGCTGCCGCGCCGTCCGTATCGCGCCCAGGGCCATCATGTCGCTCGCGCACACGACGGCCGTGCAGCCGCGGTCCATCAGTGCGGATGCCGCCGCCTGCCCGCCCTCCAGCGTGTACAGCGAATGCTGGACGAACTCGGACTCGATCTCCCCGGGAGTCAGTGCGAGGAGATCCTGCACCGTGCGTACGAACCCCTCGATCTTCCGCTGTACGGGCACGAACCGCTTGGGGCCCAGGGCGAGCCCGATCCGTGTATGCCCCAAGGAGACGAGGTGGGTCACCGCGAGGCGCATCGCGGCGCGGTCGTCCGGCGAGATGAAGGGCGCCTGCACCTTGGGGGAGAAGCCGTCGACGAGCACGAAGGGCACCCCCTGCGCGCGCAGCCGCTCATAGCGCTGCATGTCCGCGGAGGTGTCCGCGTGCAGGCCCGAGACGAAGATGATGCCGCTGACACCGCGGTCCACGAGCATCTCCGTCAGCTCGTCCTCGGTGGAGCCGCCCGGCGTCTGCGTGGCGAGCACCGGCGTATACCCCTGCCGGGTCAGGGCTTGCCCGATGACTTGCGCGAGCGCGGGGAATATCGGGTTCTCCAGCTCCGGGGTGATCAGCCCGATCAGGCCCGCGCTGCGTTGGCGGAGCCGCACCGGACGTTCGTAGCCGAGCACGTCGAGTGCGGCAAGCACGGACTGGCGGGTGGCCCCGGCGACGCCGGGCTTGCCGTTGAGCACCCGGCTGACCGTCGCCTCGCTGACCCCCGCCTGCGCTGCGATGTCGGCCAGTCGCGCGGTCACAGGATTGGACTGTACCGGTCACATCTCAGGCTGCCCACCAGACCGTTGAATCTGCCGGCAGGTTCGTCGCGGTGGCGCCGGGCGTCACGTCCGCGCTGGACAGGAGGACGGTGCCGGGGGTGGAGACCGTGACGGGTGCGGCGGAGAGGTTGACCGTGCAGACGAACGTGCCGCGCGCCGAGGTGCGGCGGAAGGCGAGGACGCCCTCGGGGGCGTCGAGCCACTCCACGTCGCGGCCCGCGCCGAGCGCCGGGTGCTCGCGGCGCACGGCGAGCGCGCCGCGGTAGAGCTCCAGGGTGGATGCGGGATCGCCGTCCTGCGCCTCGGCCGTGAGGCCCTTCCACGCCGCGGGCTGCGGCAGCCAGCTGGGGCCGCCCTCGACCGGGCCGAAGCCGAACGGCGCCCGCTGCCCGGACCACGGCATCGGCACCCGGCACCCGTCGCGCTTGCCGTCCTGCCCCGTGCTGCGGAAGAACGCCGGGTCCTGGCGCACCTCGTCCGGCAGCTCGGTCACCTCGGGCAGGCCCAGCTCCTCGCCCTGGTAGATGTACGCCGAGCCGGGCAGCGCCAGCATCAGGAGCGTGGCCGCCTTCGCCCGGCGCAGACCGCGCGCGGCATCCCCGTCGGCGAAGCGGGTGGCGTGGCGCACGACGTCGTGGTTGGAGAGCACCCAGGTGGCGGGTGCCTCCACGGCGTTCATCGCGGTCAGGGAGCGGTCGATGACGTCACGCAGCCCGGCCGCGTCCCAACCGGTGCTCAGATACTCGAAGTTGAAGGCCTGGTGCAGCTCGTCGGGGCGCAGGTACCGCGCACTGCGCTCCACCGTCGGCGTCCACGCCTCGGCCACGGCGATGCGCTCGCCCGGGTACTCCTGGAGGATCCGCCGCCAGCTGCGGTAGATCTCGTGCACGCCGTCCTGGTCGAAGTAGGGGACGGCCTGCTTGCCGAGCAGCCTCACCTGCTCCTCGTGGCCGATGTCGGGCAGGCCCGCCGCCTTGACCAGGCCGTGGGCCACGTCGATGCGGAAGCCGTCGACGCCCAGGTCGAGCCAGAAACGCAGGATGGAGTGGAATTCCTCGTGCACCGCCGGGTGGTCCCAGTTGAAGTCGGGCTGCTCGGACGCGAAGAGGTGGAGGTACCACTCGCCGTCATCGACCCGCGTCCAGGCCGGGCCGCCGAAGACGGACTCCCAGTCGTTGGGCGGCAGTTGACCGTCATCGCCCTTCCCGCTCCTGAAGTGGAAGCGTTCGCGCAGCGGTGACCCGCCGCCCTCGCGCAGCGCCTCCTTGAACCACTCGTGCTGGTCCGAGCAGTGGTTGGGCACCACGTCGACGATCACGCGCAGACCGAGCGCGTGCGCTTCCCGTACGAGCTCGGCGGCGTCCGGCAGAGTGCCGAACATGGGGTCGACCGCGCGGTAGTCGGCCACGTCGTACCCGGCGTCGGCCTGCGGGGACGCGTAGAAGGGAGAGAACCAGACGGCGTCCACGCCGAGCCGCTTCAGATGGGGCAGGCGGGCCGTGATGCCCGGCAGATCGCCCATGCCGTCGCCGTTCCCGTCGGCGAAGCTGCGCGGATAGACCTGGTAGATCACGGCGTCGCGCCACCACTCGCGGCGCGCGGAGTCGTCGGACGAGGCGTCGGCGGGAAGGGCGGCGGTGACGTGCTGGGTCATGAAGTCCCTCAGTAGTACGGGAGGTGCGGCACTCCGTTGAACGTCCGGCGGAAGGCGAAGGTCACGAGGTTCTGCCGGGCGGCGGGCACATCGCCGCGGCCGCCTGCGGCAGGGGAGTGCGGGGCACGTTCAGTACGCGCCGCGGCTCGTGCGGGCGGAAGCGGACGATTCTAGCGACAAGCGGTCTGCGGGCAGTGCGAGTTCGATGATCTCCACCGGTCCGGGTCGTGCTGTCGCCGTCTTCCCCCGGGGCGTGCGGCGGAGCGCTAACTTGAGGAGGCAGGCACGAGTCGGCCTGCCCCGTTCCGCGCCGAGGGGCTGTCCCGCGTGAGCGTCAAGGGCAAGGCAGTGAATACGGTCAGCACGGTCCTGGTGGTCGATGACGTACCGGCCAGCAGGTACGCGCTGAGCGCCGTCCTGCGCAGGGACGGTCACCGCGTCCTGCTCGCCGCGAGCGCGGCCGAGGCCCTGATCGAACTCGACGTACGGATGCGGGCGGGCGACCTGCCGGACGTGGCGCTCGTCGACGTGGGCCTGCCCGACATGAGCGGCTACGAACTGTGCCGCCGCATGAAGCAGCTGCCGCCCATCGCCGCCCTGCCCGTCGTCCACTTCTCGGCGGCGGCCCGCCCGCCCGCCGACCGGTGCCGGGGGCTCGACGCGGGAGGCGAGTCCTATCTGACGGTGCCCGCCGAACCCGAGGAGATCCAGGCGGTCGTACGGGCCGCCGCGCGCGGGGGCCGCTGCCGCACCGAAGCCCAGCTGCGCGTCGGACGGCTCGCGATGCTGGCGGCCGCGATCCTGGAGGTGCAGTCCGCGCGCTGCCTCGGCGAGCTGGCCGACGCGGCGGCCACCGGCACGGCACGGCTGACCGGCGGCCCCGCGACGGTGTTCGTGCTCGGCCAGGACGGCGAGATCCACCGGGGGCTCTCCCGGCGAAGAGCGGCCTCTTCGCTGCCCGACGCCGCGGCGCACGAAGCGGTGGCCCGGCTGATGCGGCGCGTCATGTCGGGGCGCTCGGGCGTGCGCTGCACCGTCGTGCCCGCCCCGCTGTGGCCAGGGGGCTTCTTCCGTCCGGTCGGGGTCGCCGGGCCGTGGTGCGACGGGCTCCTTGAGGAGGCCGGTCTGGTCCTGGCCCGTCTGCGCGAAGGGCGCACGCTGGTGTGCCTGGCGACCCCCGTGTACCAGGAAGGGCCTTCGGGCGAGACGGGGCACCTGGTCGAGCGGCTCGCCCACGCCACCGCCCTCGCCGCGGAACCCCTCCTGCGGTACGAGGAGGAGCGCCACATCGCACTGACCCTGCAACGCAGCTTCCTGCCCGCGCAGTTACCGGAGCTGCCCGGCACGGATGTCGTCGTCCGCTACGAACCGGCGTCGAGCCAGGCCGAGATCGGCGGGGACTTCTACGCGGCGCTTCCCACCCCCGCCGGTGTCCTGACCGGCATCGGTGATGTCGTCGGGCACTCCCTCGAAGCGGCCACCGTCATGGTCGAGATCCGGCACGCGCTGCGCGCGTACTGCGTCGAGGACCCCGACCCCGGCGTGCTCGCGCTGCGCCTGGACCGGATGCTCCAGCACTACCACCCCGGTGTGACGGCCACGATGTGCCTGAGCCTGGTCGATCCGGCCACCGGTCGCACCCGGATCGCCAACGCGGGCCACATCCCGCCGCTCGTGGTGCGCGACGAGGGCACGGCCGAGTACGTCGACGCGTGCGGGCCGCTCATGGGGCTCGGCCTCGACAGGCCGGAGCCGAGCGAGGTGATCCTGGCGCGCACCGACCGCCTGCTGATGGTGACGGACGGGCTCATCGAGACGCGCGGCACGGACCTTGCGGTGTCGATGGAGCAACTGCGGGTGGCGGCCGGGGGTGCGCCCAGGGGGGTCGGCGCCCTGTGCGACACGCTCCTCACCTGCTTCGGAGGCGAGCGGGAGGACGACATCGCACTGCTGGCCCTGCGCCGTACGGGCTTCGGGACGGACTGAAAGAAACCGTCGCACGCACCTGTACCCACGGGCCTACCCGTCAGTACATTGACGCCATGTCTAATACGCAGAGCCGGGAGCCGAGGCCCGTCGCGTCCGAGCACATACCGCTCAAGGCACGCAAGGTCTCCTTCTCCTGGGAGGACACCCCGCTCCACTGGGTGCCGGGCGACCCCTTCGCCACGCACACGATCAACGTGCTGCACCTGCTGCTCCCGGCGGGCGAACGCTGGTTCGTCCACGTGTACAAGCAGGTCCTGCCGTACATCCGTGACGACCGGCTCCGCGAGGACGTGATCGGCTTCATCGGCCAGGAGGCCATGCACGCGCAGGCCCACGACGAGGTCCTGCCGCACCTCAAGGAGCAGGGCCTCGACCCCACGCCCTACACCGCCCAGGTCGACTGGCTCTTCGAGAAGATGCTCGGCGACCGGACCCTGCCGCCCGGCAAGGCCCGCAAGTGGTGGCTGATGGAGCGCGTCGCGATGATCGCCGCCATCGAGCACTACACCGCGTTCCTCGGCAACTGGGTCCTGAACGCCGACGAACTGGACCGCAGGGGCGCCGACCCGACCATGCTCGACCTGCTGCGCTGGCACGGCGCGGAAGAGGTCGAGCACCGCTCCGTCGCCTTCGAGCTCTTCATGCACGTCGACGGCAGCTACCGCCGCCGCGCCCGCACCTGGGCCACCGCCTTCACCGCCCTGGTCTTCCTCTGGCAGCGCGGCGCGCGCTTCTTCATGGAGAACGACCCGACGCTGATCGGCGGCAAGGCGTCCTTCAAGGACTTCTACCGGGGCGGAAAGAAGGGCACGCTGCCCACGACGCCGGACATGATCCGCTCCATCCCCCGCTATCTCAGCCGCGCCTACCACCCCTCCCACGAGGGCAGCACCGCACAGGCCGTCGCCTACCTCGCCTCGTCCCCGGCGGCCACCGCCGCCGAAGCCGCGACGGAATCGCTGCCTTCGCCGAAGGGAACGCACTGACATGCCCCGCATCCGCACCGTCCTGCTCGTCACGGGCGCGGCCGTGCTCGCCAAGCGGGCCATGCGGCGCCGCATCGACGCCTCCCCGCTGTGGCCGCTGCCCGCCCTGGAGGAGCCGGTCTCGGGCCGCCCGCGCTCCCGCGCGCTGCGGCTTCTTGTCACCCGGCACGAGAGCGTCGCCGAAGGCGTCGTACAACTGCGCCTGGAAGGCGAGAAGTTGCCCGCCTGGGAGCCGGGCGCCCACCTGGACCTGGTCCTGCCCTCGGGTCTCGTCCGGCAGTACTCGCTGTGCGGGGACCCCGAGGACACCTCCTCGTACACCGTCGCGACCCGTCTGATCGGCGCCGAGCAGGGCGGCCGGGGCGGTTCGCGCGAGGTGCACGAGCAGCTTCGGGAGGGCGCGGAGGTCGAGGTGCGCGGGCCGCGCAACCGCTTCCCGCTGGCCGACGCCGAGGCGTACGTCTTCGTGGCGGGCGGCATCGGCATCACCCCGATCCTGCCCATGCTGCGGGCGGCCGAGGCGGCGGGCCGCGAGTGGCGGCTGCTGTACGGGGGGCGCTCCCGTGCCTCGATGCCGTTCCTGGAGGACGTGGAGAAGCTGGCGGGCGACCGCGCCGGGCGGCTCACGGTCGTCGCCGAGGACGAGGGCGGCCGACCGGACCTCGCCGGCTTCCTGGCGGACCTCGCGCCCCGTGCCGCGGTCCACGTCTGCGGGCCCGAGGGCCTGATGGAGGCGGTGGCGGCGGCCCTGCCCGCGGGCGCCGACCTGCACCTGGAGCGTTTCTCGCCGCACACGTCCGCGGACGGCAACGGCAGCTTCGAGGTGGAACTGCGCCGCAGCAAACGGACCCTCACCGTGGCCGCCGGCACCACGGTCCTCTCCGCGGTGCGCGCGGAGCTGCCCAACACCGCGTACTCCTGCGAGCAGGGCTTCTGCGGAACCTGCCAACAGCGCGTCCTGGAAGGGGAGATCGACCACCGCGACGAACTGCTCACGGACGCCGAGCGCGCCGACTCGATGCTGATCTGCGTGTCGAGGGCGAGCGGTGACCGAATCGTCCTGGACATGTGAGGTACGTGACGGGAGATGTGAACGTTTGGAGCGGACCAGCCCCTTGGACGGCCGGATCTGCTCGGTAAGGTGTTCGCATGACTACCGGGGTGCGCCGCAGAATGGGTGTCGAGGAGCGGCGGCAGCAGTTGATCGGGGTCGCGCTCGACCTGTTCAGCCACCGCTCGCCCGACGACGTGTCCATCGACGAGATAGCGGCGGCCGCGGGCATCTCGCGCCCGCTGGTCTACCACTACTTCCCCGGCAAACTCAGCCTGTACGAAGCGGCGTTGCAGCGTGCCGCCGACGATCTGGCCGAGCGTTTCGTGGAACCGCGGGAAGGACCGCTCGGCGCGCGCCTGCTGCGGGTGATGGGCCGCTTCCTCGACTTCGTCGACGGCCACGGCCCCGGCTTCTCCGCCCTGATGCGCGGCGGCCCCGCGGTCGGCTCGTCGACCACCAACGCGCTGATCGACTCGGTGCGGCAGGCGGCGTACGTCCAGATCCTTTCGCACCTGGGCGTCACGGACCCGCCCGCCAGGCTCGAACTGGTGGTGCGCTCCTGGATCTCCCTGGCCGAGTCCACGGCCCTCATCTGGCTCGACGGACGCCGCATCCCGCGCGCCGAGCTGGAACTGCAACTGGTCCACGACTTCGCGGCGCTCGCCGCGGTGAGCGCCGCCTACGACGAGGAGATGGCGGCGATCCTGCGCCGTATCCTCGCCGCGGAGCCCGTGGAAGGGCCGTTCACGGAACTGATCACCCGCCTCATCGCACTGGCACCTCAGGAGCAGAGCAGTTGACCCACCGCCTTGCCGACGAAGACGACATCCCCACCCTCGTCGCCCTCTACGACGGCGCCGCGCGCTGGATGCGCAAGCAGGGGATCGACCAGTGGAAGCCGGGCGAGAAGGGCGCCGAGCACTTCCGCGACCGGATCGCCTCGGACGAGGTCTGGCTCGCCTACGACGGCGAGATGGTCACCGGCGCGTACGAGGTGTGGTGGGCGGACGAGCCCGCCTGGGGCGAACAGCCGCCCGTCGCGGGCTATGTGCACCGCCTGATGACACGGCGCGGCGCACCGGCGGGGACGGGCCGCGCGATGCTGGAGCGCGCCGAACGGCGCATAGCCGAGGCGGGCCGTGAGCGCTGCCGCCTCGACTGCGTGTCGACCAACCCGCGGCTGCGGGAGTACTACGAAGCGGCGGGTTACACGGTCGTGGGGGAGCTGCCGGGGAAGGTGGCGGCGGACGGGAGCACGTACGGCGTGATGCTCCTGGAGAAGGACCTGCGGGAGCCCCGCCCGTCCGACGCCTGACCACTCGACGACATGGGCGCCTCAGCGGCTCAACGCAGCGTCGACACCTTCGAGCCGTCCGCGAGCCGCCCGGTGAGCCCGGCGCGGGCGCCCCGCTCCAGGGGTGCGGCCAGGGTGTTGCCGGGGGTCTGCGACCCGCCGGTGGCCCCGACCGAGACGACGTCGTTGCTGCCGGCCCCGAGCAGGTACCAGTTGCCGCCCCGGGACTTCCACCGCACGCCCGCGAGGACCGAGGGGTCCCTCTCCCCGCACGCCGCCGAGTCCTCGGCCTTCCCCGTGACGGCCGCCGTGCCCGCCGCCCGGAACTGCGCGAGGGCCCGGCCTCCGGCACCCCGCCAGGTGTCGGCGCGGGTGCAGAGCCAGGCCGCGGCGCCGTTCCCCTCCGGCAGCGCCTGACGCGCGTACTGCCAGGAGTTCACGGAGCGCACGCCCTTGGAGCGTGCGTCGCCGAGCGAGCAGGCGGTCGAGGACCAGCTCGCGGCCGTGGCCTCGCGCGGAGCCTGCGGGCGGCCCGCGGTGAGATGGGCGGGGACGAGTTCGCCGAGGTCGGTGGAGAGCCGGTTCACGCCCTTGTCGTCCCGCAGTTGCAGCGCGTTCCAGGACGAGCACGCACGGGCCTGCGCCGGACTGGCCATCGGCTCGGTCACCCCCTCGCCGTCCCGCTTGAGGGCGCTGGCGCTCGCCGCGGGCTTCAGGAGATCGCGTACGCCGATACCGTCCACCCAGGGCGCGGTCAGATACCGCACGTTGCCGTCGACGCGGCTCACCACCAGGGCGCTCGCCTCGGCGCTGGTCGCGCCGTCCACCCGGGCGAAGTCGAGCGCGGCGCCGCTGGTGCCGTCCTTGGGCTCGGCGTAGCGCACGACGCGCAGTCCGTCGTAGAGGAGCACGACCCGCGCCGCGTCCACCTCGCCGGCGAAGAGCAGTTGCGCGGGCCCGGCGGGCGCACCCGCGGCAGTGCCGGTCGTCGCGGAGACCTGCACCGACTCGCCGGGCCTCGCCCAGACGGCCAGGGCGCGCCGCAGCAGGGCCTGGTCTCCGGTGAGGGTGCCCCTGGCGGGCCACGCGGAGAAGTCGGCGCGGGCGGAACGCTTCCACGCGCCGGCGGCCACCGTCGTCAGCTGCCCCGGATCGAGTGCGGCCTCCCCGGCCGGGTTCTTCGCGTACGGGGGCGCCGCCGCGCCGTCGGGACCCCAGCCGTCGCCCGGCAGGCCCAGGAGCGCCCCGCACACCACGACGGCGGCGAGCGCGACGGCCCCGGCCTTCATGTGCTGCCTGCGGCGCATCAGATCGGTGGGCCGCGCCTGGAGCGAGCAGGGGTCGAACTCGGGGGACCTGAGCAGGTCGTACGCCGCCTCCACACCGTCGGCCTCGGCAAGCGCGGCGCCCGGCTCGTCGACTCCGGCGGCGTCGAGGACCTTGCGTACGTCGCCGTCGGGGAGCCGTTCGAGGCCGCGCAGCACGTACGCGGCACGGGCGGGGCCGGACAGGGCCGAGAGCCGCTGGTCCAGGGCGAGTTCGTCGGCGCCGCCCGACCGCGGGAAGAGCCGGAGCCCCCACACCTGCGGCAGCAGCGGCGGCAGCTGCGAACGCTTGGGCAGGGCGGTCCGCTTCAGCGGGAGCCCCGCGTCGAGCGCGGTGCTGAGCACGCGCAGCCGGATGTACGCGTAACCGGGGTCGGCGCCCCGCCCTTCCTGCGAACGCTGCACCGGAATGTCCTCGCCGTCGCCCGACCTGCGGCTGCGGGGCAGCGCGCGCTGGGTCAGCGCGTGGGCGGTCAGGACTCTGCGGTTGCGTCCGAGGCTGGGCGGCAGGACCAGATAGGCGAGCCGCACCAGACGCGGGTAGTGCTCGACGAGGGCGGCCTCGGCCTGCTCGACATCGACGACGCCGGAGAGATCCCGGGTCGGGGAGGGGGACTTCACATTCGACGACACGTTCAGCAAAACGAGCGAATCCTCGGATGGTCACCTCTAGGGCCGCGTCACCCCTCCCCGGCGGCCGGGGTCTCCTGCCTCAGCCGACCTTCCAGCCGCTGAACTCCACGGTCCCGCGCGCCCCGTCACCCCCGTTGGTCGCGCTCATGAAGAGGCCCACGTCCTGTGAGGCCGCGGCCCCCGGCACGCTCACGCTCGCCACCACCCGCCAACTGGCCCCGTCGTCCGTCGAGCACGACCCCGTCAGGACGTCCCCCTCCCGGCCGAGGCGCAGCAGCACCGGTGCCTTGATCCCGGTGATGCGCTTGTAGGTGTCCAGCGTGCCGTCGCCGTTCGTGTCGTACGACAGGACCACCCCGTTCGCCGGCGTGACCGCGAGGTCGACGATGCCCGGTGATCCCGGTGTCCCCATCGCGTTGCGCGCGATGATGCCCGCCCTGGCCCACGGCCCCGTGACCGCCTGCGTGTCGACCCTGACCGTCACCGACACACCGCTGCGCAGCGCGCCTTCGCGGTACAGCGTGCCGAACTCCGTCGTGCCCTTCCACAGGTCCGCGCCCGCGCCGTTGATCGCGTAACGGCCGTTCAACTCCCCGAAGACCGCCGCGTTGTTGGTGTACTTCTTCCAGTCCGGACCCACCGGACCCGCCTCGTAGAGCACGCCCTCGTGGACGGCCGTCACCCGCGGCTCGCCCGCGGGGCCGTACCGCACTTCGATCTCGTACGGGAGCGGCCGCAGCGGATCGTCGAGGGGGGTGCCCGGTGCTTTCGCCCGCCACGCCACCTTGCCCGTGCCCGCCGCTTCGACCCGCGGCAGGTACGTGGGGCCCGAGGGCTCCGTGTCGATCCCGGTCAGCTTGAAATCGACGCGCCCCGTGGCCCGCAGGCCGTTGACGTTGCGGAAGACGGCCTCTACCTGCGCGTGGCCGCCCGGCGGCAGCGACGGCGGATCGGCGACGACTTCGAGGGACCCCTGGTAGGGAGCGCGGGCCAGCACGTCCCGCACCCGGGAAGCGGTGCGGTACTCGTCGCCGATGCCCCGCAGGGGGTAGTCCTTGCGCTCGCGGGTCCAGGGCTCCTCCACCGCGAACCAGTCCACGTCACGCGGGGCGCGCCCCGCCGCGAGGGCGTCGGCAAGCTCGTCCAGCCACTTCTGCCAGCGGGGGACGTAGAAGTCGGCCATGAGGCCCGCCCACTCGCGGTTCCCGTACTCGTGCAGCTTGCCGCCCTCAGAGGTCGACCGGCCGCCCCACACCGTGATCAGGACCTTGGCGGTGCGCTCGAACTCGGCGCGCTCGGCGTCGTTCGTGCCCATCCGCCGGGCCGATTCCACCCAAGGGCCGAGCAGGAAGGCCTCGTTGGTCGCCGTCAACTCGTCCGAGAGGCGCATCAGCTTGAGCCACAGTGTGGACAGCGTCTTGAAGGTGTCCGCGTCCTTGCGCCCGTACGCGGCCCGGAGCTGCGGCAGCAGTTGCCGGCTCCGGTGGGCGAGCGCCTGCCGGGCCACGTCCACCACGTCGTAGCGGTAGGCGGCGCTGCCCCGCAGTGCGCCACGGATGCCGAGGAGGCCGGTGAGGGCCGCGTCGAAGCGGCCCGGGTCGTAGGTCAGCGCACGCGGCGCGTACTCGGCGGCGCGGTTCGCGGCCAGGTCGGGGCGGGCGGCGAACAGCGAGTCGTGCGGGTCGCTCCGCTCGACGGCGGTGTGCCGGTAGGCGGTCTCCCGCAGTGCCCGCCAGGCGCGGCGGGCGTCGGTGTCGGGCGCGCCGTAGCGGAAGCCCGCGTAACCGTCGAACCAGGCCTTCAGGTCGGGCTTCTCCTTCGTCCAGGCCAGCTCGGAGAAGAGCTCGAAGGCGGCCGGGTCCCGGTCGGTCGCCTCCGGCATGAACGCCGTGCCCACCAGCGCGCTGCCGCCCTTGTCCCGCCAGGCGAAGAACTTCTCGTTCCAGATGTGGGCCCTGGCGCCGATCGTCGTACGGCCCCCGAAGTTCGGGATGGTGCCGAACGCGTACGGCGTGCCGCCCCAGTCCTTCTCGCGGTCGGTGACGCTCGTGAACCGGTCGGAGACCCCGTCCACGATCAGCATCCGCCGCCGGTCGATCGCGTCGAGGAGCTCGGGCAGCGGATTGGCCTCCCAGCCCAGGATCACCCAGGTCGCGCCGGGGCGGGACTTCTGCAGGGCGGCCTCGACGCCGCGCGCCGCTGCGGGCACCGGGACGTCCCCTGCAGTGCCGCCCTCGTGAAGCAGGTCCATCTTGAAGTTTTCGGCGGCCCCGAAGAGCTGCTCCTGGTGCCGGTAGAAGGAGGCGGCGACCTTGCCGAAGGACGCGGTACGGGGGTCGAGCCAGTCGGGCCGCTTGAATCCGTGCCAGGTGCCCTGCGGGATCACCCGCGCGTCCCCGCCGTTGCGGGCCACGAATCCGTCGGGGACGTGCCCGTAGTAGCCGGGGAGGACCGGCGCCATGCCGAGCGAGCGCAGCCGGTCGACGATTCTGCGGCCCAGCTCGGCCCGGTCCGCGATGACTTCGGGCGACAGCGGCCCGCCGTACCCCGAGAGGTTCTGCAGCAGCCACCACGCCTGGTGCGAGGGGGCGGGCAGCCACGCGCGCGCCTCGGCGTCGCTGTAGCCGAAGTCCTTCAGGACCCGGTGGTAGACGGCCTCCGCACCGGCGATCACCAGGACCTCGTTGCAGCCGTGCAGGGCGAGCACGTCGATCATGCGCTCCCAGTACGCCCAGTCGGCGTGCGGCGCGGTGTACCCGTCGTTCGTGTCGTTCAGGGCGAACCGGTGCGGCAGCGCGGTGGACCGCTCCAGGGGGCGCGCGGGGGCGGGCAGTCTGCGCGGCAGGTCGAGCTGATCGCCGTTCCAGGCGACATGGGCCCCGCAGACGTACTTCAGGTACCAGTGGACCCCGGTGAGCAGCACGGCGGGCGTCGTGCCCGACACCTCGATCCGCCCCGTCGTACCGGTCACCCGGAAACGGTCCGTGCCGCCCTTCGCGGGGACGAGTCTGAGCCGGAACTGTTCCGCGTGATGCGGCAGGAGTCTGTTGAGCGCTGAGCGTGCGGAATCCGTATCGAGGGCGTGGGCGGGGTCCCGGACGGGCCCCTCGGCGGCGTGGGCCGGAACCGTCACACCGCCGACGGCGGCACCGAGGCCGATGGCCCCGGCGGTGCCGAGCACGGAACGTCGAGACGGATCGGACATGTGTACCCCCTGGGTCGAATGGTGCGGCGCACGGTATCCGCGCGGCGTCCTGCGCTCAACGGTGCATACGGAGATGGCGAGTTCACCTCGCCTGAAGGGACTGGAGGGACGGGCGTGAAGAAGAAGGCAGCGCGAAAGACGCTTGCGGGCGCGAGCAGGGGCATGCGAAGGCGCATGCGGGCGGGCATGGGGGTAGGCATGGGTGCGGGACTGCTGATGATGCTCGTGGCGTGCGGCTCGGACGGCGACGACGCGCCGCCGGACACGGCGAGCGGCAGCCTGGAGCAGCTGGCGGCCAAGGCGCGGTGCAAGCCCGAAATCCAGACGGACGCGGCCGAACTGCGGCAGGCCACCTGTGACAAAGGTGCCCGCCGCTACGTCCTAGTAACCTTTACAAATGCCCGTGGCCAGGCCGAATGGTTCGACGAGGCCACCGATTACGGCGGTACGTACCTCGTCGGCAAGAAGTGGATCGCGGTCGGCGAGGAGAAAGTGGTCATGCGGCTGCGCGGCCGGCTCGGCGGGACGGTGGAGAAGTCCTCGCACCACTCGGGGAGTAGCGGTGGTGGGGATCACGAGGACGGAGGCCCGGGGCATTCGGGCCACTCCGGTCACCACACGAGCTGACCGCGCAGCGGTAGGGGGAGCCTGCGCACTGGGCCGATCGGCTCGGCTCAGTTGCAGCGCTTATTGCTGTTGATGCATTTGGCCATGCGCTTCATGAGGCCTTCGTCGAAGACGTTGATGAAGTCACCGTGGTCGGTGATCGGCTTGTGCAGCTGCTCGGGGAACGAGTCGACGGCGAATCCCGGGCCCGGCGGCACGTCGTACACGATGCGCTGCACCAGCTGCGGAATGGCCTTGAAGCCCTGCGGGCAGGCGCCGGTCCGTTCGTCGGCGAAGGCCACGTGCGTGCGGTGATTGGCGCTGTCGGTGTTCTGGCCGTCCCAGCAGCTCTGGAAATTGAAGGTCCGCACGACCTGGCTGCCCTCGGGGCAGATCGGGTACTTGTCCTTCAGCTGCCGGTCCTCGAAGCCGGTGCAGCTCCAAGAGGCGTTGGCGTTCGCGTCACCATTGGTGAGCGATTTGGCGTCGCCGGTGATGATGCGCAGGAAGCGCGGCATCGCGACGACCTTGCTCGTCGGATTCCCGGCGAATTTCAGCGTGACCGAGGTCGGGGTCTGGATCTGGCCGACATTCTGGTCCTTGCCGCCGCCGTCCGCGCCGACGTCGTTCTCGTCCTCTCCGTTCTGCAGCCGCAGGACCGGCCAGTAATAGGTGGACTTGTCTCCTTGGTTGCGGCACGTGGTGTCGCCGTTCGCGAGATCGTTGTCGCTGGAGAAGGCGTCCGTGGCCTGGTTTCCGATGTAATCGTGCATGTGGTGAGCGCCATTGCTCACGCCGGGAGCGGCGATGACATTGTCCGGATTGAACTTGCCGTTCTCGTTCGTCCCGCATTTCGTGGTGAAGGTGCCGCGCGAGGCGCCGCGCTGTTTGCCGGGGCGGTTGACGTTGGGCTGGACGGAGTTGATGTCGACGAAGTCGCCGGCCTCGGGTCCGTTGCCGTTCTGCTGGCCCGGAGGCTGCTCCTGCCCGTTGCCGTCGTCGGGCGGCTGCTGCTGATCACCGCCGTCGGCGGGGGGCTGCTCCTGGTCGCCGCCGTCCTGCGGAGGCTGCCGGCCGTCGTCCCCGTTCTGCGGAGGCTGCTGCCCTGCCGAATCGTCGGCCCGCATGGTGCACGGCGCCATGCCGTCCATGCCCTGCGGCGGCCTGCCGCCCGCCTGGTCGATCGAGGAGCCGATGCCCTTGATGGTCGGCCGCCGCTGCTCCTCGAGGGGTTCGAGCACGGCCTTGGCCTGCTCGGTGCTCCGGGCGTCGGCGAACTTCTCGTACGCGGCGGTGATCTGGGTGTCCAGCTCCGCGAGCCGCCGGTCGACGTCCTCGCGGGCGCCGTCCGGCACGTCGGACAGCTGGGTGCCGACGTCCGGGCAGCTGATGGTGGCCAGGCCCATTCTGCCGCGCTGCTCGCCGGCCTGTGTCCTGGCGGACGGCGAATCGGAGCTCTCTCCGGCGTTCGCGTAGACATTCACCGCGACCATTCCGCCGCCGCCCAGGATTAGCGCCGCCGAGGCGGCGATGGCGCGCCCGGCGAGTTTTGATCGTTTTCGTGATGTGCGTCGTGGTGTGCGTCCCATGGGACTACGTACGCAACAGGAGCCGACCCCGTTCAATCACGCGCGGGATTACCCGGGAATCTCCGGGATTCCCCCGGGGCGGTGTTCTCAGCGACCTTGATCCAGATAGGCGAGTACGGCGAGAACCCGCCGGTTGTCGTCGTCCGAGACCGAAAGGCCCAGCTTCCCGAAGATGTTGGACGTGTGCTTGGCGATCGCCCGCTCCGTCACGACGAGCTCCGCCGCGATCGCCGCGTTCGACCTTCCCTGCGCCATGAGTTCGAGCACCTCGCGCTCGCGCGGCGTCAGTTTGCCGAGCGGCTGGTCCGCCGACCGGCGCGACAGGAGTTGCTGGATGACCTGCGGGTCCATCGCGGTGCCGCCCGAAGCGACCCGGCGTACGGCGTCGATGAACTGGTCGGCGTCGAAAACCCGGTCCTTGAGGAGATAGCCGACCCCGCCGTTCCCGTCGGCGAGCAGCTCGCGCGCGTACAGCTGCTCCACGTGCTGGGAGAGCACGAGTACGGGCAGTCCCGGCCGTGCCCGCCGCGCGGCGAGCGCGCACTGCAGTCCCTCGTCCGTGTGGGACGGCGGAAGCCGGACGTCGACCACAGCGACGTCCGGCTCCAACTCGGCCAGGGCCTTGGTGAGTTCGGGCCCGGTCTCGACAGCGGCGGCGATCTCGAAGTCGAATGCCTCCAGCATCCGGACCAGACCGTCACGCAGCAGGAAGAGATCTTCGGCTAGGACAACTCGCAAGGGATCTCCATGGTCACCATGGTCGGACCGCCCGCGGGACTGCTGACGGCAAGTACGCCGTCGAATGTACCGAGTCGGCGTTCGATCCCGCTCAGCCCGGAGCCCGCCCCGACGGACGCGCCGCCCTTGCCGTTGTCGGTGACCGCGATGCGCAGCATGCCGTCGGCGTGGTGGATGTCCACCCAGACACGGTCCGCGCCCGCGTGCTTGATGGTGTTCGTCAGGGCCTCGCTCACCGCGAAGTACGCCGCCGACTCCACCGGCTCATCGGCCCGGCCCGAAAGCTCCACGTCCACGTCGGTCTGTACCGGAAGACGCAGCGCGAGCGCCTTCACCGCGTCGCCGAGGCCGCGCTCGGCGAGCACCGGCGGGTGGATCCCGCGGACCAGGTCGCGCAGCTCGGTCAGCGCCTCGCCGGAGTTCTGCCGGGCCTTGGCGATCATTTCCTTGGCCTTCGCCGGGTTCTTCTCGATCATCGCCTCGATGGTGCCGAGGTCCATGCCCATCGCGACCAGGCGGGCCTGCGCCCCGTCGTGCAGATCCCGCTCGATGCGGCGCAGTTCGGCGGCCGAGGAGTCCACGGCGTCGTGCCGGGTCTCGGTCAACCGGTCCACGCGCCGGGCCAGTTCGCGCTCCCGCATGGAGACGGTGGGCGCCAGGCACGTCCGGGTGAGGAGGAAGTGGGCGCGGAGGATGGCGGGGCTGGTGAAGATGCCGATGACGCCGAGCGCGGTGCCGAGCAGGGCGGCCATGTTGGCGTCGCTCTGCGAGGTGACGTGGATGAAGCCGTACCACTCGCCGCCGCCCGCGTCGTAGATCGGCTCCCAGACGCCGAGGGCGAGGACGTAGCCGTACAGCGGGTAGAGCAGCAGCGCCGGCGCGAAGATCACCGTCACATAGCCGGCGGTCATGTCGACGAGGAGCCACTGCAGGTCCCGCCAGGTCGCCGGGTCCTTCAGCATCAGCGAGGTGCGCTCCACCTGCCCGGTGACGCCACTGCGCAGGTCCGCGGGGAAGGGGCGGTAGGGACGCGGGATGTGCACGTCCGACCAGGCACGGGCCTGGGCGCGGCGCAGGTCCGCCCACTTGCGTACGCCGGTGAGCACCACCGGAGTCGTGAGGACGCCGATGCCCAGCGGGATGAAGGCGATGGACAGGACCGCCAGCACGAAGAGGGTGATCGAACCGGCGAGCATGATGACCGACAGGAAAAGCCCCCGGGCTCCCGCGATCACGGATTCACGGACCCTCGTCATTTTCTGATCCCCATCTCTTCCAGTGGCATGAGCACATTCTCGCCGCCGGGGCGGGCGCCGGTCATTGGGTCCGGCACCCGAGCAGGGGTGTACCTGACGACACCCCCTGACCTCGCCCTGTGCTTCGGACAGTGGGGGCTTCGGCGGCTGGGCGGGCGGGCCCCGGATTTCTAGCGTTGTCCCCGTCATCAAACGTCTTATCCGACGCTTACTTATGGGGGCGAAAACGCCATGAGGCCAAACCTCGCGGCACGACTCGGTGTGTGGAGTGCCCACCACCGCAAGACGGCCATCCTCGGCTGGCTGCTCTTCGTCGTGCTCGCCACGACCATCGGCGGGGCCTCCGGCATGGTCACCGCGTCCGACGACGAGATGGGGGTCGGCGACTCGGGCCGGGCCGCCGCGATCCTGGACGACGCGGGCGTCGAGGAGCCCGCCGGCGAGCTCGTCATGGTCAGCTCCAGGACCGCCGACGGCTGGCGGGGCGCGGCGAGCGACCTCTCCAAAGCGCTGACGGCGACCGGCGAGACACGGGAGATGCAGGCGCCGCTGCCGTCCGAGGACCGCAAGGACGCGCTGCTGCGCTTCGAGATGAAGGGCGCCTCCGACGAAGCGGCCGACCGGGTCCAGCCGGTGCTCGACGCGGTGCAGAAGGCGAAGGACGACGGTGCGGGGAAGGGCATCTCCGTCTACCAGTTCGGTGACGCGAGCTCCGAGAAGCAGCTCGGCGACCTGCTCTCGGACGACCTCACCAAGGCGGAGTTCACCGCCGTGCCGCTGGCGCTCGGCATCCTCCTGGTCGCCTTCGGCGCCGTGGTCGCGGCGCTGCTCCCGGTCGGGCTCGCGCTGACCGCGTGCGTGGCGGCTTTCGGCCTGCTCTCGCTGGCCAGCCACCAGCTGCACCTCTTCGAGACGACGTACTCGGTGATGTTCCTGATGGGGCTCGCGGTCGGCGTCGACTACTGCCTGTTCTATCTGCGGCGCGAGCGGGACGAGCGGGCGGCCGGACATGACGCGGAGACCGCGCTGCGGATCGCGGCGGCCACCAGCGGGCGGGCCGTGCTCGTCTCCGGCCTGACGGTGATGGTCGCGATGGCGGGCATGTTCCTGTCCGGGCTGCTGCTCTTCAAGGGCTTCGCCGTCGCCACGATCCTGGTGGTCTGCGTGGCGATGCTGGGCTCGGTGACGGTGCTTCCCGCGCTGCTCTCCGCGCTCGGCGACCGGATCAACGCGGGGCGCATCCCCTTCCTCAACCGCAGGAACAAGAAGGGCGCGCACGCCAGTGGCGGCACCGCACGCAAGATCCTGCGCCCCGTGCTCGCCGCGCCGAAGTTCTTCGCCGTCGCCTCGGTGGCCCTGCTCCTCGCCCTCGCGGCGCCCGCCGTCGGCATGAAGACCGAAGCGCTCGGCCTGGAGAAGCAGTTCGGCTCGGACGCCCCGCTCTCGGTGTCGTTCCGGGAGATCACCAAGGAGTTCCCCGGCGGTCCGGCCCCGGCTCTTATCGTCGTCAAGGCGGACAATGCGGGTGACATCCGGTCGCCGGAGATGCGCGACGCGCTGGCCGAGGTCGTACGGGACGCGGGCAAGGGTGCCGAACTCACCGTCCACAAGAACGCGGGCGTGGCCGAGATCGACGTACCGCTGCCCGGTGACGGCAGTGGCGCCGAGGCGAAGAAGGCGCTCGACGAGCTCAGGGACGACGTGGTGCCGGCTGCCTTCGACGGCCTGGACGCGCAGGCGTACGTCGGCGGAGACCTCGCCGACTCCGTGGACTTCAGCGATCAGCTCAGCAAGGGCATCGTGCCGGTGTTCGCCTTCATCGCGGCGGTGACCTTCCTGCTGATGCTCTTCAGCTTCCGCTCCGTGGTGATCGCGGTGACGTCCATCGGCCTCAACCTGCTCTCGGTGGGCGCGGCCTACGGCGTGATGACCGCGGTCTTCCAGCACGGCTGGGGCGCGGAGCTGATCGGCTCGGAGCAGGTGGGGGCGATCGAGAACTGGATGCCGCTGTTCGTCCTCGTGGTCCTCTTCGGCCTGTCGATGGACTACCACGTGTTCGTGGTCTCGCGGATCAGCGAGGCACGGGACCGGGGCCTGGACAACCGCGCGGCGATCCGCGAGGGCATCACGCGCACCGCGGGCGCGGTGACGGGAGCGGCCGTGATCATGGTGGCGGTCTTCGCGGTCTTCGGCACCCTGTCGATGCAGGACATGCAGCAGATGGGCGTGGGCCTGGGCGTGGCGGTCCTGCTGGACGCGACCGTCGTACGGATGGTGCTGTTGCCGTCCCTGATGACGCTGCTGGGGGAGCGGAACTGGCGTACACCCAGGGGGCTTTCCTGGTTGCCTCGTATCTCCCATGGGGAGCCGGTGGCACCTGCTCAGGCTGCTCCCCAGCGGGTTCCCTCGGGCAGGGTGTAAGCAAAAAAAGGGGCGGCGGTCGGCTGGACATTACAAGCCACCCCCCCCCCCG
>NZ_JBSGSG010000056.1:0-64993 GCF_053606765.1 Streptomyces sp. NPDC055189
TCGGTAGGGACGGACGGTGCCCCGTTGTGGGGCTTGACCAGGACCGATGCCACCATGCCGACACTCCAGAACCGCTAGAACGGAGTGTTGGGAGATCCCGAGGGCAATGAGTTCTGCGTGGAGTGCAGTGCCGCCGAGCGCGAGGCGATCATCAAGAGCGGCAACTAGGCTCGACGGCGGCGCAATTCGTGTTTCACGACCTTGCCGCTCGCGTTCCTGGGCAGCTCCGTCACGAACTCGATCTCCCTGGGGACCTTGTAGTTCGCCATCTCGCGGCGTGACCACGCGATCAGGTCGTCGGAGGTGAGGACCGCACCCGGCCGCCGCACCACGTACGCCTTGCCGACCTCGCCGAGCCGCGGGTCGGGAACGCCGATCACCGCCACGTCCGCCACCTGCGGGTGTACGCCGATGAGTTGCTCTATCTCGGCCGGATAGGCGTTGAATCCGCCGACGATGAACATGTCCTTGATCCGGTCGGTGATGCGCAGGTTGCCCGCCTCGTCGAGGACCCCGACATCGCCCGTCCGCAGCCAGCCGCCCGGCGCGAGCGCCTTCTTCGTCTCCGCCGGGTCCTCGAAGTAGCCCTGCATGACGTTGTGTCCGCGTACGAGGACCTCGCCGGGGCGGCCCGGCGAGAGCACCTCGCCGCCGGGGCTCACCACCCGCACCTCCGTGTCCGGGATGGCCCGGCCCGAGGTGGACGCGATGGTCTGCGCCGCGTCCCCCTGGTGGCACATCGTGACGATGCCGCTCGCCTCCGAGAGGCCGTATGCCGTGAGGACCGTGGCGATGTGCAGCTCCGCGCGCAGCCGCTCGACCAGTTGCAGCGGGACCACCGCCGCACCCGTCACGACCAGGCGCAGGGCCGAAAGGTCGTGCTGGTCGCGGGCCGGGTGGTCCAGGAGGGACTGGTGCAGGGTCGGCGGGCCGGGCAGGACCGAGATCCGCTCCGCCGCCACGTTCGCTAGGACCGTGTCCACGTTGAAGACCGGCTGCGGGATCATCGTCGCGCCCCGCATCAGGCAGGCGATGATCCCCGCCTTGTAGCCGAAGGTGTGGAAGAACGGGTTGACGATCAGATAGCGGTCGCCCTCGCGCAGACCGGCCAGCTCGCTCCAGATGCCGTAGCAGCGCAGGGTCTGGGCGTGGGTGATGACCGCGCCCTTGGGGCGGCCGGTGGTGCCCGAGGTGTAGACGATGTCCGAGGGCGCCGCCCCGTCGACGCCGTCCGCACGCCCCCGTACGTCATGGCCGCTCACCCCGTCACCGCTGGCCAGGAAGTCCTTCCAGGTGCGGAACTCCTCCGGGGCGTCGTCGGACAGGACCACGACCTGTTCCAGGTGCGGGAGGCCGGGCAGCGGGCCGTCCCCCTTCCCGTCGGCCGCCGCGCGGCGCAGCGAGGCGACGTACGACGTGCCGAGGAAGGTGCCCGTCACGAAGAGCAGCCTCGCGCGGCTGCGTTCCAGGACATAGGCCGCTTCGGCTCCCTTGAAGCGGGTGTTGAGGGGGACCAGGACCGCGCCCGCCGATACGGCGCCGAGCGCGGAGACGATCCAGTCCAGGGTGTTGGGGGCCCAGACGGCCACTCTGTCACCGGATTTGACCCCGTTGGCGATACACGCGGCGGCGGCCCGCTCCACGCGGCGGCCGAGCCCGGCGTACGAGACGCGGGTGCGGCCCTCGACGACCGCTTCCCGGTCTCCGTACCGCTCGGCGGCCGCCCGGACCAGTCCCGGGATGCTGCCCCACTCCAGGTCGCCGCGCATCACAAGCCCCTCCGCCGCAGTAGCTGACTATCCGTCAGATTAGCTGTAACCTGACGCGCTGTCAGCAGTCGGGACGACGTATGGCGAAGCCCCGGAGCCTCGCCACTACGCCACTCGCGGAGGTGCCGTTGCCCATGGCTTCACTCAAAGACGCTACAGCGATAGTCGGGATCGGGCAGACCGCGTTCGCCAAACAACTGCCCGAGGACGAGAAGACGTTGGCCTGCCGGGCGATCGTCGCCGCGCTCGACGACGCAGGTATCGCGCCATCCGAGGTCGACGCGTTCGCCTCGTACACGATGGAGGAGACGGACGAGGTCGAGGTCGCCAAGGCGATCGGCTCGGGCGACGTGACCTTCTTCAGCAAGGTCGGTTACGGGGGCGGCGGTTCCTGCGCCACCATCGCGCACCTCGCGTCCGCCGTGGCCACCGGGCAGGCGAGCGTCGGCATAGCATGGCGCTCCCGCAAGCGGGGCAGCGGACCGCGCCCCTGGAAGAACACGGCGGTCCAACTCCCCACCCCCGCCCAGTGGACCCGCCCCTTCGGCCTGCTCCGCCCGGCGGACGAGATCGGGATGCTGGCGCGCCGCTACATGCACGAGTACGGGGCGACCCGCGACCACCTCTTCAACGTGGCCCTCGCGTGCAGGAACCGGGCCAACCAGAATCCGGCCGCGATGATGTACGAACGCCCGCTGACCCGCGAGATGTACATGTCGTCGCGCTGGATCAGCGAGCCGCTGTGCCTCTTCGACAACTGCCTGGAGACGGACGGCGCGCTGGCCTGCGTGATCGTGTCGGCCGAGCGGGCACGGGACTGCCGCCAGAAGCCGGTGTACGTCCACTCCGTCGCCCAGGGCCTGCCCGCGCAGCACCACGGGATGGTCAACTACTGGAACGACGACCCGCTGACGGGCCCGGCCTGGACGGCCGCCCGACACCTCTGGAAGCAGGCGGACTTCGCCCCCGAGGACGTCGACGTGGCGCAGATCTACGACGCGTTCACCCCGCTGATCCCCCTCTCCCTGGAGGGATACGGCTTCTGCGGCCGCGGCGAGGGCGGCGCGTTCACGGAGGGCGGCGCCCTGGAGAGCGGCGGCCGGCTGCCGATCAACACCGGTGGCGGCGGCCTGAGCGAGGCCTACGTCCACGGCTTCAACCTCATCAACGAGGGCGTGAAACAACTCCGGGGCACGAGCACGGCCCAAGTGCCGGACGCGGCAACGTGCTTGGTTACAGCCGGGGAGGGCGTACCAACGTCGGCGGTACTTCTACGCGCCCCGTAAGGGGCGCGGGGAACTGCTCCGGGCCCCGTAAGGGGCGCGGGGAACTGCGCGAGCAACCACGACGCATCCGCGGACGGACAAGGACGATCACATGGCAGACGCGACGACAACGCCCGAGCCCCTGCTCTCCCCCACCATCGACAAAGACGGCGCCCCCTTCTGGGAGTACGCAGCACGGGGCGAACTGAGAATCCAGGCCTGCGCCAACCCCGGTTGTGGGGAGCTCCGGTTCCCGCCCAGGGCATGCTGCCCCCACTGCCAGTCCTTCGAGTCCGAGTGGCAACGCATGAGCGGACGGGGCCGCATCTGGTCCTACGTACGACCACACCCACCCCTGCTCCCCGCCTATGCCACACACGCCCCCTACAACGCGATCATCGTCGAGCTGGCCGACGCCCCCCGCATCCGCCTGGTCGGCAACCTCGTCGCGACCCCGGACGCCCCGCTGGACTCGGTCGACCCGGAGCGCCTCCGCATCGGCGCGAAGGTGCAGGTCGCGTTCACCGACGTGGACGGGATCGCGATGCCCCGCTGGCTGCTGGAGCGGCCATGAGCCTGCGTACGGCGTTCGACAAGGAGAAGGGCGTCGCGGTCGTCACGCTGGACCGCCCCGCCCGCCACAACGCCATCGACATGGCGACGGCCGCCGAACTGACGGCGACCTGGCGGGAGTTCCGTTTCGACGACACGGTGCGGGCGATCGTCCTCACCGGCGCCGGCGAGAAGGCGTTCTGTACGGGCATCGACCGCGACACGGACGTACCGCAGCCGGGCTCCCCCTACTCGATGGACGATCCGCTCCTGTCCGTGGGCCCCAAGGCGAACGACCTGTGGAAGCCGGTCATCGCCGCCGTGAACGGCATGGCGTGCGGCGGCGCCTTCTATCTCCTGGGTGAGTCGGAGTTCGTCATCGCCGCCGAGCACGCCACCTTCTTCGACCCGCACACCACATACGGCATGGTCAGCGCGTACGAGGCGATCCTCATGGCGCAGCGCATGCCGCTCGGCGAGGTCGCCAGGATGTCGCTGATGGGGACGGCCGAGCGGGTCTCTGCCCGCCGGGCTTATGAGACGGGCCTGGTCTCCGAAGTAACGTCCTCCGACGGCCTGTTGACGGCGGCCACCCGCGCGGCCGAGGTGATCGCCGCCTGTCCGACCGAGCCGGTCCAGGGGACGGTACGGGCACTCTGGGCGGCGAAGGAGGCGGCCCGCACCGGGGCCCTGGCGCAGGCGCCGCACCTCATCGCCCTCGGCAATCTGCCCCCGGAACGCCAGGCGGGCCTCTTCACGGGGCGCGGCTCGGGCTTCCGTACCAGGTGAGCGAATCAAACCGCCGCCTCGCGCGGTTCACGCACTCGGCGTAACGTCACGAGTGGACGGCCGCCGTCCGACCCCCCTTCCACCACGGCACGACGGCCGTCACGACACAGGGCACGCGGGGCAATCGGGCGGGTGGGCGGGAAAAAATCCGCCGCGAAGCGGGCGGCACGGGCGGGAGACGACCCGCACCCCGGGACGGCGGGGCCTAGGACCGGGCGGTCCCGGTCCCCCGCTCCGCGTCCAACGCGTACACGCACCGATCCTTGCTGCACGCGTACACAACGCCATCCCGCACCACCGGCGCCCCGGTGATCTCGCCGCCCGTGGCCAGCTTCCAGCGCAGACGCCCGTCGTCCGCCTTCAGGGTGTACAGCAAGTGGTCCGTGGAACCGAAGTGAATCCGCCGGTCGGCCACGACAGGGGCGCCGACGACCTCGCCGCCGGCCTGGAACCGCCACTTGGGCGTCCCCGTCACCGCGTCGAGCGTGTAGAGCCCCTTGCCGCTGCCCACGTGCACATGGCCGTCGGCGACCAGCACGGGCTCGATCGAGGCCCGCGACTCCGTGGCGATGCGCCACCTGTCACGGCCGTCCGTGGCATCGAGGGCGTACACGGTCCCGAGGTAGTCCGCGAGGTACACGCCGCCGCCGGTGACAGCGGGTCCCGGCGCGAACGCGGGCGGGCACAGGAACGCAGCGGGCGCCTCGAAGTGCCACCGGACATGGCCCCCTGCCACGTCGATCGCGAGCACCCGGGTGCCCGCGGACACGTACACGTACCCGTCCTGCGCGGGCGCGAGCCGCACCGGTACGCCGCCGCACGAGGCCGCGTCGCCGATGGGGTACGACCACCGCTCGTCGCCCGTACGGGCCTCCAGGGCGCGCAGGCGCGCGTCCTTCCAGACGTAGACCGTGCCGTCGTGGATGACGGGTCCCGCCTCGGGGGTCTCGAAGTCGGTCTGGGCCCCGGTGATCTCCCAGAGCTTCTGGCCGTTCGCGGCCTCCCAGGCCTGTACGCCGCCGCCGCGCGTGCCGGTGACGACGGTGCCGCGGTCGGCCTGGAGGGAGTACACCCAGGCATCGGTGTTCAGGCGCCACATGTCGGTGCCGTCGGCGCCGTCGAGGGCGTAGAGGGTGGGGCCGTCCGAGGCGTGGATGCGGCCGTCGGCGACCGCCATGGACCAGGCGACGTCCCGCGTCTTGAAGCTGCGGCGGCCCGTGCCGACGTCCAGGGCGTGGACCTCGAAGGACGTGACGTACACGAGGTTCCCCGCGACGGCGGGCGTGCCCCACACGTCGTTGGACATCCGGAACCGCCAGGGCCGCCAGGCGGCCCCCGCGTCCGGCGCGACGGTGGGCGCGGGCACCACGGGGTCGACGCCGTTCGCCGCGGCCTTGGACCGCGACCACGAAGCGGCGAGCCCGGCATCGGCGGACGGCGCGCCCCCGGCGGCGGCGCGCGCGTCGGCCACCCGCGGGCCAGGACCGATCGGCACCTTCGCCCCGGCGAGATGCACGGGACCGGCGTCCGGCACACCCCCGAAGGGCGGCGGCTGCGTCGGCGGCGCGGGCGGCGCGTGCTGCGGAGGCGGCGGAGCAGCGACGGCGGGGGCACCACCGCCACGGCCGCCACTGCGCCCGGAGGAGGCAAGGGCGGCCCGCACGGGCGGACGCCCGCCCCGGCGCGCCTCGATCAGCGCGACGGCCCGCTCGGGCAGCCACGCGGATGCCGTACCGCTGTCGCCGTCCTCACTCTCCGAGGCGAAGAGGTGGGGTGCGAGCTGGGCCTGGAGGTCGTTGGGGCTCGGCCGCAGCGGCGCCTCCATCTGCATGCACGTCTCGATGAGCGGGCGCAGCTCGTCCGGGAGTCCGGCCAGGTCAGGGCCCTCGCGGAGCAGCATGAAGACGGTCTCGACGGGGTTCGCCCCGTGGAAGGGCGCGTGCCCGGTGGCGGCGAAGACCAGCATCGAGCCGAGCGAGAAGACGTCGCTCGCGCCGGTCACGCTGCGTGAGTCCTTCGCCTGCTCGGGCGACATGTACGCGGGCGTGCCCACGGCGACGTTCGTCATGGTCAGCCGGGTGTTGGAGACGCCGGACGCGATGCCGAAGTCGATCACGCGCGGCCCGTCCTCCACCACGAGGACGTTCGAGGGCTTGAGGTCACGGTGGACGAGGCCCGCTCCGTGGATGGACTCCAGGGCCTCGGCGACGCCGGCCGCGAGCCAGCGCACTGCCTGCGTGGGCAGCGGCCCGTGTTCATTCACTATTTCTTCGAGCGAGGGGGCGGGTACGTACGCGGTGGCCAGCCACGGCACCGCCGCGCGCGGGTCGGCGTCCACCACAGCGGCCGTATAGAAACCGGACACGGCCCGTGCCGCCTCGACCTCGCGCGTGAAGCGGACGCGGAACAGCTGGTCCTCGGCGAGCTCGGTCCTGACCGTCTTGATCGCCACGCGCCGCCCTGACGCGGAGCGTGCGAGGTAGACAAGGCCCATGCCACCGGCTCCGAGCCGGCCGAGCACCTCGAACGGGCCGATCCGCCTCGGATCGTGCTGCGTCAGCTGATCCACCACTTGCCCTGCCACCTCCCCGTACGCGGGCGCCGTATGAGCGGCCCCGTGCAGCGTCTCACCACCGAGCCGCTCCGGCGGCACGCACCCTGATTCTTCCTGTCCGGGGCGGCGGTTGCGAACCCGGGGCGGGATCGGGGTGTTGTGGGACAAAGAAGACGCCGAGGGGAAGAAGACGCGTGAGTGGAGCCTGATTCGAACGTGTGAGCTATTCAAGCACGGCGCCGGAGCGTCGCGCGGAGCGGAGCGGAATACCGCCCTCAACCCCATTTGCACTCGGCCGAATCGCGCTCCGATCACCCCTCGGTAAGCTGACGGCATGACAGGACAGGTACGTACCGTCGACGGCCGCGTGGCCGGTCGGCGCGGTCAGGCGACGCGTCAGAAGCTGCTCGACTGCCTCAGCGAGATGCTCAGCTCCTCGCCCTACCGGGACGTCAAAGTCATCGACGTCGCCCGGAAGGCGGGGACTTCACCCGCGACCTTCTATCAGTACTTCCCCGACGTGGAAGGCGCCGTCCTCGAAATTGCCGAGCAAATGGCGGTGGAGGGCGCGGAGTTGACCAAACTCCTCGACGGCCGCTCCTGGGTCGGCAAGGCGGGATGGCAGACCTCGCAGGAACTGGTCGAGGGCTTTCTCGACTTCTGGCGCAAGAACGACGCGATCCTCCGGGTCGTCGATCTGGGTGCAGCGGAAGGCGACAAACGCTTCTACAAGCTCCGCATGAAGATCCTGAACTCGGTCAACAACTCCCTTACGGACACCGTCAAGGAGCTCCAGACCAAGGGCAAGGTCGACAAGGACGTGAACCCCGCGGCGATGGCGGGCTCCCTGGTGGCGATGCTCGCCGCGGTCGCCTCGCACCAGCGCGGCTTCCAGACGTGGGGCGTCAAGCAGGCCGAACTCAAGCCGAACCTCGCACTGTTGGTACATCTGGGCGTAACAGGCAAGAAGCCGACGAAGTAAGGCATTTCACGCTTGTCTTCTGACGCGTTCCCAAGTCCTGTCACCACAGCGGCGGATCACGATGTCCCAGTGATCCGCCGCTGTGTTCCCCGGGCGGTTGCGTACCCCTGACGGCCCCGTCAGTGGTCCGTACGCCGCTCCAGGCGGAACAGGCGGATCTCCCGCTCCACGCGGGACTGGTACGTCGCGTAGGGCGGCCAGAACTTCAGCGCCGCATCCCATGCCGCGGCCCGCTCATCTCCCGCCAACAGCCGCGCCCTGACCGGAATGTCCGCACCGCGCCAGTTGACGTCCGCATCCGGGTGGGCAATGAGATTGCCGGTCCAGGCGGGGTGTCCCGGACGCCCGAAGTTGGAGCCGACGAGTATCCAACTCCCCGACTCCTCCGGCATACACGCCAGCGGTGTACGCCGCGGGAGCCCGCTCTTGGCGCCGCGCGCCGTCAGGATCACCCCCGGCAGCATCTTCGCGCTGAGCAGCACCTTGCCGCGCGTGAGACGGTGCACCGTGCGGTCCATCGCGGGGACGACGTGCGGGGCGATCTTCGCGAAGACCCTGGTGGACGACACCTTCTGCACGAGCCGGACGCCGGGCGCCATCAGACGGCCGCCGTCGGCTGGGTGCTGCCTGAGGCCGGCTGGGTGCTACCTGAGGCCGGCTGCGTGCTGCCGGAGGCCGGCGCTTTCGCGGCGGCGAACAGGTCGGCCTGTTCCGCCGCGCGTGCCCGCAGTCGGTGCACCGGCCCGAAGAGCAGCTCGTCGCTCGACGCCCGCTTGAAGTACAGATGCGCCTCGTGCTCCCAGGTGAAGCCGATGCCGCCGTGCAGCTGCACGGCCTCCGAAGCGGCGGTCCGCAGCGCGTCGAGCGCCTGCGCGAGCGCGAGTCCCCCCACCCGCTCGACGCCCGCTCCCGCCGGGCCGGAGCCCGCCCCCTCGGACCCCGCCCCCGCGGCCCACGCCGCGTAGTACGCCGCCGACCGCGCGGCCTGCACCTGCACGTACACGTCCGCGAGCCGGTGCTTGACGGCCTGGAAGGACCCGATCGCCCGCCCGAACTGCTCGCGCTGCTTCACGTACTCCACGGTCCGCTCAAGCGCCCGGTCCGCCGCCCCCACCGCCTCGGCGGCGAGCACGGTGGCGGCACGGTCGCCGGCCGCGGCGAGCGCGCCCGGCACGTCGGCGTCGTCGGCGGCTCCGAGCAGCTCGGCCGTCACGTCACGCAGTTCGACGCGGGCCTGCGGCCGGGTCTCGTCCAGGGAGGTCTGCCGGGTCCGTACGAGCCCTGCCGCCCCCTCGCGCACCAGATAAAGCAGCGTGCGGGAGCGGGCGAAGCCCCCCGTATGCGCGGCCACGACGAGCAGGCCGGCACTGTGCCCGTCGAGCACCTGCTCGGCCTGCCCGTAGAGCCGCCAGACCCCGTCGTCGGCGAGCTTGGCCTGGACGCCGCCCGCGCGGCCACCGCCCGACCAGTCGCCGAGGTTGTCGCCGACGAGCCCGAGCGCAGTGGCGAGCCCGGTGCCGGGCACGGCGAGCGCGGCGGTGAGGCCGCCCTCCGCGATGCGCGGCAGCAGCTCGGCCCGCTGCTCCCCGGTGCCCAGGCGCTCCAGGAGCGGGGCGACGAGCGCGGCGGTGGCGAAGAGGGGCGAGGGGGTGAGGGCGCGGCCCAGCTCCTCGCTGCCGAGGGCGAGCTCCGCCGGGCCGCAGCCCACTCCCCCGTACGACTCGGCAATGGCGATGCCCGGCAGGCCGAGCTGTTCGGCGAGGGCGGACCAGAGGGCGGCGTCGTACCCGGCGGGGGTGCGGACCGCTGCCTTCACCTCGTCGGGGCCGCAGCGTTTGGTGACGAGCTCACGAAGGGTGCGGCGGATTTCTTCCTGCTCCGCGGTGAAGGCGGCGTCCATCGGCGGGCTCCTCCCCGGGGTGGCGGCCAAGTCCGCCGACCCAGATCTGACGGGCCGTCATGCTAAGACCGCGCCCGGCAGATGCACAGGGTCACGACGCCACGTAACGCTCTCCCTGGTGAGCCACATCTGATGTACCGTCAGATTTATGCCAACTCTGCCAACTCCCCCTCCTCCCAACCCTTCCGGGGCACGGTCGGGCACGGGCTCGGCGATACGCCCGCGCAAGGTGGCCGTCGTCGGCATATCCCTCTCCGACTGCGGCCGCGTCGACGAGGCCACCCCTTACGCCCTGCACGCCCGGGCGGCCCGTCGCGCCCTTGCCGACTCGGGCCTGGGCCGCGAGGTCATCGACGGCATCGCGTCCGCGGGCCTGGGCACGCTCGCCCCGGTCGAGGTCGCCGAGTACCTGGGCCTGAAGCCGCGCTGGGTCGACTCCACCTCCGTCGGCGGCGCCACCTGGGAGGTCATGGCGGCCCACGCGGCGGACGCGATCGCCGCGGGCCGCGCGAACGCCGTGCTCCTCGTCTACGGATCGACGGCGAGGGCGGACATCAAGGCGAAGCGCCGCACCTCGAACCTCTCCTTCGGCGCGCGCGGCCCTCTCCAGTTCGAGGTTCCCTACGGCCACTCCCTGATCTCCAAGTACGCGATGGCCGCGCGCCGCCACATGCACGAGTACGGCACGACGCTCGAACAACTCGCCTCCGTCGCGGTCCAGGCACGCGCGAACGCCGCGACCAACCCCGACGCGATGTACCGCACCCCGATCACCGTGGACGAGGTCCTGAGCGGCCCCATGATCGCGGACCCGTTCACCAAGCTGCACTGCTGCATACGCTCCGACGGCGGATGCGCGGTGCTCCTCGCGGCGGAGGAGTACGTGGCCGACTGCGCGTCGGCCCCCGTCTGGGTACTGGGCACCGGCGAGCACGTCTCGCACACCACGATGTCGCAGTGGGAGGACTTCACGGTCTCCCCGGCGGCGGTGAGCGGCCGCCTGGCGTTCGAACGGGCGGGCATGAGCCCCGCGGACGTCGACGTGGCGCAGATCTACGACGCCTTCACCTACATGACCCTGGTGACCCTTGAGGACCTGGGGTTCTGCGCGAAGGGAGAGGGCGGCGCGTTCGTGGAGAAGGGCCGCCTGCTGCGGGACGGCGAACTCCCGACGAACACGGACGGCGGCGGCCTCTCCGCCCAGCACCCCGGAATGCGGGGCCTCTTCCTGCTCGTCGAGGCGGTGCGTCAGCTGCGGGGGGAGGCGGGCGAGGGCCGCCAGGTGCGCAAGGCGGGAGGAAGGCTGCCGGAGGTGGCGGTGGCGTCGGGGACGGGCGGATGGTTCTGCTCGTCGGGGACGGTGGTGCTGGGGCGGGGCTGAGGAGCCCCGCCCGCACCGGTCAGGAAACGTACAGCTTGTAATAGCCGGTGCCGCCGGGCTTCGGGTCACACCTGTACTTGTTGAAGCCCTCGCGGACGTAACTCTGCCCCGCGTCGATGCACTTGCTCTGGCTGGAGTACGTGGCGATGTACTGCCAGGCCTCGGCCTGGGCCTGCGCGCTGACGGCGCCCGCGCCGAGCAGCGAGACGGCTGCGGCGCCTGTGGTCAGAAGTGCTGCGATTTTGCGCACGATGTTCTTCCTTCCCGTCCGGTCATGGTGCGGAAGTGACGCACGGGGATCATGTTGAAGATTTCACGTGCCTGCAACAGGTTTGGCGAGATCGCGTATAAGCATCCAAGTACCTTGCGCATAAGGCGAGTTCAGCGGCCGTCACCGGAATTGCTGCTTCGTCGAACATCCGCATCCGGAGCTTCGGCCTCAACCGGACACGACGACCGCTCCCGTAGATTCGGTGGATGGACGACTCCGACAGCAGGCCCGACGGCAGCAGGCCCGATGACACCAGGCCCGACGACACCACCCACGGCCGTGCCCTCCTGCGCTCCCTGCGCGTCTGGGACACCGAACTGCCCCCGTTCGATACGGCGACCGCGCCCGCAGAACCGCTGCCCCTGTTCTGGCAGTGGTTCGTGGACGTGGCCGAGGCGGGGCAGGTGGAGCCGCACACGATGACCCTGGCGACGGCGGACGAGTCGGGCCGTCCCGACGTACGGACGCTGATGCTGCACGACGCGGACGAGTCCGGCTGGCACTTCGGCTCGCACGCGGGCAGCGCGAAGGGCCGCCAGCTCGCGGCGCGCCCCGAGGCCGCGCTCGGGTTCTACTGGCCCGCGCAGGCCCGCCAGGTCCGGGTGCGCGGCCGGGTCACGACGGCGGGCGCCGCCGAGAGCCGCGCCGATCTCGCACGCCGGTCGCCCGGGGCGCTGGCGTCGGCCCTGGTCGGCAGGCAGAGCGAGGTACTGCCGTCGTACGGGGACCTGGTGGCCGCGAGCCAGGCCGCCTGGGAGCACGCTCAGGCCGAGCCGGACGCCCCGGCGCCGAGCTGGACGCTGTACGTACTCGAACCGGACGAGGTCGAGTTCTTCCAGGGGGACGCGCGGCGCCGGCACGTGCGGCTGCGCTACCGGAAGGACGCGGACGGAGGCTGGGTCAGGGAGCTGCTGTGGCCGTGAAGCCCGGCTGCTGTGGCCCTGAGAGCCCGCATCGCAGCACAGCACGGCACAGCAGGATGAAGGTCAGCGCGTGAAGTCGTACTGCGCGAAGTCCCGTACCGGACGGAAGCCGATCCGCTGGTAGAGCCCGGTGCTCGTGGGGTTGGCGGAGTCGGCGAAGAGCAGCACCTCGTCCGCGCCTTCGGCAAGGGCGGCACGGCAGACCTCGACGGTCGCCGCTCCCGCGTAGCCACGGCCGCGGTGCGCCGCGGGGGTGTAGACGGGGGCCACCCGGACCTGGCCGCCGACGCGGCGCGTGCGGCCCGACATGGCTACGGGGGTGCCGTCGGGGGTTTCCCAGAGGGTGATGCCTCCATAGGCGATACGGGTGTCGGCCCAGGTTCCGGAGATCATCGCCCGGGGAGCACCCAATGCCTCACCGAACTCATGGTGCCAGCGCATCAGCAGCTCCCGGTCCGCCTCGGTGGCGACGCGCGCGGCGCCTTCCGGGGCGGGGTCGGGCGGGGTGAGGGTGCCAAGGCCGTACAGCCTGTCGTGCACGGCGACCTCGGCGGTCGCCCCCGTGTGGCGCTGCCAGGCCCGCGCGAACGCCTCGGCGGTGTCCCGCTCGCCACCGACGCCGGTCAGCTTCTCGCCCGCGTCGGAGAGCAGCGCGGCGAGGTCGTCGGCGGCGGCTCTGTCAGCGAGCGGGCTCAGCGCGAGACGGTGCGGCGGGGTCCACATGAAGACGCCCTCCACGACGCCGTCACCCGCGGCACGGATCCCGAAGTGGGGTACGCCGTCCCCGTACACGTGGAGCCCGTGCGTGCGCAGAGTCTCGCAGGCGCTGAGCAGCACGGTGTGCGTGACGGGGTCGGAGTGCAGGAACTTCGCTGCTCCGGCGAGGAATTGCTCCAGGTCAGGAGTCAGCTGCCAGGTGGCGTAGGGGTCCGAGGAAGCCATGCCCCCATCTTCACCCGCGCCACACCCGTAGCAGAAGCCGATGAGCACATCACGCCGAAAGCTCATCCCGATCCCTCACGACACCCCCCGGAAGACCGGCACCGTCACGCCCTCCCCCGCATCCCGGAACGCCACCTCCAGCGCCATCCCGATCCGCAGCCCGGCGGCCTCGCACTCCACGATCTCCGTCATCATGCGCGGGCCTTCGGCGAGGTCGACGACCGCGGCGACGTACGGGACGCGGGAGCCGAACGGCGGCAGATCGTTCCTGTGCACCACGGACCATGTGTAGAGCGTGGCGCGGCCGCTCGCCCGCTCCCACGCGCCCTCCTCGCTCCAGCAGTACGGGCAGAACTCGCGCGGGTAGTGGTGCGCCCTGCCGCATCCGCCGCAGCGGCGGATCAGAAGGTCTCCCCGCGCGGCCGCGTCCCAGTACGGGCGGGTGAAGGCGTCGGGTTCGGGCAGGTCGAAGCGCGGATCCCCGGCGCTCACAGCGCTTCCTGTGCTTCCTGCGCTTCCAGCGCTTCCCGGGCTGCCACTGCTCCCTGTGTTCCCGGTCCCTGTGCTCCCAGTGCTCCCCATACGGCTGTCTCCCACTCCGGGTAAGGGTTTCTGACGGCATCTGACGGCACGTCAGTTCAACGCACACCTGCCCCCTGCGCAAGGGTCGTACGCAAGAGGCGGTACGGGGGATCGGCCCGCCTGCGTGCCGCGGGGGCCGTCGGCGTAAGCCCGCCGCGTACACCCGTGATCAATTCGCAACCGGTTTGGGGCTTGACCGTCCCCCATCAAGTGACCACGTGATTACTCTCAGGTCCATGGCCGACACCACTCCCCCACAAACGCCACACCAAGACCGTCCCGTTTACGTCGTCGGGGGCGGACCCGGCGGCCTTTCCGTGGCGGCCGCCCTGCGTGCGCGAGGCGTACGCGCGGTCGTGCTCGAGAAGTCCGACCGGGTCGGCGCCTCCTGGCGCACGCACTACGACCGCCTGCACCTGCACACGACGCGACGCCTCTCCGCCCTGCCGGGGCTCGCGATACCGCGCGCCTTCGGACGGTGGGTGTCACGTGACAACGTGCTCCGCTACCTGGAGAAGTACGCCGAGTTCCACCAGCTGGAGATCGTCACCGGCGTCGAGGTCTCCCGCCTGAAGCGCGCCGCCGACGGCAGAGGCTGGCTGCTGCACGCCACCGGCGGCCGTGAGCTGACCGGCAGCGCGGTGGTGATCGCCACCGGCTACAACCACACCCCCCACCTGCCGGACTGGCCCGGCCGCGACACCTACACGGGCGAACTCCTGCACGCGAGCGCCTACCGCGAACCGGGCTCCTACGAAGGCAAGGACGTCCTGGTCGTGGGCGTCGGCAACACCGGCGCCGAGATCGCCGTCGACCTCGCCGAAGGCGGCGCCGGGCGCGTACGCCTCGCGGTGCGCACCGCGCCGCACATCGTCCGCCGCTCCACGGCGGGCTGGCCCGCGCAGCGCACGGGCATCCTCTGCCGCAGGCTGCCCGTCTCCCTCGTCGACCGTCTCGCGGGCCCGATCGCGAAGGCGAGCGTCCCCGACCTGTCCGCACAGGGGCTGCCCCGCCCCGCCACCGGCCTCTACTCCCGCGTCAACGAGGGCGCGATCCCGGTGCAGGACGTCGGCCTGATCGACGCGGTGCGCAAGGGCCGGGTCGAACCGGTCGCGGCCGTGGAGGCGCTGGAGGACGGCAAGGTCGTCCTGGCCGACGGCACGCGGATCTGCCCCGACGCGGTCATCGCGGCCACGGGCTACCGCCGCGCCCTTGAACCGCTCCTCGGCGACCTCGGCGTACTCGACGCGAAGGGCACCCCGCTGGTCCGCGGCGCCCGCACTTCGAAGTCGGCCCCCGGCCTCTACTTCACCGGGTTCACGAACCCCATCAGCGGAATGCTGCGGGAGATGGCCCGGGACGCGGAGAAAATCGCAAAGGCGGTGGCAACCCGCCAGAGCCGCTAGCCCCTTAAAGGGCGCGGGGAACTGCGCGACCAGCCACGACGGCCCCGCAGTCGCCCGCCCCCCCTTCACACAGATCCCCCGTGGCCGGTACTACCCCCTCCCGGCGCCAAAGATCGCCGGAGGGGAGTAGCACCCCCCGAGCCATGGGTACCGCTAAAGGGCCGCCCCAATCTTCGTGCAGCACTGTTCCTGACACAGCGTCAGTTCAGTAATCTGACTATGCGTCAGTTGCATTCCTTTCCCACAGGAGCGGGCGGCCCGATGCTTGGATCGACTTACGGCACCTTCACCACCGACCCCCGCCGCGCGCATGTTGTGGCCTGCGGCGAAGCCCCGGCACCCGCCGTCCACGGACAGGCCGCCACGGCGGACGACCTGGACGTGAGCGGCCGTCCCCTGCACGCGGACATACCTGATCTGGACCGGTTCTTCCGCCCCGAGTCGGTCGCCGTCATCGGCGCATCGGACGCCGAGGGCCGGCCGAACACCGGCATCACGCGCCAGCTCATGGACTGGGCGGAACGCGGCGGCACCCGGCTGCATCCGGTGCACCCCACCCGCCGGTCAGTCTTCGGCACCCCCTGCTTCCCCTCCGTAGCCGACCTGCCGGAACAGGTCGATCTGGCCGTACTCCTCGTCAGTGATCCCCTTCCCGTGATCGAGGAACTCGCCGAGTCCAAGGTGAAGTTCGCGGTCGCCTTCGCCTCCGGCTTCGCCGAGACCGGTGCGGAGGGAGCGGCCGCGCAGGCCCGTCTTGCCGCCGCCGTGGAGCGCTCCGGGATGCGGCTGCTCGGGCCCAACACGAACCTGAACGCCTTCGAGAAGTTCCGCGACGACCTCGAAGGACCGGCGATCGCCCTGATCACCCAGTCCGGCCACCAGGGACGCCCCGTCTTCACCATGCAGGAGATCGGCGTACGCCTCTCGCACTGGGCGCCCACCGGCAACGAGGCCGATCTGGAGACCGCCGACTTCATCTCGTACTTCGCCGAGCGCCCCGAGGTCGGAGCCATCGCCTGCTACGTCGAGGGCCTCAAGGACGGCCGCTCCTTCCTGCTCGCCGCCGACCGGGCGGCCCAGCACGGTGTGCCCGTCGTCGCGGTGAAGGTCGGCCGCACCGAGACCGGCGCCCGCATGGCCGCCTCACATACCGGCAAGCTCACCGGCGCCGACACGGTCGTCGACGCGGCGATGCGGCAGTACGGCGTGATCCGGGTGGACGGCCTCGACGAACTGCAGGACACCTCCGCCCTGCTGGCGCGCGCCAGGCCCCCGCAAGCCGAAGGCGTCGTCGTGTATTCGATCTCGGGCGGCACGGGCGCGCACTTCTCGGACCTGGCGACAGAGGCGGGGCTGCGCCTTCCCGCCCTCTCGGAGGCCAAGCAGGCGGAGCTCCACCAGTGGATACCGGACTACCTGAACGTCGCCAACCCCGTCGACAACGGCGGGCACCCGGTGGGCGACTGGCGCGGCCGGAAGATCATCGACGCGATCCTGGACGATCCGGAGGTGGGGGTGCTGATCTGTCCCATCACCGGGCCCTTCCCGCCGATGAGCGACAAGCTGGCGCAGGACCTGGTGGACGCGGCGGAGCAGACGGACAAGCTGGTGTGCGTGGTGTGGGGCTCGCCCGTCGGCACCGAGGAGGCCTACCGCACCACGCTGCTCGGCTCCTCGCGCGTCGCCACCTTCCGCACCTTCGCCAACTGCATCACGGCGGTGCGCGCCTATCTGGACCACCACCGGTTCACCACCCGCTACCGCTCCCCCTTCGCCGAGGCCCCGCGCACGCCCTCGCCGTCCTTCCGCAAGGCGCAGGCCCTGATGCGGCCCGGCCAGCAGCTGAGCGAGCACGCGGCGAAACAGCTGCTGCGCGCGTACGGGATTCGCGTACCGCGCGAGCAGTTGGTGACCAGCGCGGCGGCTGCCGTACGGGCGGCGGGGCTCGTCGGCTACCCGGTGGTGATGAAGGCGTCCGGGGCGCACCTTGCCCACAAGACCGAACTCGGCCTGGTGAAGGTCGGTCTCACCTCGGCCAGCCAGGTGCGCGACGCCTATCGGGAGCTGACGGACATCGCGCGCTACGAGGGGATCGCCCTTGACGGCGTCCTCGTCTGCCAGATGGTGGAGCGGGGCGTCGAGATGGTGGTGGGCGTGACGCAGGACGAGCTCTTCGGGCCGACGGTGACGGTCGGGCTGGGCGGCGTGCTTGTGGAGGTCCTGCGGGACGTGGCCGTACGGGTGCCGCCCTTCGGGGAGTCCCAGGCGCTCGCGATGCTCTCCGAGCTGCGCGGGAGGCCGCTCCTCGACGGGGTCCGCGGCGCGCCCCCTGCCGACATCGACGCGCTCGTCGAGGTGGTGCTGCGGGTTCAGCGGATGGCTCTTGAGCTGGGCGATGACCTGGCGGAGCTGGACATCAACCCCCTGATGGTGCTGCCCCAGGGGCAGGGGGCGGTCGCTCTGGACGCTCTTGCCGTCTGCCGGTGAGCGGGTTCTCAGGCCGCCGCTTCGAGGCGAATTTCTCCCGCGCGCCCACCCGAACACCCCGCAGCGAAATGGAGTACCACGCCCCATGACACCCTCCCCCGAAGCCGGAACCAAAGCCGGAACCGGCGCAACCGATCCCCTCGACTCATTGGTACTCCACGCCACTGACAACGCCGTCTCGTGGATCACCCTCAACCGGCCCGAAGCCATGAACGCCGTCACCTGGGACCAGCGCGAACGCGTCATCTCGCTGCTCGCCGACGCCTCCGCCGACCCCGCCGTCCGCGCCGTCGTGATCACCGCGACCGGCAAGGGCTTCTGCGCGGGCGCCGACCTGCGCGGAGCCCCCGTCACCGCCGAGCGTGTGCCCGGTGACGTGGCGCGCACGATCAAACTGGGCGCCCAGCGCCTCATCTCCGCGGTCCTCGACTGCGAGAAGCCGGTGATCGCGGCGGTGAACGGGACCGCGGCCGGGATCGGCGCGCATCTGGCGTTCGCCTGTGACCTCGTCATCGCCGCCGAACAGGCCAAGTTCATCGAGGTTTTCGTCCGCCGTGGCCTGGTACCGGACGGGGGCGGGGCCTATCTGCTGCCGCGGCTCATCGGCCCCCAGCGGGCCAAGGAGCTGATGTTCTTCGGGGACTCGGTGCCGGCCGCGGACGCCGAACGCCTCGGCCTCGTCAACCGCGTCGTACCCGCCGGTGAACTGGAGAAGACCGCCCGCGCCTGGGCGGAGCGCCTTGCGAGCGGGCCGACCCGCGCCATCGCCATGACGAAGCAACTGGTCAACGCGTCCCTCGAATCGGACCGTTCGACGGCCTTCGCGGCGGAGGCCGCCGCGCAGGAGATCAACATGACGACGGCGGACGCGAACGAGGGCGTGGCGAGCTTCGTCGAGAGGCGCTCCCCGTCGTACGAGGGCCGCTGAGCACGGGCAGGCAGCCGTCCGGCGCCCCCGTCGAAGCCCTTCCAATCTGACGACCCGTCAGCTTCAATGATGAATGTGATGGGACATGCAGGGATGGCGGCCACCGTCGTCCGATATCTCAGGTCGGTCGGAGCGCCGACCGCCACCGGCCCGGTCGAAGCCCTCCCGCGCCCCCAGCTGCGGGCGGTCGGCGACGACGAGCGGGCGCCGCTCGACGCGCGTGAATTCCGGCGCGTGCTGGGGAACTTCGCGACCGGCGTGACCGTTGTCACGGCACCGGCATCCGAAGGCGAGCCGGGCCCTGCCGGATTCGCCTGTCAGTCCTTCTCCTCGCTCTCCCTCGACCCGCCCCTCGTCTCGTTCATGGTCGCGCGTACGTCGACGACATGGCCGCGCATCGCCCGCGCGGGCGTCTTCTGCGTCAACGTCCTGGGCGCCGACCAGGGCGCCCTGTGCCGCGGCTTCGCGGTGAGCGGCGCCGACAAGTTCGCCGGCGTCGTGTACGACTCCGCGCCCGTCACCGGCTCGCCCCGCCTGGCCGGCGTACCGGCCTGGATCGACTGCACGATCCAGGCGGTGCACACCGGGGGCGACCACCTGATCGTGGTCGGCCGCGTCGACGCCCTGGGCGCCACCGACGACGGCGAACCGCTCCTGTTCCACCGGGGCAAGTTCGGCACGTTCGGAACGTCCGGCACGTTCGCTACGTGAGCGCGGGCCGCGCGCCTGCCTCGTCGTCACCGACCCGCCGCCGGATGACCAGGGACATCAGCGCCGCCACCGCGCACAGCGCCCCCGAGGCGATCCACATCACGTCGTACTTCCCGAAGGTGTCCCGCACGACACCGCCGATGAATGCCACGAGCGCGGCACCCACCTGGTGCGACGCGAGCACCCAGCCGAAGACGATGGCACTGTCGTCGCCGTACTGCTCGCGGCACAGGGCCAGGGTCGGCGGCACGGTCGCCACCCAGTCGAGGCCGTAGAAGACGATGAAGAAGATCATCGGCGGATGCACCGTCGAATCGAGAAGGAGCGGCAGGAAGAGCAGCGAGATGCCGCGCAGCGCGTAGTAGACGGCGAGCAGCCGCCGCGCGTCGAAGCGGTCCGTCAACCAGCCGGACGCGATCGTGCCCACGACGTCGAAGATGCCGATGACGGCGAGGAGCGACGCGGCTGCCCTGACCGGCATGTGGTGGTCTTGCGCTGCGGGCACGAAATGCGTCTGGATCAGGCCGTTGGTCGAGGCGCCGCAGATGGCGAAGGTCCCGGCGAGCAGCCAGAAGGGGCCGGTACGGGCCGCCTTGAACAGCACGGTGACCGCACGCCGCGCGGCCCCCGTGGCGGGCGGCGGCTTCTCCACGAACTCCTCGGAGCCGTACGGCTTCACGCCCACGTCCGCCGGATGGTCGCGCAGCAGCAGCCAGACGAACGGGACGACGGCGAGCGCGGCCAGGGCGACGGTCACCGCGGCGGGCCGCCACTCGTGCGTGTCCACGAGCCAGGAGAGCAGCGGCAGGAAGATCAGCTGCCCGGAGGCCGATGCCGCGGTCAGGATGCCGGTGACGAATCCGCGCCGCGTGGTGAACCACCGGTTGGTGACGGTGGCGGCGAAGGCCAGCGCCATGGACCCCGAGCCGAGCCCGACGAGCAGCCCCCAGCACAGCAGCAACTGCCAGGCGGACTGCATCCAGACGGTCGCCCCGGAGCCGACCGCGATCACGACGAGCGCGACCGCCACCACCTTCCGGATGCCGAAGCGGTCCATGAGCGCGGCGGCGAACGGTGCGGTGAGCCCGTACAGCGCGAGGTTGACGGAGACCGCGAGGCCGATCGTGCCGCGCGACCAGTGGAACTCCTCGTGCAGCGGATCGATGAGGAGCCCCGGCAGGGAGCGGAAGGCCGCGGCGCCGATGATCGTCACGAAGGTCACGGCCGCGACGAACCACGCGCGGTGGATACGACGCCGCTGCCTCGGCGCCTCCATGGGCGGGCCCGGCACCTCCGCGGGCGGCCCCGGCACCTCCGCTTGCGGCTCGACCGGCTGATTCACGTCTGTCTGGGTCACGACAACAGCCTCCGGATTTCCGTAACCCCAAACGAGTGGCCCAAAGGACAGCATTAGCTAGAATCGGGCCATGGCTTCCCAGACCGGCGCCACCCCCCGGACGACGCGGACCGGTATCACCCGGCACCGAGTGGTGGTCCTTGCCATGGACGGGGTCATCCCCTTCGAGTTCGGCATCCCGCAGCGGATCTTCGGCCGCGCGCGTGACGCCGACGGCGAGCCGCTGTACGAGATCGTGACCGCCTCCGTCCGCCCGCCGGGCCCGGTGCGCACGGACGCCGACTTCGCGATCCTCGTGGAGAACGGCCCGGAGTGCCTGGCGACCGCGGACACGGTCGTGATCCCGGCGTCGTACGAACTCGGTCCGGTCTACGAGGAAGGCCGCCTGACCGACGAACTGACCGCGGCTCTCGCCCACATCAAACCGGGCACGCGCCTCATCTCCATCTGCACCGGCGGCTACGTCCTCGCCGCCGCGGGCTACCTCGACGGCCGCACGGCGACGACGCACTGGGCGTCGGCGGAGCACTTCCAGCGCCTGTTTCCGCAGATCACGGTAGATGCGGAGGTGTTGTTCATCGACGACGGTGACGTGCTCACCTCGGCGGGTGTGGCGGCGGGGCTCGACCTCTGCCTGCATGTCGTGCGCGGCGATCACGGATCGGCGGTCGCGAACGACGTCGCCCGCCGTACGGTGGTGCCTCCGCACCGGGACGGGGGCCAGGCCCAGTACATCCAACGCCCCGTCCCTGAGCCACAGTTCGCGACCACGACCTCGGCGCGGGCCTGGGCGCTGGGGCGTCTCCACGAGCCGATTCAGCTCCGCGACATGGCGGAGCAGGAATCCATGTCCGTACGCACTTTCACGCGGCGTTTTCGCGAGGAGGTGGGGATCAGCCCCGGGCAGTGGCTTGCGCAGCAGCGGGTGGAGCGGGCGCGGCACCTTCTTGAGTCCAGCGAACTCTCCGTCGACCAGGTCGCCAGGGACGCGGGATTCGGTACTCCCCAATCCATGCGGCAGCACTTGCAGGCGGCGCTCGGTGTGACCCCTACGGCCTACCGCCGCACGTTCACCCGCCGGGCCCCGCGGTAGCCCTCCGGGGTGCGGTTCCTCACCCCGCATCTCTCCTGAACGAACAACCTCTCCCTCCCACCCGCCCGTTCACCCCGCATCCGACCCTGGACGAACAGGCTCTCCCGCCCACCCGCCCGATTGCCCCGCATCCGCCCCCATTGAGGCCGCAGTCGGCGTCGAGACGCGAGGGGGTGTGCCGGTATTTCCGCCCGGAGCACGGTTCGCGACACTCCCCAGCCGAAGTAGCCAAGCGCCCACCAGCGGATGGCGAGGACGGACATACCGGCGCGCACCCGCACCCACAGACGAACCAGCCCCGCACCAGAACAGGCCCGCACCCACAAACGAACCGAAACCGCACCCCCCGCCAAACGCCCCCGGCGAGAACCCTCAGAACGTCAGCACCCCCCGCGCCACCCGCCCCGCCTCCGCATCCCCCACCGCCTTGGCGAAGTCCTCCACCGGATAGACCTCCGTCACCAGCTCGTCAAGGAGCAGCCGCCCCTCCCGGTACAGCTCCGCGTACAGCGCGAAGTCGTGCTGCGGTCGGGCGGAGCCGTACCGGCAGCCCAGGATCGACTTGTCCAGGAACAGGGACGAGACCAGGAACGACGCCTCGGCCGTGGCCGGCGGTACGCCCAGGAGGATCGCCTGGCCGTGGCGGTCCAACAAGTCGACCGCCTGCCTGATCAGTTCGACCCTGCCCACGCACTCGAAGACATGGTCCGCCCCCGTCGGCAACAGCTCCCGCACGCCCTCCGCCCCCGCCGACGAGAAGAAGTGCGTCGCACCGAACTGCCGCGCCACCCCCTCCTTGTCGGGGTTCGCGTCGACCGCCACGATCCGCGTCGCCCCCGCGATCCTCGCCCCCTGCAGCACGTTCAGCCCGATGCCCCCCGTACCGATCACCACCACACTGTCCCCGCGGTCCACCTTCGCCCGGTTCAGCGCGGCACCGACCCCCGTCACCACCCCGCACCCGATCAAGGCCGCCGACGTCAGCGGAATGTCCTGCGGGATCTTCACCGCCTGTACGGCCTTCACCACCGTGCGTTCCGCGAACGCGGAGTTCGCCGCGAACTGGTAGATCGGCTCACCGCCCCGCGAGAACGGCTGGTCCGGCATCCCGATCGCCCGCCGGCACATCGTCGGCCGCCCCCGGTTGCACTCCCCGCACGTCCCGCAGCTGGCGATGGTCGAAAGGGCGACGTGATCGCCCGCACCCACATGCGTCACTCCCGCACCGACCGCCTCCACCACCCCCGCCCCTTCGTGCCCGAGCACCACCGGAGAGGGAAAGGGAATGGTCCCGTCGATCACCGAAAGATCGCTGTGGCACAACCCCGCGGCCGCGACGGCGACCAGCACCTCCCCCGGCCCCGGATCCCGTACCTCGAGGTCGTCGACGACCTCGACCCTGCTCCCCTCGGCCCTGCTCCTGTCGAAAACGACACCCCTCATCGCGCCTCCCTCGGCAGGCCGAGCACGCGCTCGGCGATGATGTTCCGCTGAATCTCGTCCGAGCCGCCGTAGATGGTGTCGGCCCGCGTGAAGAGGAAAAGCCGCTGGAGCGCGTCCAGTTCGTACGGGGCGTCCTCGCTCCAGTCCGCGGGACCGACGGCCGCCGCGGCCCCACGCACCGCCATGGCCAGCTCCCCGAGCCGCTGATGCCACCCGCCCCACAGCAGCTTGGCCACGCTGGGCGCACCCGCGTCGCCGACCCCATCGGCCCCCGAACTGCCCAACGTACGCAGCGCGTTCCACCGCATGACCCGCAACTCCGCCCACTGCCGCACCAGCCGGTCCCGCAGCACCGGATCCCCGACGGCCCCGCGCTCGACCGCCTCCCGGACCACACCCCCCAGCTCCTCCGCGAACCCGATCTGCTGCACGAGCGTGGAAACCCCCCGCTCGAAGCCGAGCAGCCCCATGGCGACGCGCCACCCGTTGCCCGCACCGCCCACCACATGCGAGGCACGCGCGATCGCCCCGTCGAAGAAGACCTCGTTGAACTCGCTCGTCCCCGTCAACTGCCGGATGGGGCGCACCTCGATCCGCCCCGGCTGGTCCATCGGCACCAGCAGGAAGGAAATCCCCCGGTGGCCACGGGACCCCGCCTCCGTCCGCGCGAGCACGAAGCACCAGTCGGCCTCGTGCGCGAGCGAGGTCCAGATCTTCTGCCCGGTGATGCGGTACGCGTCACCGTCCCGCACCGCCACCGTCCGCAGCCCCGCCAGGTCGGAGCCGGCGCCGGGCTCGCTGTACCCCTGGCACCACAGCGCTTCGCCGCGCGCGATCGGCGGCAGGAACTCCTCCTGCTGCTCCCGCGTGCCGTGCGCCAGAAGCGTCGGGGCCAGCAGGTTCTCGCCGATGTGCCCGTGGCGTCCGGGCGCCCGGGCCCGCGCGTACTCCTCGGCCCAGACAACCTGCTGGGTCAGCGTCGCCCGCCGATTCCCGTACGGGCCCACCCCTGACCCCGCACCCGCGCCACTAACAGTGTCCTCTCCCGAGCCCCACCCCAGCCCGATCCACCCGCCCCGCCCCAACTCCCGCTCCCAGGCAAGGCGTTCCGCCACGCCCTCGTGCTCACTGCCGGGCCCGCCCCGCCCCACCGCGCCCGCGAACGCCTCCGTCAGGTGCGCGCCGAGCCAGGCCCGCGCCTCCGCGCGGAACTCCTCGTCCTCGGGCCCGAATCCGAACTCCACCGCCCGGCCCCGCCCTACGCGTTCGGCCGGTCTTTGGCGGCGGCCGCCTTCGCCATCGCCTCGATCTGCGCGAGGAGCGGCATCGGGTCGACCCCCACCGTCCCCGGCAGGAAGTCGGCGATCTTCTCCGGGGTCCAGCCGCCCTCGACGTACCCGGCCCGCAGCTCACGGGGCTGGGCCCACACGGCGATCTTCGGTCCGGCGACCGTATAGACCTGCCCGGTGATCTTCTCCTCCCGCGCCCGGTCGCTCAGCAGATACGTGACCAACGCGGCCACGTCCTCCGGCTCCCCGATCTCCTTCAGCTCCATGGGAACGTTGGCGGACATCCGGGTCCGCGCGACCGGCGCCACCGCGTTGGCGGTGACCCCGTACTTGTTCAGGCCGAGCGCCGCGCTCCGTACGAGGGAGATGATCCCGCCCTTGGCCGCGCTGTAGTTGGCCTGCGCGACCGACCCCTGGTGATTGCCGCTGGTGAAGCCGATCAGCGTGCCCGTGCCCTGCTTGCGCATGACCGCCGACGCGGCCCTGAAGACGGTGAACGTGCCCTTCAGATGCGTGGCGACAACCGGGTCCCACTCCTGCTCGGACATGTTGAAGAGCATCCGCTCGCGCAAAATCCCGGCGACGCACACCACACCGTCGATCCGCCCGAACTCGGCGAGCGCGATGTCCACGATCCGCTGCCCGCCGGCCATGGTCGAGATGTCGTCGGCGACGGCGACGGCCTCGCCGCCCGCCGCCTGGATCTCCTTGACCACGCCGTCGGCTATCTCACTGGTCGGTTCGGCGCCCTCCATGGAGACGCCGTAGTCGTTGACCACGACCTTCGCGCCCTCGGCTGCGGCGGCGAGCGCGACCGCCCTGCCGATGCCGCGCCCGGCACCGGTCACGGCCACCACCTTGCCTGCCAAGAAGTTCCCCACGTCCGGCCCCTTCCCGCGGTTTCTGACGGACCGTTAGATTCTATGACCCGTCAGATACCGGAAGACAAGCCCCGCGGAGGACCCATGTCAGACTCGGCATCCACAGGAACCGCCGGATCACCCCGCTCCGCCCTGCCGCCCGAGTTCCACGACATCGCCAAACGCGTCAACAACTGGGGCCGCTGGGGCGCCGACGACGAGATCGGCACCCTCAACCTCATCACCGACGAGGTGGTCCGCGAGGCCGCCGCCGCCGTTCGCACCGGCAGGCGCATTCCGCTCGCGCTCGCCCTCAAGGAGGACGGCGTCCAGACCGGCCTGATACCCGGCCGGGTCAACCCCCTGCACACAATGGTGCAGATCAACCAGGAGCTCTTCGGCCCCGGCACGGTCGCCACCAGCGACGACGCGGTCACGATGGGCCTGCAGACGGCCACCCACTGGGACGCCCTCACCCATGCGTCGCACTCGGGGAAGATCTACAACGGCCGCCCCGCGGACACCATCACCGCCCACACCGGCGCCCGGTTCAGCGGCATCGACAAGGTGGCGCACCTCGTCTCACGCGGCGTCCTGCTCGACGTCGCCCGCGCCAAGGGTGTCGACCGGCTGCCCGGCGACCACGCCGTCACGCCCGAAGACCTGGCACAGGCAGAGGAGTTCGCGGGGGTCACCGTCCGCGCCGGCGACATCGTCCTCGTACGCACCGGGCAGATCCAGACCTACCTCGCGGGCGACAAGCACGCGTACGGCTACCCGTCCCCCGGCCTCTCGGTCCGCACCCCGGAGTGGTTCCACGCGCGCGATGTCGCGGCGGTCGCCAACGACACCCTGACCTTCGAGATCTTCCCGCCGGAGATCGAGAACCTCTGGCTGCCCGTGCACGCGCTCCATCTGGTCGAGATGGGGATGCTGCAGGGCCAGAACTGGAATCTGGAAAAGTTGTCCACAGCCTGTGCAGAAGTTTCCCGCTACAGCTTCCTGCTCTCCGCGATGCCCGAGCCGTTCATCGGCGGCACGGGAACGCCCGTGGCCCCGGTCGCGGTGCTGTGAGCCCCGCGAGACCTGCCGCGCGAACTCCGTGAGCCTTGGGATGGCGGCGCCCGGCGCCCGGCGCCCGCCCCGAGCGCGTTGCCGCACGCCGCCATCCGGCTCCGACGCGCGAGTCCTGCCTCCCGAGGCCACGAAGGGACCGGCGCCGTCTGCGACCCACATCTCGTCAAGGGCCGGGCCACAGACCACCGTCCCTCGACGTCCCCTCGCGGCGAATCGCTGCACACAAGCGTGATCAATCGGACACGGTACGTCAACACCCGTCCGGTGATTAATGAATTATGCCGCTTTTGTACCGACCGCGCACAGCCGCGCATCGGGGCACGCGACGGCGCATACGGGCGCCCGGCGCCGGTATGCGGGACCTGCGGGGCTCAAACGGCCTCGTACGCCACGTCGTCGTACGTCGTCCCGTCGAAGGCGACGGCCTCGACCCCGGAATCGCACCGGTCCACCTCGCACCAGATGCTCTTGCCCGCACCTTCGGTCTGCCAGCCCCAGCGGTCGGCGAGGCCGTCGACGAGTTCGAGGCCGCGGCCGTTGGTCGCGTCGCCGTCCGCGTGCCGCGGCCTGGGCGGCCGTGCGCTGGTGTCGGCGACCTCGACGCGGACCGTCCCGGACCCCGCCTGCGCGGCCCCTGCGGCCCCGGCTCCGGCGGCCCCCGCGGCTTTCTCCGCGGCGTCGGGGGCATCCGGGAGCCGCATGCGCAGTACGGCCGGACAGCCCGTATGCACCACCGCGTTGGTGACCAGCTCCGAGATCAGCAGGATCAGCGTCTCGGCCAGTGGCTCGTCGACCTCTATCCCGGAACCCGCGAGGCGCGAACGCGCCCACCTCCGGGCCCGTCCCACCTCTGCGGGGTCGGGCCTGACTTCCAGCTGAACATGAAGCACCTGCACCGCTCACACCATCCGAACCGGCGGACACATCGCCTCGCGACTCCAAGGGGTCACGGAACGTGATCCCCTTGAGAGACAGCATGGTTGACGTTCAGTCACCCCAACAAGCGCTTCAGGCATATTCCAGCGCGAAGGAGTACGCGTGCGGCATACTGTGCGACGCGCGCTGCGGGGGGTCGAACAGGCGGGCATACAGCCCCTTCCTGCACTGCGAGCGGTACGCATCGCCGGGCCCGGCGCCGCCTCAGTGGCAACACCGGCATGGCTCGACCTCAGAACCACTCGCATCTCACACAAGGTACCGGAGCGGAAGCCCGACTCCATGCCGTGACGAGTCACGCGTAGGACACAACCCGATATCGACGCTCAGTAGCCTCCCCCCACTTCGGGGATCCCACAAGTCGATCACTCTCCGCACAGCGACCGCCTCACGGACCTCGTGAGCCCCTCGTGCCCCACGGGCCCCCGGCCTCACAGCGCCGCCGCCAGCTCCTCCTCCGCCCCGGCCGCCGACTGCCCCAGGCCCGCCCGCACCCAGGCCCGCTTCAGATGCAGATGCACGTCGGCCTCCCAGGTGAACCCCATCCCGCCGTGCACCTGCAGGCAGTCCCGCGCGCCCCGTACCGCCGCCTCGTCGGCGAGCAGCTTGGCGCCCGCGATCTCCAGCGCGTCGCCGGTGACGGCCGCGGCGTACACGGCGGCGCGGGCGACCTCGGTACGGACGAGCATCTGCGCGCAGAGGTGCTTGACGGCCTGGAAAGCCCCGATGGCCTGCCCGAATTGGGTACGTTCACGGGCATAACGGACGGCCATCTCGCAGGTCTTCCCGGCGCTCCCCAACTGCTCGGCGGCGATCAGCAGGTCGGCCTCCGGGGCCGCCGTCCCTCCGCCACCGGGCACCCGGTGCAGCGGCGTCAGCGGGTCGACGGACCGCAGCGGAACGGCACCGGAGGCATCCCCCGGGACCACATCGGCCTCGTCCAGCCAGGGCACGAGCCCGCCGCCCCCTCCATCGCCCCCGCCGGACACGGCGGTCACCACGACCGCCCCCCGCGCCGCTCCCTCGACGTCCGGCGCCGCGAGGAACGTCGCCACCAGTGGCCCCGGAAGCAGCGCCCGCCCCGCCTCCTCGAAGACCAACACGGCCTCCGGAAGCCCGAGTCCGACCCCACCCTCCGCCTCCGGCACCCGCAGCGCGAAGAACCCGGCATCCCCGAGCTCCCGCCACAGCGCACGGTCCAGCGAAGGAGTCCCGGCGTCCACGGCGGCCCGCAGCGCGCCCCCGTCGAACCGCCCCTCAAGAAGATCCCGGAAGCCACTCTTCAACGCCCGCTGATCAGCATTGAGTTGGAAGTCCACGCGCGCCCTCACCGCCCCTTCGGCAGGCCGAGTATCCGCTCGGCCACGATGTTCTGCTGGATCTGCGAGGTCCCGGCGGCGATCGTGTACGAGAGGGAGGAGAGCCGGTCCAGGGTCCACTCGTGGCCCAGGTCGAGCGCGCCGGGCCCAAGGACCTCGCCCGCGGCCTCGTACAGCTCCTGCCGCGCGTGCGAGTACCGCAGCTTGAAGACGGACCCGCCGACCCCCGGCACACCGCTCCCGGCCCGCTGCGACTCGCTCACGTTCCACTGCGTGAGCCGCCACAGCGCGCCGAACTCCGCGCTCAGTCTGCCGAGCCTGCGCCGCAGTACCGCGTCGTCCCAGCGCCCGTTCTTGCGGGCCTCACGCGCAAGCTCGCCCAGGACACGGCGGCAGGCGACGACCTCGCCCACGAAGGCCGTACCGCGCTCGTAGGACAGCGTCACCATGGTCACGCGCCAGCCGTCGTTCTCCGCGCCGACCCGGTTCGCGGCCGGCACCCGCACCTCGTCGAGGAACATCTCGGCGAACTCGGTCGAGCCCGCGAGCGTGCGCAGCGGCCGGACCGTGATCCCCGGGGCGTCCATCGGCATCGCGAGCCAGGAGATGCCGCGGTGCTTGGGCACGTCCTCGCTCACCGGTGTCGTGCGCACGAGGAGCTCGCACCAGTCGGCGACCTCCGCGTGCGAGGTCCAGATCTTGGAGCCGCTCACCACGTAGTCGTCGCCGTCCCGCCACGCGCGCGTGCGCAGCGACGCGAGGTCCGAACCCGCGTCCGGCTCGCTGAAGCCCTGGCACCACACCTCGTCCCCGCGCAGGACGGGCGGCAGCCACCGTGCGCGCTGCTCGGAGGTCCCTTCGGAGGCGATGGTGGGGCCCGCGTGCAGCAGGCCGACGAAGTTCGCCCCTACGTAGGGGGCGCCCGCCTTCTCCGTCTCCTCCAGGAAGATGAGGTGCTGGGTGGGCGTTGCCCCCCGGCCGCCCGCGTCGACGGGCCAGTGCAGCCCCGCGTACCCGGCGTCGTACAGCCTGCGCTGCCATCCCATGTCGTACGCGCGCCGCCCCGGCCAGTCGGCCGGGTCGGGGCGCGGCGGCAGCAGGGGGAGCGTCCGGGTGAGCCACTCGCGCAGTCCGGCCCGGAAGGCTTCCTCCTCCTCGGTGTAGGCGAGGTCCACGTCAGGCCCGCTCGTCGGTCATGGTGTCTCCTCCGGTCGTCCGTCCGACGACTGCGGCCATCCCACCGGCCTCCGCAGCCCAGCCGTTGGCAGATCTGATGGCCCGTCAGAACGCAGGCTAGCTCCGCACCCCTGGACCGACAAGGCGGTGAGCCTTACGCTCTCGGCACGATCTGACTGCCCGTCAGTTACGACGGTCCGCAAGCCGGACTCCGGTCGCGAGGGGATCACATGAGGACCCAAGAGAGCGCGGGGAACGAGACCGCGCACGCACTCGGCGCCTCCCGCACCCTCTGGGAGCTCATCGAACGTCGCGCCGCGCTCACACCGGACACCCCGGTCTTCATCCAGTCCGCCGCCGACCCCGCCGACGACCGGACCCTGACCTTCGGCGAGCTGCGCGACCGCTGCGAACGCGTGGCCGCGGGCCTCTACGAGATGGGCGTGCGCCCCGGCACGGTCGTGGCCTGGCAGCTGCCCACCCGCATCGAGACCGCCCTGCTCTCCTTCGCGCTCGCCCGCATCGGAGCGGTCCAGTCGCCGGTCATCCCCTTCTACCGCGACCGCGAAGTCGGCTTCGCCCTGCGGGAGTCGAAGGCAGAGTTCTTCGCGGTGCCGGGGGTGTGGCGCGGCTTCGACCACACGGAGATGGCGCACCGGCTCGGCGCGCGGGGCGTCTTCCAGGCGTACGCGTACGACGAACTGCCGGACGCCGATCCGTCCGTACTGCCCGCGCCGCCCTCCGACGGCACGTCGGTGCGCTGGATCTACTGGACATCGGGCACGACGTCCGACCCCAAGGGCGTTCTGCACACGGACCGTTCACTGATAGCGGGCGGCTCGTGCCTCGCCCACGCGCTGCACCTGTCGGCGGACGACGTCGGCTCGATGGCGTTCCCCTTCGCGCACATCGCGGGCCCCGACTACACGGTGATGCTGCTCCTGTACGGCTTCCCCGCGGTGATGTTCGAGCTCTTCGCCCTGCCGGACGCGCTCGACGGCTACCGGCGGCACGGCGTGACGGTGGCGGGCGGGTCGACCGCGTTCTACTCGATGTTCCTCGCCGAGCAGCGCAAGCTCACAGCCGGCGAGAAGGTCATCCCGACCCTGCGTCTCCTCGCGGGCGGCGGGGCGCCGAAGCCGCCGGAGATCTATCACGCGGTCGTACGGGAGATGGGCTGCCAGCTCACCCACGGCTACGGCATGACCGAGGTGCCGATGATCACCATGGGCGCGCCGGACGACACCGCCGAGAACCTGGCGACGACGGAGGGGATGCCGCCGGAAGGGATGGAGATCCGGATCACCGGCCCCGAGGGCAAGGAGGTGCCCGCCGGAGTCGACGGGGACGTGCGGCTGCGCGGGGAGGCGGTCTGCCAGGGCTACTTGGACCCCGAGCAGAGTGCGGGGGTCTTCGACGCGGAGGGCTTCCTGATCACGGGTGACCTGGGGCACGTACGGCCGACGGGCCATCTGGTCCTGACCGGCCGGGCCAAGGACATCATCATCCGCAAGGGCGAGAACATCTCCGCGAAGGAGATAGAGGACCTGCTCCACCGGCATCCGGCCGTGGGGGACGCGGCGGTCATCGGCCTGCCCGACCCCGAACGGGGCGAGCGGGTCTGCGCGGTGATCGAACGGCCGCCGGGAGAGGCCCCTGCCCTCACCCTGGAGTCCCTGACCGCGTATCTGCGCGGGGAAGGGCTCTCCACGTACAAGCTGCCGGAGCAACTGGAGGTGGTGGAGGCCCTTCCCCGCAACGAGACACTGCGCAAGGTGCTCAAGTACAAGCTGCGGGAGCGGTTCACGCGGGGCTAGCCCCTGCGCGTACAGGCATTCACTCAGGAACGGTGAAGTACGCCGAGAACGCCGCGACGATCTCTTCCTCCGACACTCGCCCGTCCCCGTCCGTGTCGAGCGCGCCGCTCGCCGCGGAGGCGGTGTCCGCCTCGACGCCGAGAGCCTTGAGGACCCGCTCGATCTCCTGAGGGCTGACCGCGCCGTCCTCGTCGCTGTCCGCGACGGCGATCACGGCGTCCAGGAACGGCCGCGCGATCTCCGCGAACCGGGCCGGGTTGTCGCGCAGGCGCTTCACGGCGCCGCCCACGAACTCCGGCTTGGTGATCCGCTGGTCACCGTCACGGTCGGCGATCCCCGCCATTCCCTGCCAGAAGGCCTCGGCCCCGATGTAGAGGGCCTGTCCCTTCTCGGAGCGCGCCGTGGCGCCGAACTCGCTGAGCAGGGCGACAGCCGCCGTGCTGAAGTCCTCACGGGAGATGTAGCCGTTGCCATCCTGGTCGAAGGTGGTGAAACGGGCCGCGATCTTACGCTCGTACTCGGCACTGTCCATGGTGTTCGGGCCGCCTCACTTCTGCGGTTGGGTGCGTGTGCACGGGGGTTCCCCGGGTGTTACTGACAGCGAGCCTACGTCGTCGGCGACCGCCCGGAGGCGGGAAGCCGATGCTTGTGCCAAGACCGGGACAAGAGAGGTTGTACCAGGAGCCGACCCTTGATGATCTTTTGGGTCTCTCTTGACCTTCCCTCACCGATCGTCGACATCTGTGCTTCACCTCGCCCACTCTCCGTGGTCCAAACCTCCCTAGTGTCATGATCAGTTCAAAGATCGTTTACGTACGCGCAAAGCAAACGCACAGTGATGCGCGCCCGACGGTCCGTGCGCCCGGAATCTCAACTGCGGGTGTCGTAGCGGGGTGTTACGTTCCTGCCGCCCTGGATCGCACCAGGGCAGACCAACAAAAACGGGAGAACACAAATGAATCGAAAGCTGGCCGTCGGTGCCCTGGCTGCAGGGCTCTTTCTGACGGGCGCGGGGACCGCTTTCGCTACCGCGAACGGGGGTAGCGGGGACGTCGAGGCAACCGCCTCGTGGCACAAGATTCCGACGCTTTCCAGCGGCGGGGTCAAGTTCAAGAACGGCTACTACAAGTTCGAGGCGCCGGGCGCCAAGCACGGTGCCTTCCACTGGAAGGGCGACCTTCAGGACACCTCGGCCGGCGACGGCCACAATGTCTACATGCAGGTGAAGGTCGAGGGTTACGACTGGAACCGGTTCAACGGCAAGCAGAAGAAGACGGTCCACAAGGACCAGCTCGTGTACGACGGCGCCGCTCGCTACACCAAGAACGCCTGGATACGCGCCTGCCGTGACCGGGGCTCCTTCCACCCGGACAACTGCTCGGTGACCAAGCACTACAAGCGGTAGTCACCACAGGCACGAAGCGGCAGCACTGACCGGCTGCCGCGCACGCACACCGGGCCCGGGCCCCCGCCCCGGGCCCTTCGCCTTCTTGGGGGAAGCGATCAGCACGTCGACAGGCAAGACCGGTACGTCAGAAGTCCTCAGCGCCACGGGAGTCGACCTCTCCTACGGCTCGACACCCGCCGTCCGTGACGCCCATCTGACCCTGGCGCGCGGCGAGATCGCGGCGATCACCGGGGCGAGCGGCTCCGGCAAGTCCTCCCTCCTGTACTGCCTCGCGGGCGTACTGCCGCCCGCGCGCGGCGAGGTGCGGTTCGAGGGCCGGGCGTACGGCGAACTCGACGACGAGGACATCAGCGCGCTGCGCCGCGAGCGCTTCGGCTTCGTCTTCCAGTACGGCGAGCTGCTCCCCGAGCTGACCATCGAGGAGAACACCGCGCTGCCGCTGCGCCTGGCGGGCACGCGCAAGCGCCCCGCGCTCAAGGCCGCCGCCGAGGTGCTCGACCGCCTCGGGATCGCCGACCTGCGCGAGCGGCGTCCCTCGCAGGTGTCCGGCGGGCAGAGCCAGCGCGTCGCCGTGGCACGGGCGTTGGTGCACCAGCCGGCCGTCGTCTTCGCCGACGAGCCGACCGGCTCGCTCGACAGCGCGAACGCCGCCACCGTCCTCAAGGAGTTCCTCGGCCTCGCCCGCTCGCAGGACACCGCGGTCCTCCTGGTCACGCACGACGCGAACGTCGCCGCGCAGGCCGACCGCAACTACACGATGGCCGACGGGGTCCTCGCCGCGAAGGGCGCGTCCGCATGAGCGAGTTCCTGCTCGGCCTGCGGCTCCTCTTCGGCTCCGGGCGCGGCACCCGCGTACGTTTCTGGCTCATGACCCTCGGCGGCTCGCTGGGGGTGTGCTGTCTCGCGCTCGTCCTGACCATCCCCTCGATCCTGGGGGCGCACGGCGGGCGGGCGGCCGACCGCGACCCGCAGGTCTACGCGGGCAAGAAGTCCGGGCAGCCCACCCTCGTCCTCGAGCGCTCCGACCCGCACGGCTCGAAGCCGTTCAGCCGGGTCTTCCTCGCCCGCGGCAAGGACGGCGCCGCCGTGCGGCCACCGCCCGGCCTGAGCGAACTCCCCGCGCCCGGCGAGGTGTTCGCCTCCCCCGCACTGCACGACCAACTCCGTGACGAGCCCGGCCTCAAGGGGCTGCTGCCCGGCAAGGAGAAGGGCCTGATCGGGCCATCCGGCCTGACCGACCCGAACGAGCTGTACGCCTACGTGGGCACCACCGAGGACAAGCTCGGCGACGACGCGCGCGCGTTGAAGAGCTTCGGCTCCGAGCACGCGCCCACCACGGCCGTCGAGAAGTCCACCCTCGACATCCTGCGCTTCACCCTCGCCGCGCTCGTACTGCTGCCCCTCGGCGTCTTCCTCTCGGTCTGCGCCAAGCTCTCCGCCGCCAGCCGCAACCGGCGCCTCGCGGCCCTGCGCCTGCTCGGCCTGAGCGCCAAGGGAACGCAGCGCGTGAACGCCGCCGAGACCGTCGTCGCCGCCTTCCTGGGGGCGCTGCTCGGCCTCGCCGAGTTCTGGCTCCTGAACCAGATCATGGCGAGGACCGGACTTCCGGGCCTGAAGTGGTACCCCGCCGACGGCGCGCTCTCCGCGTCCACCATCGCCGTCTGCCTCATCGGCTGCACCGCCCTTTCGTGGTTCGTGGGCCGGGCAAGCGCCCGCGCCGCGGCCACCAACCCGCTGAGCACCCGGCGCACCGCGGCCCCGCGCGCGCCCCGCGTCTGGGGCGGCCTGCTCCTCGTCACCGGGCTCGGCATCGTCATCGGCTTCTGCGCGACCGGCCTCACCGACAACCCCGCGCAGAGCTCCGGCATCAACTCCCTGCTGGTGCCCGGCGGGGTGCTGCTCACCGGGCTCGGCCTGGTGAGCGTCATGCCGCTGCTCTCGTACGGCATCGCCACGCGCCTGGCCCGCTCCGGCAACCTCGCCCTGAGCCTGGCCATGCGGCGCAACGAGGTCGAGCCGGGCAGCGCGATGCGCGTGGTCACCGGGCTCGTCCTGCTCGTGTTCTCGGCCTCACTCGCGCAGGGCGTCCTGGTGGAGGAGCAGCAGATCAGCCGCTCCGACTCGCCCGTGCAGGAGTACGGCCTGCGGCTCTCGCAGCTCAGCGCCGAGCAGCAGGACAAGTTGCGGGACATCCCCGCGGTGCGGGCGGACGCGATCGTGATGGATCCGCGCACCGACCCCACCCGGGAGGGCGGCGACTGGCAGGCCCCGGCCCTGGTCGCCACCTGCGCACAGCTTGCCCGGCTGACGGAGCACGCGGCGGGCTGCGAGGAGGGCAAGGTGCTGCGGCTCCAGGACCCGAACGTCGCCGAGTCCCCCGTCAAGACCTCCACGTACGCCCTGGAGAAGGACGGCAAGCGCACCTCGATGAAGGTGAAGGTGCCCGAGGCCGCCGTCCTGTTCGACGGGTACGACGTCACCAACCTGCCGAGCCCCGGCCTCCTGGTGCCGCCCTCCGAGCTCCCGGCGCACGCCCTGCCCGCCGCGGCCACGCTCGTCCTCATGAGCGGCTCGGACCCCGGCACCGTACGGGACGTGCTCGACCGCATCGGCGCCATCGCGCCCACGGCGGACGTCGACCCCGCGGGCATCAACATCGACGGCCTCCAGCAGATCACCGTCATCGAGACGCTGCTGGCGCTCGGCATGGTGATGGGCCTTGTCATCGGCGTCGCGGCGTTCCTCGTCTCCGTCACCGACCGGGCCGTGGAGCGCCGCCCCCAGGTCACGGCGCTCTCCCTGATCGGCGCGCGGGCCCGCACCCTGCGCCTCGTGCAGTGCACGCAGGTAGTGCTTCCGCTGGCCGTGGGGCTGCTGCTCGCGCTCGTCGCGGGGAAGCTTGCGGAGTCCGCCTATCTGGTCACCGGCGGCGGCGAGATCTTCTGGGACGGGGCCGGGGTGCCGCTCCTGGTCGCGGCCATGGCCGGGGTGCTCGTCCTGGCGGTGGCGGGGACGCTGCCGCTGGTGGGGCGGCGCATCGACCCGGAGCTGATCAGGCGGGACTGAGTCGGGCGGTATGCGGATGGAGCGGCGTCACGCGGAGAGTGGCGCCGCTTCGTCGTCCACGGCCGCGGCCACGTCGGGGAAGACCTCGAAGAGGCGGCGTACGCCCAGGGCCGCGAGGACGCGGTTCACGTGGGAGCCGTCCTCGGCGCCCTTCGCGGGCAGTATCAGGCGCAGGCGGCCCTGGCAGGAGCGGAAGAGACGGCGGGTCGCGATCAGCACGCCGACGCCGCTGGAGTCGCAGAAGAGGACGTCGGAGAGGTCCAGGACAAGGCTGTGCCGGCCGTCGGCCACCGCGTCGTGCACGCGCTGGCGCACGACGGGCGAGGTCACCAGGTCCATCTCGCCGGACACCCGCAGAACGGCCCAGCCGTCCTGCTCGTCCACGGCCACCTGCAGCGTCACGCGCACGCCTCTCGATCGCTGGATACCGCTCGTCCGTAGCTCGCCTCGCCGATGCGGAAGCTTTCCCTACGCTTCCTGCGTACCTCGCGGCTGCCCCACCTCTCTTCCATGAAACACCAGGAACACCGGTCTCTATCATCCGAGGCCGGGCGCCGGTGCACTTTGCCACAAAGGGAGTGCGTTGTCGGTGGTAGCGACTACGTTTGATGGATAGTCGCCACGGGCGATTGACAGTTCGGCACGAGCACGGAACGGCACGAGCAAGGCACGGCACGCGCAAGGGGGGCCGCATGGCGAAGGACGCGCCGCGTCGCTGGGACCGCCGCATGCAGCAGCGCCTCGCGCACGGGGAAGCCGCCGCACTCGGGGAGCTGTACGACCGCTTCGCCTCCCTCGTGCACGGCCTCGCCCACCGCGTACTCGGGGACGAGGACGCCGCCGACCGCCTGACCCGCGAGGTCTTCGCCCACATATGGGAGAACCCCGACGCGTACGACCCCAAGCAGGGCCCCCTGCGCTCCTGGGTCGCCACGGTCACCCACCAGCGGGCCGTCCGGCGGCTGCGCCAGACCGAGTCCGCCGCCCTGGCCCGCGGCGGCGAAGGCACCGCGGAGGACCTGGAGCGCAAGGTGCGCCGCGCATCGGCCGCCGCCCGCGCCGACTACATCGTCACAGCCATGCCCGCCCCGCTGCGCGCCGCCCTGGAGCTCGCCTACTTCCAGCGGCGCGACTACCGCCAGACGGCCGCCGACCTCGGCGTGACGGAGGACGAGGCGCGCCGCCGACTGCGTCTGGGCCTGCAACTGCTCTCCACCGCGAACGACGCGGCGGGTCCCGCGGAGCCGCACCCCGCACAGAGCCCGCCTCCCGGCTACGGGAGAGCGCTGTGAGCGGGCCCGACCGGTTCGAGGACGGCTGCGGCGACGATGCGGAGAGCCGGGACGAGCGGAAGGACGCCCGCAGGCCGCCCCGCATACCGCTGCCGCGGACCTCGATAGAGGACACCGGAGCGCCCCTGCCCGACCCGCCCCTCGCCCCGGACCTCGCCCCGGATCTCTCCCCGGACCTCGACCACCAGGTCCTGAAGTCCCTCCTGGGGGCCTGGGCGCTCGCCGCCTGCTCGGTCGAGGAAGCCGTCGCGGTGGAGGAGCACCTGGGCCACTGCGGCCCCTGCGCGGAAGAGGCCCTGCGGCTGCGCGACGCGGTGGGCCTGCTGCACCAGGAGGAGAGCCTCGACCTGGACCCCGGTCTGCGCAACCGCGTCATCGAGAGCTGTCTCGGGCGGCGCCCGCCGCGCATCCCGGTGCCCGGGTGGGCCATGCCGTACGACGCGGAGACCGCCCGCCTCGATGCCCTCCTGCGCGACATCGGCGAATCGGAGTGGCACGCTCCGGTGCGCCTGCGGTGGTTCGACGAGGACAGCCCGGTCAGCCGCAAGACGACGGTGGCCGGAGTGATCGCGCACCTCCTCGCCGTCGACGGCCTGGTCGCGCTGGCCCTGGGCCTCGACGACCCGCTGGGCAGGGACACGGCACCGCCCGTCGACCCCGGCCGCCGCACCGAGGCGTACTGGCGCGCTTCGTACTTCCCGCCCACGCGCGGCGTGCGCGGCCCCTGGCGCGAGCAGACCCACGAGCTGATCCGCACGGTGTCCTTCACGGCCGGCGGGGCGTACGGCGCGGGCTCGGGCCGCCTCACCGTCCCGTACAGCGCCCCGGACGACGAGGGCCGCCGCGTCGAACTGCCGCTGCGGGACTCGATGCTGGACCGCGCCTTCGAGTGCTGGATCCACGCGGGCGACATCGCGGAAGCGGTGGACTATCCCTACGAGCCGCCGTCCCCGCGCCATCTGCACCGCATGATCGACCTCGCCGCCCGGCTGCTTCCCGGCACGCTCGCCGCGCGCCGCCGCGCGGGACTCGCCGGCCCGTCACAGGACCTGGTGACGGCGGGCACGCCCGGCCGCAGCCTGCGCCTGGAGATCGAGGGCATGGGCGGCGGCGAATGGTTCATCCCCCTGGACTCCCCCGGCGCCGACGCGTCCGCGGACCGTGAGGTGGCCCATGTCGCACTGGACGGAGTCGAGTTCTGCCGCCTGGCCGCGGGCCATGTCTCCCCGGAGGAGGCGGCAGCGGGACAGGACGGGGACCGCCGCGCGATCAGGGACGTCCTGTTCGCGGCGGCGTCACTGAGCCGTATGTAGCGCCGTATCGCCGTAGCGCCGTAGCGCCGTACGAGAAGTCGTATCCGGCGGCGGACTAGGCGAAGACGACCGTGCGGTGGCCGTTCAGCAGAATCCTGCGCTCCGCGTGCCACTTCACGGCGCGCGCAAGCGCCTGGCACTCGACGTCCCGGCCGATCGCGACCAGCTGGTTCGGCGTGACGTCGTGGCCGACCCGCTCGACCTCCTGCTCGATGATCGGGCCCTCGTCGAGATCGGCCGTCACATAGTGCGCGGTCGCGCCGATCAGCTTCACACCGCGCGCGTGCGCCTGGTGGTAGGGCTTCGCGCCCTTGAAGCTCGGCAGGAAGGAGTGGTGGATGTTGATGATCCGGCCGCTGAGCTGCTTGCAGAAGTCGTCCGAGAGGACCTGCATGTAGCGGGCGAGGACGACGAGCTCCACGTTCTCGGCGCGCACGACCTCCAGGATCTGCGCCTCGGCCTGCGCCTTGTTCTCCTTGGTCACCGGGATGTGGTGGAAGGGGATGTCGTACGAAGCGACCAGCTCGGCGAAGTCCGTGTGGTTCGAGACGACCGCCGCGATCTCCACCGGCAGCGCACCGATGCGCGAGCGGAACAGCAGGTCGTTCAGGCAGTGCCCGAACTTCGACACGAGCAGGACGACGCGCATCTTCTCGTCGGCCCGGCCCAGCTGCCAGTCCATGTGGAAGGAGTCGCCGACCGCCGCGAAGCTCGCCCGCAGCTTCTCCAGCGTCACCGGCGCCTCCGCCGAGAAGTGGACGCGCATGAAGAAGAGACCGGTGTCGTGGTCGCCGAACTGCTGACTGTCCTCGATGTTGCATCCGGTCATGAAGAGGTAACTCGACACGGCGTGCACGATGCCCTGCTTGTCCGGGCAGGAGAGGGTGAGGACGTACTGCTCAGCGGGGTCGGCGGACGCGGCGACGGACGGCTCATTCATGCGCCCAAGGTTCCCACAACGAGCACCCTCCGCGGACCGACAGCCCCTTTAGGGGCGCGGGGAACTGCGCGACAAGCCCCCACCCGCCCGCGGACGAAGAACCTAGCTCGCCGCCCGAGTCAGAATCCGCAGCACCTCAAGCGTCCGGGGCGCCTCATCAGGATTCTCCCCGTCACTCACAGCGAGAGCGACATGCGCATCCCGCGCCGCGCGAACCGCCTCCGGCCACCCGGGGTGGTCGAGATAGGCGGACACCAGCGCATCCGGACCCACCTCATGCATGATCCGCAAGACCCTGAGCACCGCGGCGTCGACGAGGGCCGCCTCCTCCACGTCACGGAAGATCGTCCCCACGTACTTGTCGGCGGACCAGTTGTCGAGCCACGTGTCCTCGACGAGCCGGTACACGGCATCGGTCACGTCCCCGTACTCATCGCGCCCGGCGAGCCAGCACTCACGCTGGAACCCCGGGTCGGAGAGCATGTGCAGCGCCGAGCGCACGTTGCTGCGCCAGCGCCACCACGGCATGTCGTTCGTTGGCATGCCGCCCATGGTGCTTGAGCGACGGCCACGACGGGAAGAGTTCTCCGAACCTTGCACGGTCATCGATCGTACGTTCCCCTCCGGCGCGGTCGAACCGGCCCCTGCCATTCACCTTCTTGTCACCATGCGTTGAGAACACGTCACACCATGGTTGGCGCTGCGCCGGAATCGTGCATGACCATGCCCGTCTCGCGACGCACCTTGCTCCTCCGCCCCTCAGGCCCCTCCAGCTCCACCCGTCCCACCAGGACCGCAGCGTTCACCGCGGCCGCCCTGATGGCGGTGTGTGCGTCCCTGACCACCGCATGCGGGGTCGTCCCTGGTTCCGCGGGGGGATCCAGGGAAGACCCCGTGACCGTCATGACCTGGGCCCCCGAGAACACCAAGGCGACCAACAAACCGGGCATCCCGGCGATGGCGCAGGCCTACGCGCGCTGGATCAACGCGAACGGCGGGCTCGACGGCCACCAGCTCAAGGTCATCACCTGCAACGACCACAACGACCCGGTGGGCGCCGCCGACTGCGCCCGCGAGGCGGTCGACAAGAAGGTCGCGGCCGTCGTCGGCTCCTACAGCCAGCACGGCCAGTCCTTCCTCTCCCCCCTCCAGGTCGCGGGCATCCCCTACATCGGCGGATACGGCGTCACCGACGAGGAGTTCAGCAGCCCCCTGTCGTACCCGGTCAACGGCGGCGAACCCGCCCTCATGGCGGGCAACGGCCGACAGCTCGCCGCAGGCTGCGAGCACGTCTCCCTCGTACGCCCCGACACGATCGCGGGCGACGACCTGCCGGGACTCCTGGACGCGGGCCTCACCGAGGGCCGCCGGGGGCCCGCGACCGACATACGGGCACCCGAGGACGGCACCGACTTCTCGGCCCAGGCCGAGCAGGCACTGAAGCGCGCCGGCACCGACGGCTGCGTCACGGCGGCGCTCGGCGCCCGCACGGACACGTTCTACGACTCCTACCGGCGTACCGAGAGCGCCTACCCGGCAGCGAAGATCTCCTCCGTGCTCGGCAGCGTCGACCAGTCCCTCATCGACCGCACGGGCGGCGCCGACGGCCCGTACGAAGGCGCCTACGTCACCGGCTGGTACCCGGCGGCCGGCGACGCCCGCTGGAACGAGATGCGCGAGGTCATCCGCGAGCAGGCGTTCGGCGACAACCGGGTCGACCCGACGGACGCGGGCGTGCAGACGACGTGGATCGCGTACACCGTCCTGAAGCACGCCGTCGAGTCGCTCGACGGCGGCGACGTCTCGGCGCGGACGCTGCGGCAGGCCCTGGACCAGGGGCTCGAGGTGGAGACGGGCGGCCTGACGCCCACCCTGCGGTGGCGCTTCAAGGACATGCTCGCGGCGAGCGGCTTCCCGCGCCTGGTCAACGCGGACGTCACGTTCCAGATGGTGCGGGACGGCCGTCTCGTACCGGCGCGGAAGGGCTTCGTGAACGTCTCGAAGACCCTGGAGCGGGCGCAGTAACCCGCTCCGGGACCGCACGCCTGCCGAGTCCTACAGCTGTGACTTGTCGCGCGTGGTGAGGCCGTACTTCTGGGCGATGGTGTTCCACAGCCCGGCCGCTTCCTGCTTGGCCGTGGTCGCCTCGCCGCTCGACTTGTTCCCGGCGACCGCCTGCGGCGTCCCGCGGGCGTGGCCCTTCTTGCAGCCCTTCTTGCCCGCGACCTGACCCGCCCACGCGGCGTAGTGGTTGTCGGCCGCGGCGGACGCCTTCCAGGCCTTGGTGAGGGACGCGGTCAGCTGGGCGTTGGCCGGGAGCTTGTCCACGGAGAGCTGCGAAAGCCGCGTGACCAGGCCGTTGCGCTGCTTGGCCGCGTTGCGCAGATCGGTGGCCGACTGGCCGAGGTTGTCGCACTTTCCTACGTTGCGCACGGCGGCGATCACCGAGTCGCGGCTGTTGTTGCTGTCGGCGAGGAGCTTGTCCAGGGCGATCGCCTGCTCCTCGGCCGGGTCGACGGAGGGCGAGGGTTTCTCGTCGGACGGCGCGGACTCGGAGACGGTCTGGGGGGTGTCCTTCTCCTCGTCGCCGCCTCCGCCGCTGAGCATGGCGCCCGCACCGACACCGATCACCGCGATGGCTACGCCGATCGCCGCGAAGAGCGGCACCTTCGACCCGGTGCGACCGCCCTCGCCGCGCGGGGCGGGGGCGGCGGCAGCGGCCCGGCGTGCGGCACGGCCCCCGCCGTCACCGCCGTGCGCGGCGGGCTGCTGGGGCTCGAAGCGGGGCATCTGCTGGGTCGACGCGGGGCCTTCGGGCTCCGCGTTCTCCGTACGGAAGAGGCTGTCGAACTCGGCGGGCGGCTGCCGGTCGCCGGGGGCGCCGGGCCGTATCCCGAAGGGCGCCTTGCCCGGTTCGGCGGGCACGGGGGCCATGTACTGCGTGGGCTCGCTGTCGGAGCCGGCTGCCGGGGGCATCGGCGCGCCGGACGCGGACGCGCCGGGCATGGGCGAGCGGCCCAGGAACTGCGTGGCGTCCGCCGCGGGTGCCTCGGGCGGCAGGGCGCCGGGGGCCACCGGAGGTATGTACTGCGTGGCGCCTTCGTCGAACCCGGCTCCGCCGCCGGGAGTCGCGGGTATGTACTGCGTCGCGTCCGCGTCACCCGCGGCGGCGGGCGGCAGCGGCGCCAGGCCCCCTGCGACGGGAGGCAGCGGCGCGCCCGCGCCGGAACCGGCGGGGGGCAGCTGGCCTGCCTGGGCGGCGGGCGGAAGCTGGCCTGCCTGGCCTGTCTGGCCTGCCGGGGGAAGCGGATGTCCCGGCTGTGCGGGATACGCGGCGTCGGCGGCCTGCCCCGCGTGGGCACCGCCCCCCGCCTGTCTCGCGTGCGCACCGCCAGCGGGCTGCCCCGCGTGGGCGCCGCCCGCCTGCTGGCCCGCGTGGGCCCCGCCCTGCGCCCCGTAGGCCCCGTCGGCGGGCTGGCCCGCGTGCTGGCCGCCCCTGGCGTGCCCCGGGTAGTGCCCGCCCTGCTGTTCTCCCGCGTACGGCGCACCCGCGCCCTGCGTCCCGTAGGGAGCGCCCTGCGCCTGGCCGCCGTACGAGGCGCCGGGAGCCTGAGCGCCGTAGCCCTGGCCTCCGTACGAGGCGTCGGCGTGCCCGTACGAGGCGCCCTGGCCGTAGTCCTGCTGCTGCGCGCCCTCGGCGGGCAGCGCGGGGCCCGCGCCGTACGTCTGCTGCCGGCCGGGAGCCGCGTCCCACGCCTGGCCGGAGCCGGGCGGCGGGTCCGCCGGTGCCGGGCCCCACGGCTGGCCCCAGGGGCTGCCGCCCGAGGGGGCCACGTGGTCGCCGGTGGTGCCGGGCATCAAGGGCTCGCTTCCGTCGGCAGGCAGCACGATGCCTTCGTGCGCGTGCCGGTCCGCGGGGTGCGGATCGGAGGAAGCGGCGCCATGCCCGCTCTGCTGCGTCACCGGGACTCCTACGAATGGGGGACCTACGGAACCGTCGGCTCACGCTACCGGGTCCCCACAGCCGTCTGCCACGCAGCTCAAACCTCCGTGACCGCTTCAATCCCGGAAGTAACAAAAGCTCTCCGCGAAACGCTGATAACGCCACCAGGCAGGATCGTCCGCGTACGGGAGTTGGCCGTTCACCGTGCGGAAAGGGCGGGGACGGGCCGGGTTCACAGGTGCGCGACACACATCACAAATTCTTTACGCGCCTGCTGCCGCGCCCCTGACCCGATCCGCCGCGATCCCGCGCCCCTTCACGCCGCCTGGATGTCCATCCGCGCCCCGAACTCCCTTACCACCGGCTCCTCCCGGTACGGCGCGAGCCGCTCCTGGAAGTCCTCCAGATACTCGGCACCGCGGTTCGACCGCAGCGTGCCGAGGAGTTCGACCGCCTTCATGCCCGTGTGGCACGCCTGCTCGACGTCCCGGCGCTGCACCTGCGCCGTGGCGAGCAGCACGAGGCCGATCGCCCGCCGCCGCGCCCGCGACTCGGGATGCCCTGCGAGGGACTCCTCCGCACTGCGCGCCGCCGCGTCCGCCTGCCCCAAGTCACGATGGCAATGCGCCAGTTCATCGGCCAGATACGCATGGTCGAAGTGCCGGATCCACACCGGGTCGTCGCCCGAGTCCGCTTCCCCGGACGCCCGGTCCATCGCCTCGACCGCGTGGCCCGCGACGACCTGCGTCGAACGGCCGTCCCCGAGCAGCGCGTGGCCCCTGGCCTCGGCGGCGTAGAACATGGCCTCCGCGCGCGGAGTGACCCGCCCGCGCGTCCCCTCCTGGGCCGCACGCGCCAACTGCGCGATCTCCCGCGGGTTCCCGAGCTGCGCGGCGAGATGGCTCATGGACGCGGCGAGCACGTAACCGCCGTACCCCCGGTCGCCCGCCGCCTGCGCTAGCCGCAGCGCCTGGATGTAGTAGCGCTGGGCCAGGCCCGGCTGGCCCGTGTCCACCGCCATGTACCCGGCGAGCTCCGTCAACCGCGCCACCGCGGAGAACAGTTCGCGCCCCACCGCCTCGCGGTACGAACCTGCGAGCAGCCCCGACACCACGCTGTTGAGGTAGTGCACGACGACCGGCCGCACGTGCCCGCTGCCGTACTGGTGGTCGAGCTTCTTCAGCGCCTCCGTCATGGCCCGCACCGCCGCCACGTCGGAGAGCCCGACCCGCGGCCCGGCCATCCGGCCGACCTGCGCGTCCGGGGAGGAAATCAGCCAGTCACGGCTCGGCTCGACGAGCGCGGATGCGGCGACGGACGACCCGGACAGGAAGTCCCGCCGCCCCACGTCGCTGCGCCACAGCTCGCAGACCTGCTCGATGGCACCGAGCACGGTGGGCGAGAACTGCAGACCGACGCCGGAGGCGAGGTTCTTGCCATTCGCCATGCCGATCTCGTCGATCGTGACGGTCCTGCCGAGTTTTCGGCCCAGCGCCTCCGCGATGATTCCGGGCGCCCTGCCGCGCGGCTGCTGCCCGCGCAGCCACCGGGCGACCGACGTCTTGTCGTAGCGCAGGTCGAGACCGTGCTCCGCGCCGCACATGTTGACCCGGCGGGCCAGGCCCGCGTTCGAGCAACCCGCTTCCTGAATGAGTGCCTGCAGCCTTTCGTTGGGCTGCCGCGCGACGAGCGGCCTTGCGGCCATGGCGTACCCCCTGATGTGCACCGTGGTTCATCTGGACGGACTGGACGGAGGGGCCGGAATCAGCCACCCCAGATGATCAATGCCCTTGGGACAAACGGAAGATGCACCACAAACGGACCATAAGTCGGTAACCGGGCTGCTTCTTCGGAGTGCCCCAGTCTTGGCTACCCGCACATGGAACCCATTCCCCATGCGCGCCCCCGCCCGTGCACCCATGCGCCCCACATGCAGGATCGATGCTCCGCCCCCGCGCACGCGACAGCCGTAACCGTAGGTGTCGGGCGGAGTTGAGAAGTCCGTGGAAGAGACCATGGGAGTCACGTCAGCCGCGCACATCCCGAAGCAGCGCGGAGAATCCTTGCTGGACACGGCCGTGCGATACGCGGAAGAGCGCCACTGGGACGTGTTCCCGGGGACGTGGCTGGAGTCCGTCGAGGGGGCCGAAATCTGCTCGTGCGGTGACACCGCGTGCACGACACCCGGTTCGCACCCGGCGCGCGAGGACTGGGCGACCCAGGCGACGGGCAGTGCGACCGGGGCCAGGCGGCTGTGGACCAAGCAGCCGAAGTCCTCGATCCTGCTGCCCACGGGCCGTACGTTCGACGCGATCGACGTGCCGGAGACCGCCGGATTCCTCGCGCTCGCCCGCATGAAGCGGATGGAGCTGACGCTCGGCCCCGTGACCTGCACGCCCGACCGCCGGATGCAGTTCTTCGTCCTGCCAGGAGCCACCGCCAAGGTGCCGGACCTCGTACGCAAGCTGGGCTGGCCGCCGGCCGCGATCGACCTGGTCACGCTGGGCGAGGGCGCGTACGTCGCCGCCCCGCCGACCCGCTTCGGCGCCACCGGCGCCGTGCAGTGGGCGTGCCGCCCCACCGCCGCGAACCGGTGGCTCCCGGACGCGGAGGAGATCATCTCGCCGCTGGCCTACGCGTGCGGGCGCGAGGCACGGCGCTAGGGAATCTCCGGGGCACGGACGCCGGACGGGCTGGTTTTCCAGCTCCCGTCCGGCTTTTGTGCTTCCCCCCGACGTATCGTGCGGAAACGGCGACGAAAGGCGGACACCGTGACCGAGGCAGCACCGCCCGCAGCGGTAAGAGTGCAAGGGCTGTGGAAGGCCTTCGGCCGGCAGATCGCGGTCGCCGGGATCGACCTCGTGCTCCCCGCGGGCAAGTTCATCGGCCTCGTCGGCCCGAACGGCGCCGGAAAGACCACCACCCTCTCCATGGTGACCGGCCTCCTGCGGCCGGACCGGGGCACGGTGGAGGTCGTCGGCCACGACGTGTGGACCGACCCCGTCCAGGTCAAGGCCCGCATCGGGGTCCTGCCCGAAGGGCTCCGCCTCTTCGAGCGCCTCTCGGGGCGCGAACTCCTCGCGTACACCGGACGGCTCCGCGGACTCCCCGGCGACGAGGTCGACAAGCGGGCCACGCAACTCCTGGACGTACTCGACCTCGCGGGCGCCCAGCACAAACTCGTCGTCGACTACTCGACCGGCATGCGCAAGAAGATCGGCCTCGCCGCGGCCCTGCTCCACAACCCCGAGGTCCTCTTCCTCGACGAGCCCTTCGAGGGCGTCGACCCGGTGTCCGCGCAGATCATCCGCGGCGTCCTTGAGCGCTACACCGCGTCCGGAGCGACAGTCGTCTTCTCCTCCCACGTCATGGAACTCGTCGAATCGCTCTGCGACTGGGTCGCCGTGATGGCCGCCGGACGCATCCGCGCGCACGGCACCCTCGCCGAGGTACGGGGCGACGCCTCCTCGCTCCAGGAAGCGTTCCTGGAACTGGTCGGCGCCGGCGCCCGCGACAACGGCTCGCACCTCGACTGGCTGGGCGGCGGCACCCGATGAGCGCGCCGACGGCCACGTCCGCGCCCGCCGCCACCCCTGTGACCGCCGTCTTCGTACGCCTGAAGCTCTCGCTCCTGCGCAACGGCCTGCACCAGTCGACAGGACGCCGCGCCGCCTACATCGCCTCCGTCGTCGCCGCGCTCCTCGTCGCAGCCCTCCAGCTCCTCGGCCTGATCGCCCTGCGCGGCAACGAACACGCCGCCACCATCTCCGTCCTGCTCACCGCCGTGCTCGCGCTCGGCTGGGCGGTGATGCCGCTGTTCTTCCCCAGCGGCGACGAGACCCTCGACCCCACCCGCCTGGTGATGCTGCCGCTGCGCCCCCGGCCGCTGGTGCGCGCGCTCCTCGTGGCGTCCCTGGTGGGCATCGGGCCGCTCTTCACGCTCTGCCTCGCGCTCGGGGCGGTCATCTCCCTCGCGCACGGCGCGGCGGCCACGATCACGGCGATCCTCGCCATCGCCCTGACCCTCCTCATCTGCGTGGCCCTCGCCCGCACCGTCGCCGCCGCCAACATCCGGCTTCTGACCAGCCGCAAGGGGCGCGATCTGGCCGTTCTGAGCGGCCTCGTCATCGCGGTCGGCGCGCAGGTCGTCAACTTCGGGGCGCAGCGCCTCGGTTCCTCCGGCCTCTCGCAGCTCGACCCGGCGGCGGACGTCGTGCGCTGGATCCCGCCCGCGTCGGCGATCGGCGCCGTCGACTCGGTGAGCGAGGGCTCGTACGCGACAGGGATCGCACAACTGGCCCTGAGCGCAGCCGCTCTCGCCACACTCCTCGCCCTCTGGCAACGCAGCCTCACCCACCTCATGACGACCCCCGACGGCTCGACGCTCGCGGCGTCGGGCCCCGCCAAGGCCCGCCCGGCACGCGGCCTCGGACGCCTGCTCCCCGGCGGGCGCACCGGCACGGTCATGGAGCGCAGCCTGCGCTACGTGTGGCGCGACCCGAAGACGAAGGCGGCCTGGGTGACGTCCCTGGCCATCGGACTCATCGTGCCGCTCTTCAACGCCCTCCAGGGCACCGGCTCGATCTACTTCGCCTGCTTCGCGGCCGGGATGCTCGGCGTCCTGATGTACAACCAGTTCGGCCAGGACACCTCGGCGTTCTGGATGGTCGCGATGGCGATCTCCTCGACGTACGACGCGTACATCGAACTCCGCGCCCGCGCACTGGCCCTCCTGGTGATCACCCTCCCGTACGCGACGCTCGTGACGGTCGTCACGGCGGCCGTCCTGGGCGACTGGACGGGCCTGCCGGAGGCACTCGGCCTCTCCTTCGCCCTGCTCGGCGCGATGCTGGCCACGGGCGCCTGGTCCTCGGCCCGCTTCCCCTACTCGATCCCGCAGGAGGGCTACAAGAACGTGGCTCCGGGACAGGCGGGCCTGGCCTGGATCTCCATCTTCGGCGGAATGGTCGCGGCGGCACTGCTCTGCGCCCCGGTACTCGCCTTCACCATCTGGCTGCACATCTCGGGCGCGGCGTCCTGGTCCTGGCTGCTGCTGCCGCTCGGCGGCGCCTACGGAGCGGTGATCACGTACTTCGGCCTGCGCCTTGCGGCGCCGAGGGTGGCGCGGCGGCTGCCGGAGATCCTCTCGGCGGTGAGCAAGGGCTGAGGTCGGCGGTCAGCAAGGGCTGAGGCCCGCGGTCAGCAAGGGCTGAGGCCCGGCCGCAGGGGCCCGCTGCCCGAAGGCGAGCAGGGCCCCTGCGTCACCTCTCTCCTCCCCGCCTCACCTCCGCCAGAACAGGTGATGGGTCACGCCGCTCGGGCTCGGCACGACCTCCAGGTGGAACCGGTCGAGCAGGTCTTCGGGGGACTCCCAGAGGCGCTGTCCGGACCCGAGCTCCAACGGCGCCACCGCCACATGCAGGGTGTCGACGAGATCGGCGTCGAGGAACTGCCGGACGGTGCTGACCCCGCCACCAAGCCTGACGTCCTTGCCCTGCGCCGCTTCCCGCGCCCGTTCGAGGATCGTGGCCGGTTTGCCGTCGACGAAGTGGAACGTGGTGTCGGAGAGCGTGAACGACGGACGCTCGTGGTGGGTCATGACGAACACCGGGGTGTGGAACGGGGGCTCCTCCCCCCACCAGCCCCGCCACTCGTCGTCCTGCCAGGGCCCGCGCTGGGGCCCGAACTTGTTGCGGCCCATGATCTCGGCGCCGATGTTGCGGGCGAAGTCCCGCGTGAAGTAGTCGTCGAGGCCCCGGCTTCCGCCCGCGTCCGCGCGCATGGGCCAGCTCGCCGTGGCTCCGGCCCAGGAGAACAGCCTCTCGGGCCGGTCGAGGCCGAATGGCAGGTCGAGGCTCTGGTGCTCGGCGGCACCGGCGCCGATGCCGTCACTCGAGACGTTGAAGTTCATGACTCTCAGCAGTTGATCCACGTGTTCCCTCATCCTCGTCAGGTCCTGTCACATGACCGCGCGGCAAGGCGCCGCACACCATGACGTCGAACGAGAAACGACCGGATCGACAGGGCCGGCCAACTTCTTCTTCCGAGGGAACGCAGACGACCCGCGAGCCGTGGTCCCCGCCGTACGAGACGGCGGGGAGCCGGCCGGACTTACCGGCGGCTCGCGGGTCGGGTGACTGCTTGGGATTGGGCCGGCTGCACGCACATCACACGTGCTGGTCCGGCGCCGAAATCGAGTTGCGACGACGGGCCACTAGCCCGCAGTCACCTCACGCGTCCGGTTTCCATACATCTGCCGAACCACCTCCTCTCCGTGATGGTCCACAGCCTAGGAAGCGGGGCGGCTCGGCTCAACCGCTTTTTCCGGAAGCCGGTCGGACGGGCTCCCGGCGTGTGTCGTAGGCGTATCCGTCGCCGCGCTGGAGCAGCCGCAGATGCCGGTGGGAGACGTTGATCCGCGCTGTCGGCGCGGCGATGCTGTGCTGGCCCCTGGCCCGCACGGAGACGCGCCCTCGCCAGGTGCCGGCCCACTTGCCGGTGGGCACTGTCGCGCGTACGAGATCCCCCGTGACGTATGCGAAATGCCGCTTGATCCGCGCCCTGCGAAGTCGGGGAAAGCCGAAGCGGTCGGGGGTGGTGCGGGCGTAGCAGCCTCGTCCGGTGGCTTTCACGACCAGAACGCGCGTGGGCACACGGACGATCTTGCCGCCGTTCTCACGATCCAGGTTACCGACGGCGAGGGCGTCGGTGGTGTGGGTCTTCTCGAGCCCCGTCGTCATGCGGTTGCGGTGGGTACGGCCGCCCGGCCAGGCATGCACCGGCGGGCCGAGCGCACCCAGGGCCTCGATGAGTTGTACGCGGGTCGAGTTCATGGCGGCCGCATCGCGCAGAGGCGTCCGGGTCTGCGCAAGGATCACCGCAAGCCGCCCCGGCCGGTCGGCGAGGAACCGGGTGACGGGTGTGCTGCCCTTGGCCTGATTGCAGGGGGCACAGGCGAGTACGAGGTTCGAGAGTCTGCTGGAACCGCCTCGGCTGACGGGGTGGATGTGGTCGATGTTCAGAGGGGCGCCGGTCACTCCGCAGTAGCCGCAGACCTTGCCCCGCGCGGCGAGCAAGTGGGCGCGAGCGTCGGTACCGGCCAGTGCGCCGTCCCGGTACTCGGCGCCTCTGAGCTGCTTCCCGACGCTCATGGAGTGGGAGTCGAACGCGACGCTTTCCAGGTGGACCTCGGTGACGGGCGCGTACCGGCAGAAGCGGGTCACCAGGGAGACGGTGGTGTCGACCCGGTGACGCACTGAGGGGGCGAGCCATCCCTCCGGGCGGGTTCGGTTGTCCCTTCTCGGTGCTCGGTGGCGGAGGTTCGCGGAACGTCGTCTGTGCCGGTACGCGGCGCGCTGCTTCATGCAGTGGCGGATCTGATCGCCGCGGTGGCGGAGCTCGGCCGTCATCAGACCCCGGCGTACGACGACGGGCTCCCCTCCATGGCCGGCTTCCTTCTTCTCGTCCGTGAGGGCGATGCCGGTCCTCTTGGATCCGGGGTCGATGCGCAGTTGCACGCCGGCGACTTCCGAGTCGACGCGTGCGCGGTCCTTGAGCCTGATGGTGAAGGGGACTTGCCGGTGGACGACGGCGCGCCCCTTGTCGAGCAGTTCGCGGGCCCGTGCGGGGTGGCACGGCATCAACGGCTGCCGGTCTCTGGCCAGCACGAAGACTCTGGCTTCGCCGACGCCTCCGTCGTACCCGGACGTGGGAGCGTCACCGCTCCCGATCTCTGCCGTCTCCACCGCCGCAGCGGCCGATTCGGCGTGACGCCGACGGGTTCTGACGCCATGCCCGCCGGTCTCCCCTCGCCCATGTTCCCCGCCGGTGCCCCGCGCGGCGGCGGGGAGTCCGTAAGCCGTTTCGTCCTCGCTCCTGAGGGTGTCTGCTCCCACGGATTCCAGTGCGGGCTGCTGAGGAAGCACAGCCCGGTGGGTCTGCTCGCCTGCGGGAAACGTAGTCATCGAAGAGCGCCTTCCTTTGACCTGGTGGTCTTGATGACTCGGGCTGGTCACTCGGCCTGTCCGCGCAATGGGACGGGCTCCGGCCACGGGGCCGAGGAGCGAGTGACCTCCCTTCGTGTATGCATCGCCGACGCTAGCGATCACACCTATCGCGACGGGCAGAAGCACACGAGGTCATCCGTATGTGCGAAGAGAAGGACGTGAGTTCGTTTCTTTGGTGCGAGACTCTCGAGGAACATCGGGCCGTCCCGGGACGTTCACGCGGGGCAACGATTTCGTCGAACTTCTGGGAAGTACCTGTGGGCTGCGTCACGTTCGAGTTCAATGATCTGACGTGCGGTACACGCGGAACTCGCAGAACATGCAGCTCATGAGGACACGGCCTGCAGGGGGTGCCAGGTGAGTGCTTCCCGGCGTAGCGGAACCACCGATGAGTTGGGGCCTGACGGGCCCGAGCCCGGTGGGGCCGAATTGCTTGCGGCATTGCTGGACGGGATGGACGCCGCGTTGTGTGCGTTCGATGCCGACGGGGTCGTGACGCACTGGAATCGTGAGGCCGAGCGGATTCTCGGGTGGTCGGCGGCGGAGGCCGTCGGGCGGCAGGGGTTCGCGGGGTGGGCGGTGCGGACGGCCGATGCCGAGGAGGTCGAGTCGCGGCTCCTGGCGGCCATGGAGGCGCACGGTCGCCAGGTGCACGAGTTCGCGTTGCTGACCAAGGACGGCGGGCGGGTGCTCGTGCGGACCCAGTCCGCTGCCGTGCGGGGCGGGGACGGGAAACCCGCCGGGTTGTACTGCGCGTTCAGCGAGGTGCACGCGCAGATCGACCTGGAGCGGTCCATAGCCCTGAGCGAGGCGCTGTTCGAGAACGCCTCGTGGGGTGTGGTGCTCGTCGATGCCGATCTCCGTCCTGCCGTGGCCAATGAGCATGCCGCTCGTGCCCTTGGGATGGGGCGTACGGCTCTGCTGGGGCGGCCTCTCGGGGAGTTGCTCGGGCAGGGTGTGGAGGAGCTGGAGAGCGCGCTGAGCCATGTGCTCGCCGAGGGGGCGCCGCCCGCGCCCGCCGAGATGTGGGTCTCCGTGCAGGCTTCGGAGAGCGGTGAGCCCGAGCGGCGTTGCTGGCGCAGCGGCTTTCTGCGGCTGGCGTCGCCGTTGGCGGAGGAGCCGGTGCCGCTGGGGGTCGCCTGGCTGTTCCTGGACGTCACGGAGGCCAAGCAGACCGAGCAGGAGGCGGCGCAACTTCGTTTCCGTTCGCAGCAGTTGCACCGGGCGGCGCGGGCCGCGGGCGAGTGCGAGGATCCGACCGATGCGGCTACGGTCCAGCTGGACTTCGCCCTTGCCGGGTTCGCGGACCATGCGTTGATCGACTTGGTGGCGGGCGTGGGGGACACGGGGAGCGCGGGGGGCACGGGGGGCACGGGGGCGGGCGATGCGGAGCCGGTGCGTCTCATCCGGGTTGCCGCGACGCCTGCGGGCGCTCCCGGGCCGTGCCTGCCGGTGGCCAAGGCGGGCCTGCCCGTGCGCTATCTGGAGGGCCACCCGGCCCCGCAGAGCGTGGACCGGGCGGGTTCCGTACGGGCCAGCGCCGGCACCGCGCCGCCCGAGCGTGCCCGGCAGTGGGCCGCGGCCAGGCAGTGGCCGGAGGATTCCGTCCACGCGTTGTGCGCGGTGCTGCGGAGTCGGGGGCGGACGTTGGGCGTCGTGACGTTTTTGCGGAGTGCCAGCCGTACGCAGTTCGAGCGGGCGGATGCGGCTTATGCGGAGAGCGTCGCGGCGAGGGTTGCGGCATCGCTTGATCTGGCGGATTTGCTGGGTCCTGCCGGGGGCTGAATTCCCTGCCGGGGGGCTGAGCGCGGGGTGACTTCCATGGGGGTAGCTCGGCGCGGGGCGGCTTCCCTGCGGGTACCTCGGCGCGGGGCGGCTTCCCTGCGGGTAGCTCGGCGCTTTTCGAGGCCGCCGCTTCGCGGCGGATCTCTCCCGCCCACCCACCCGTTTGCCCCGTGTTGTGATGGGTGGGTGGGGGCGGTTCGATTGCCGCTGCGGGGCGCTGGGCGGGTGGGGCGGTCCGATTGCCGCTGCGGGGTGCTGGGCGGGTGGGCGGGAAAGATTCGCCGCGAAGCGGCGGCCTGGAGTCTGTCCCGGCACCCGCCGAGCACCCGGCGCGCAGGCCCGGAGCCCATCCTGGCACCCGCCGAGCAACCCGTGCAGCAGCCTGGAGCCCGTCCACGGCGCCGCCGAGCGGCATGCATAAACCCCCGCCCGCCCCGCGAGCTACGCCGCGTGCAGTGCCAGCGTCGGGGAGAGGCGGGCAGCCCGTACCGCTGGGTACAGGCCTGCCACCGTGCCGATGAGCAGGGTCGCGCCGAAGCCGCCCGTCACCGCCCAGAGGGGGATCACCCAGGGGAGCCCGCCCGACACCGCGTACGCGGCCGTCGCCGCTGCCCCCAGGGCGATGCCCGCGACGCCGCCGAGGCCGGAAAGGATCAGGGACTCCGTCACGAACTGGATGCGGATCTGCCCCTTCGTCGCGCCCATCGAGCGCCGCAGGCCGATCTCGTAGCGTCTCTCCAGGACCGAGATGATCATGGTGTTCGCCACTCCGACGCCGCCCACGAGCAGCGCGATCCCGCCAAGCCCGAGCAGCAGCGTCGAGAAGGCGCCCTCCGTCGCCGCCTTCGCCTGCAGGGCAGATGACGGGTCCGTCACCTGGACGTTCCGCGGGTTCTCCGGGTCGATCGACGCGGCGAGCAGGTCACGGACCTCGTGCACGGAAGCGTCGGTGGACCGTTCGTACACCGACGTCGGGCGGCCGTCGAAGCCGAGTTCGCTCTTGGCCGCCGCCCAGCCCACCAGGGCCGAGCGCTCCACGTCGGGCGAGAGCGGCAGCGGGTCGAGGATGCCGACGACCGTGAAGTAGCGGTCGTCCACCCACACCTGCTGGCCGGGCTCCGTGATGCCGAGGCGCTCGGCAGCGACATGGCCGAGGACGATCGACGGATAGCGGCTGTTGGCCGCGTTGAACCACGTGCCGTGCCCCATCCCGCCCCGAAGCACCTTCAGCAGACCCTCGGTCGCCGCCTTGACGGAGATGCCGCCGGTCTCGTCCTCGGGGATCTTCTCGCTGCGCCGCACGCTGCGTTCGAGATCGCCGGTCGCGCCGACGTCCCGTACGCCCTTCACGCGCGAGACCCGGCCCGCCGCGTCACGCGGAAGCACCACCTTCTCCCCGGAGAACATGGGCTCCCCCGGCGAAGCCACCAGCATGTTCGTGCCCAAATCGTCCAGCTCACGCATGAGTTGCGCCTTGCTGGACGACGAGATGCCGACCACCGCGATCATCGTGGCTATCCCGATCGCGATCCCGAGCGCGGACAGGACGACGCGGACCGGGCGGCTGCGAAGGCCCGCCGAGCCGACGTGGAGAACGTCCCGCGGGCCGAGCCGCGCCGCCTTGAGACGCGGGTTCCCGATCTTCTTCGTACGGATCATCCGGGCCGCACCTCCTCACGAGCCGCGGCCCGCACATCTGCCACATCCGCAACATTCGCCACATCCGCCACCACCTGCCCATCCCTGATCCGCACCTGCCGCGGCAGGTGCTCCGCGATCTCCGTGTCGTGCGTGATGACGGCGATCGTCGCGCCCTCCGCGTTGAGGTCGTGGAGGAGCTCCATCACCGCCTCGCCCGACGCGGAGTCGAGCGCCCCGGTCGGCTCGTCGGCCAGGAGCAGGTCCGGCGAACCGACCACCGCGCGCGCGATGGCGACGCGCTGCTTCTGGCCGCCGGAGAGTTCGTGCGGGCGGTGCTTCATGCGGTCCGCGAGGCCCACCCGGTCGAGCGCCTCCGCGGCCCGCGCCCGGCGCTCCCCGCGCGAGAGGCCGGAGTACAGGAGCCCCTCCGCCACGTTGTCCCGCGCGCTGATCCCCGGCACCAGATGGAACGCCTGGAAGACGAAGCCGATGTGCCGTGCGCGCAGCGCGGAGAGGCTGCGGTCGGCCAGCGTCGCGACATCGTGGCCCGCGATCGCCACCGAGCCCTCCGAGGGGCGGTCGAGGGTGCCGATGATGTGCAGCAGCGTCGACTTGCCGGACCCGGAGGGGCCGACGATGGCGAGGAGTTCGCCCTCCTCGACCGTCAGGTCCACACCGCGCAGGGCGGCGACGCCACCGGGGTACTCCTTGGTGACCCCGCCCAACTCCACCACGGCGCTCATATCTTGGGCACCCCGACCTTCATGCCGTCCCGCAACCCGCCACCGGTGACCTCCACCCGCCCCTGGCCGAACATGCCGAGTCCGACCTTCACCTGGCGGGCGCGGCCGTGCTCGACGACCTGGACTCCGTAGCCGCCGCCGGGCAGCGCGAGGAGGGCGTTCACGGGGACGGAGAGGACGTCCTTGCGGGTCTCTCCGGTGAGGTTGACCGTGACCGGGGACTGGTCGAAGCCGTCGACCTTGCCGGGGTCGTCGAAGGAGACCGTCACGGGGATCTTGGGGGTCTTGTCGGACGGGTCGTCGCCCGGCTTGGCCGTCTTGCCGACGGAGGCGACCCGGCCCTGGGCCGTCGTGCCGTCCGGCAGGTCCACGGTGACCTTGGTGCCGACCTTGGCGAGCTTTCCCTCGGCGACGTCGAGCTGGAACCGTACGACCCGCTCGGAGCCCGTCGTGCCGAGCACCGGCTTGCCCGGGGCGACCTGGTCGCCGACGGCCGAATCGGCGGACTTCACGCGGACGCCGCCCGGCGAGAAGGCGATCTGGTCGGGGCCGACGCGGCCCGTCTGCTTCTCGTCGTGCGCCTTCTGCCACTGCTTGACGGCGGCGGCCGTACCCGCCGTGTATTCGTCGTCGACGGCGAGTCCGGCACCGTATCCGAGCGCCTGGAGATTCTCCTCCAGCTGCCGTACGTCGTTGCCCTCGTCGCCGGTCTTCAGCGTGCGGTACATGGGCTCGGTGCCGTACATGAGGCGCACGGGGACGCCGTTGACCTCGTAGAGCCGTCCGTCGCGCCGGACCGTCGAGCCGCTGCCGACGGCCCAGGTGAGGGTGCCTGACGTGCCCGCGTTGATCTTGCGTTCCTTGGCGTAGCCGAGGGTGCCGTCGGTCTGGGTGCCGCTGCTGAGGTCGCCGCGTTCGACGGGGGCGGTGGCGGGCGGGAGCCCGGAGTCCTGCCGCACGGAAGTGTCCTTGCCGTTGTCGGCGAGGGCGGTGACGGCGACGCCGCCGCCGGTGATGGCGAGCAGGGCCACGACGGTGGCGACGACGGCGGTGCGGCGCCTCACGCGACGATGTCCTTGCACGCCTCGGCGGCCTTCTCCATCTTCTTCGCCTCGGCGCCCTCGGGGATCTTCTGGGCTTCCATCGCGCCGCCGTCGAACTTCGGGTCGGGCATGTTGAAGCCGTTCTCGCGCATGCAGCGGGCGTACTTGAGCATCTTGTCCTTGTCGGCCTGCGAGACCGATCCGCCGCCCGGCCGGCCGTTCTTGCCGGTGCACTCCTTCATGGCGGCTTCCATCTTCTCCTTGCTGAGGTCGCCGCCGATGGTGATGCCGCGGCTGTCCTCGCCGGCCTTGGGCTCGGGCACCTTGAGGCCGTGCTTGCGCAGGCACTCGCGCTCCTTGAACGCGGCGTCGGCCTGCTTGCCCTTGCCGCCGTCGGCCTTGTCCTGGCTGCTGCTCTCGCCGCCGCCGGACGAGCAGGCTCCGGCGAACAGGGCGAGTGCGGCGAACCCCGATGCGATGGCGGTTGAGCGCGTACGAGTCCTCATGGCGTCCCCTTCACTTCTCGCTGACGCGCCGACGCGTTGACACGCCGACGCGGCTCAGGCTGGCGGGAACGGGGGTTTCGTTTCTCTCAACGGAGACGCTTACACCGAGGAAAGGTGCACTTCAGGTACACAGGGCCGCATGCGCGTACTGCTGGTGGAGGACGAGGAATTCCTGGCCGAGATGATCGCCGACGGGCTGCGCCGCGACGCGCTCGCGGTGGACGTCGCGGCGGACGGCCTGACCGCGCTGCGCAAGCTCCAGTTCGGCGAGTACGACGTCGTCATCCTCGACCGGGACCTGCCGGGCCTGCACGGCGACGAGGTGTGCCGCAGGGTGGTGTCCCAGCGGCTGCTCACCCGCGTCCTGATGCTGACGGCTTCGGCCACGATCCGGGAGCGGGTCGCGGGCCTGGGCCTGGGCGCCGACGACTACCTCACCAAGCCCTTCGCGTACGACGAACTCCTGGCCCGCGTCCTGGCCCTCGGCCGCCGCACGCGCCCCGCGCTGCCGCCGGTGATCGAACGCGCGGGCCTGGTCCTGGACACGGCCCGCCGCCAGGCCAGCCGCGACGGCCGCCATCTCGCGCTCTCCCGCAAGGAGTTCGCGGTCCTTGAGACGCTGCTGCGGGCGGAGGGCGCGGTGGTCAGCGGCGACGACCTGATCGAACAGGTCTGGGAGGAGGACACCAGCTACCGCACGAACGCGGTCCGCGTCACCCTCTCCAAGCTGCGTACGAAGCTGGGCGACCCGCCGGTGGTGGAGACGGTCCCGGGCGCGGGTTACCGGATCGCGGGGTGGTCGGCGTGAGGCGCCCCGGCGGACACGGCATCCGCGGACACGGCATCCGCTTCGGCGGCCTGCGCAGCGAACGCGCCCGGCTCACCGCTCTCTACGGCGGCATGCTCGTCCTCGCGGGGGCGCTGCTCACCGGGCTCGTCTACTTTCTGGTGCGGCAGGGGCTCTACTCCTCGATCAGCACCGCCGTCACCACCGCGGTGCCCGCCCGCAGGATGTATCCGCCCTGGCGGACGGTCACCCCGGCCCCCTCCGCCTCGCCCGCCAGGGCGCTGCCCACGGACGGCGTCACGTCCGCCGACATCACGCAGGGCCTCGCCGTCACGAGGATCAGTGACGTCGCCGAGCAGGCGGCCCTGAGCCGGCTGCTCACCGTGTCCGTCATCGTCCTTTTCGTGTACGCGGCGCTCTCCATCCTGCTCGCCTGGTGGATGGCGGGCCGCGTCCTGCACCCCGTGGCCGTGATCACCGGCACCGCGCGGCGGCTCTCCGGCGAGAACCTGCACGAGCGGATCGCGCTCGATGCCCCGCCCGGCGAGCTGAAGCAGCTGGCCGACACCTTCGACGAGATGCTCGGGCGGATAGAGCAGCTGGTCAGCGCGCAGCAGCGGTTCGCCGCCAATGCCGCGCACGAGTTGCGCACCCCGCTCGCCGTCCAGCGGGCCGCCGCCGAGATCGGCCTCGCGGGTGAGCCCGACCCCGGGCAGGTGGCCCGCATCCGTACGAAGCTCATCTCCGTCGCCGAGAGCAGCGAGCATCTGATCGAGGGCCTGCTGCTCCTTGCCACCTCGGAGCGGGGGCTCGAACGGCGCGAGCCGGTCGCGCTCGACGTCATCGCCGACGCGGTGGCGGAGGGGCTCGCGGACCGGGCCGCCGAGCGGGACGTCACCCTGTCCCTGCACGCGGAGCCGCTCACCGTGGACGGCGACGGGGTCCTGCTTGACCGCCTCGTACACAATCTGGTGGCGAACGCCGTGGACTACAACGTCAAGGGCGGCCGGGTCGAGGTGCGCACCGGTCCTGACGGCATCGAGGTCACCAACACGGGGCCCGTCGTCCCGCCGGAAACCGTCCCGCACCTCTTCGAGCCCTTCCGGCGCCTGGGGGAACGTACCCACGCGCGCGGGGAGGGCGCGGGCCTCGGTCTCTCCATCGTCGACGCGATCGCCCGCGCACACGGCGCACAGGCGACCGCGGAGGCGAACGGGGCAGGAGGCGGACTCAGCGTGCGCGTGCGCTTCCCCACGGGCCCTTGAGGCCCCGGCGGGGGCCCGGCAGGCCCTCAGCGCCGATAGAAGATCCGGTCTCCGTACTCATCGAACACCCTGCCGTTCCAGTCGTGCCCGCCGTCCACGTTCCCCGACCGCAGCAGAGGGGGCTGGATCCCCCGCCCCGCCAAGGCCTCGACGGCGGTCGCCATCACCGCCTGCATGATCGCGTTGGTGACCACGCTGGATGCGGGCCCGAAGGGCGCGTCGACCGCGTCCAGGCTGAGCTCCGCGTCACCGAGCGCGATCTTGGAGTCGATCACGACGTCGCAGTGGTCCTTGAGGAAGGTCCCTGACACGTGCCGCGACTTCGTCTCCGTCGCGTACGCCACGGACGTCACGCCGATGACCTTCAGGCCCAGCGCACGGGCGTTCATCGCCATCTCCACGGGCAGCGAGTTCCGCCCGGAGAGCGAGATGATCACGAGTACGTCGCCGGGGCGGGCCGGCGAGGAGTCCAGGACGGCGCCCGCGAGCCCGTCCACGCGCTCCAGGGCGGAGCCGAGCGTGGCGGGCATGACGTCGATGCCGACGACGCCGGGGACGGCGAGGAGGTTCATCAGGGCGAGGCCGCCCGCGCGGTAGACGACGTCCTGCGCGGCGAGCGAGGAGTGCCCGGCGCCGAAGGCGAAGAGCCTGTTGCCGGCCTCGACGGCGTCGGCGAGCAGCGTGCCCGCCGCGTCGACGTTCCCGGCCTCCTCGTCGCGGACCCGCCCGAGCAGTCCGATCGCGGCGTCGATGTACTGACCGGCCAGCTTGCTCTCGCTCTTCGAGCCCATGCGCCGAGGAACCTTTCCGGGTCCGTATGTGTTCTGTACGTAAGTCCTGCACGTATTTCCTGCACGCTTTTCCCGTGTGCCGCGGATCACGTTGCGGTCTGGACCAGTGCCCTGTCAATACGGCCCGAGCACGCCGTCGAGGCCGTCAGGACCGGGTTTTCCCCTGGCGCGACCCGGTTGTCAGCGGTATGCGTCAGACTTGATGCCAGGGCCGGCCGCACGAGCGAGATCTGAGGGGCACCCATGTCGGGGCTTATTGACACCACTGAGATGTATTTGCGCACCATCCTCGAGCTGGAGGAGGAAGGTGTGGTGCCCATGCGCGCCCGGATCGCCGAGCGTCTCGACCAGAGCGGGCCGACGGTGAGCCAGACGGTCGCGCGCATGGAGCGCGACGGGCTCGTGGCCGTCGCGAGCGACCGCCACCTGGAGCTGACGGAGGAGGGCCGCAGGCTCGCCACCCGCGTGATGCGCAAGCACCGACTCGCGGAGTGCCTGCTCGTCGACGTGATCGGCCTGGAGTGGGAGCAGGTCCACGCCGAGGCGTGTCGCTGGGAACACGTGATGAGCGAGGCGGTGGAGCGCCGCGTCCTGGAGCTCCTGCGCCACCCCACCGAGTCTCCGTACGGCAACCCGATCCCGGGCCTGGAGGAGCTGGGCGAGAAGGACGGCGCCGACCCGTTCCTGGACGAGGGCATGGTCTCCCTGGTGGACCTCGACCCGGGCGCGGACGGCGCGACGGTCGTGGTGCGCCGCATCGGCGAGCCCATCCAGACGGACGCGCAGCTGATGTACACGCTGCGGCGCGCGGGCGTGCAGCCCGGCTCCGTGGTCAGCGTGACGGAGTCCGCGGGCGGGGTGCTCGTGGGCAGCAGCGGCGAGGCCGCGGAGCTGGACGCCGAGGTCGCCTCGCACGTATTCGTCGCCAAGCGCTGAGGCACACGTACTCCCCTTACCGGGAGTACGTGTCAACTAGCGTGACGCGTCGGCCAGTTGTGAAGACCCCGGGATTGTATGGGGTCCAAGATTCAGTGTGCGGAATCGCAGCGCGAGGCCGTTTTGCGTGCGAGGCTGTCGCGAGAGGCATATGACTTGAGGGCTCTTGCCGCGGCGCCGGGTCCGGCCGCCGCGGCCGTGGGAGGGGGCAGAAGGATGTGCCCATCTGATGAGCGGGAGCACGTACGCGAACGGCGCGTACCAGCACGTTCAGCACGTCGTCCGGCACGTCGTCCAGCACGCCCCGTGCATACAGAGGGCCCCGGCGCCCTTGAGCGCCGGGGCCTGTCCTCCCCTGTTCCGACCCGGAGCCCCGAGCTCCCGGGGTCGTCCCCCTCGGACCGTTTTCCCCGAGCGGCCCGCCTCCCGATGGAGATCTCCCCTCGGCGGCGGCGAACAATCCTTGAGCGTGGTCACTCGAACGAGGGGTGTTACCGGCGAACAGGCCGCTTTCGAAAAAGGGTTCGATAGCGTGCGGGGGTGCGTGACAGAACCAGGCGTTCAGCCCGAGATGATTCAAGGGGGGTGCCAGGAACCATGGTGCGGCGCATTGACGTGACGGGCGCGGACGGCGTACGCCTCGCTGCCTGGGAGTTCGCCGATCCTCCCAAGTCCACGGAACAGGACGGGTCACCGGGAGGCGTGCTGTTACTGCACGGCCTGATGGGCCGCGCCTCCCACTGGGCGGGCACCGCCCGCTGGCTCTCCGAGCGGCATCGCGCGGTCGCACTCGACCAGCGCGGGCACGGACAGAGCGAGAAACCCCCGGAGGGCCCCTTCACCGCAGGGGCCTACGTGGACGACGCCGAGGCCGCACTCGTCCAGCTCGGCCTCGCACCCGCCGTCCTCATCGGCCACTCCATGGGCGCGCTCACCGCGTGGGAGCTCGCCGCGAAGCGCCCCGATCTCGTCCGCGCCCTGATCATCTGCGACATGCGGGCCTCCGCGCTCGGCGCCGCGTCGCAGCGCGAATGGGAGGACTGGTTCAAGGCCTGGCCCGTCCCCTTCGCCACCCTCGCCGACGTCCGGAAGTGGTTCGGCGAGGACGATCCCTGGGTGGAGCGGCCGAACCCCTCGCGCGGCGAGTTCTTCGCGGAGGTGATGACCGAGGGCCCGGACGGCTGGCGCCCCGTATTCGACCGCGACCAGATGCTGAAGTCCCGCGAGACCTGGGTGTACGACGCACACTGGGAGGGCCTGACCCAGGTCCAGTGCCCCGCCCTGGTCGTCCGGGGCCTGGACGGCGAGCTGGGCCGTGCCGAGTCCCAGGAGATGGTCCGCGTGCTGCCCCGCGGGGCGTATGCGGAGGTGGCCGACGCGGGCCACCTGGTGCATTACGACCAGCCGGAGGCGTGGCGCGAGGCGATCCAGCCGTTTCTGGACGGGGTCCTGACGGGATAGGCCGCCCCGCGGCCGGTCCTGACGGGATAGGCCGCCCGGCGGCCGGTCCTCACGGGCCGAGGCGCTCCCCGCTCACGGGCTGAGGCGCTCCACGGTCCATTCCGAAGCGGCGACGGCGGCGGCATCCGGCCCCGTCCGTTCGTAGCGCAGGCGGTCGTGCAGGCGGTTGGCCCTGCCCTGCCAGAACTCCACGGACCGCGGCTCGACGCGGAAACCGCCCCAGTGCGGAGGCGCAGGCACCTGTTCGCCCTCCGGATAGCGCGCCGCCAAGTCGTCGTACGCGCGGTCGAGGTCGTCGCGCGTGGCGATGACCGAGGACTGGGCGCTGGCCCAGGCGCCGAGCTGGGAGCCGTGCGGGCGGGTGCGGAAGTACGCCACCGTCTCCTCGCGGGCGACGCGCTCCGCCGTGCCGGTGACGATGACCTGGCGGGCCATCGGGTGCCAGGGGAAGAGCAGCGCGATGTTCGGGTTCGCGGCCAGTTCACGGGCCTTGCGGGACTCGTAATTGGTGAAGAAGACGAAGCCGCGCTCGTCGTAGCCCTTCAGCAGGACCGTGCGCGAGCTGGGGCGGCCCGCGGCGTCCACCGTCGAGACGACCATGGCGTTCGGCTCGTGGAGCACGCCCTCGCCGGCCGCGGCGAGCGCCTGGGTGAACCAGAGCGCGAACAGCTCGACGGGCGTGGCGGGCAGCTCCGTCTCCAGGAGCCCGTCGATTCCGTAGTGGGCACGAATGGCGGCGGGGTCGGCCGGGGCGGGTACGGGAGTGGCTCGATCGGTCACGCGGTCATACTGCCGTATACGAGGCATCTGCCGACGGGCTGTTGCGCCCCTCAGGGAGGTGACGTGTGGCACTGAGTGCCGCATACCATCGCCAAGGGTGGCACCAAGGGATATCGTCCCGCTACCGAATCGGTTGGGTGACCACCAGCCGCACGGGGCATCACCCGGGTGACCGAACCGGAACGCGAGTCGAAGACCGGAAGCCGTCGACGCACCGGCAGACCGCGGAACCGGGCCGGAATTGCCCACTTCTGACACATGGTCACGAGCTGTCTGTCACCACCATCTGTCGCACACATCACGAGGAGCCGCCTGATGTCCGACTTCGTACCCGGACTTGAGGGAGTCATTGCGTTCGAGACGGAGATCGCCGAACCGGACAAGGAAGGCGGCGCGCTTCGCTATCGCGGCGTCGACATCGAGGATCTGGTCGGCCATGTCTCCTTCGGCAACGTCTGGGGCCTGCTGGTCGACGGTGCGTTCAATCCGGGCCTGCCGCCCGCCGAGCCGTTCCCGATCCCGGTGCACTCCGGAGACATCCGCGTCGACGTGCAGTCCGCGCTCGCGATGCTCGCCCCCGTGTGGGGCCTGAAGCCGCTCCTGGACATCAGCGAGCAGGAAGCCCGCGACGACCTCGCACGGGCCGCCGTCATGGCGCTCTCGTACGTCGCCCAGTCGGCGCGCGGCCAGGGATTGCCGATGGTCCCGCAGCGCGAGATCGACAAGGCGGACACGGTCGTCGAGCGCTTCATGAAGCGCTGGCGCGGCGAGCCCGACCCCAAGCACGTCCAGGCCGTCGACGCGTACTGGACGTCGGCCGCCGAGCACGGCATGAACGCGTCCACGTTCACGGCGCGCGTCATCGCCTCCACGGGCGCGGATGTGGCGGGGGCGCTGAGCGGGGCCGTGGGCGCCATGTCCGGGCCGCTGCACGGCGGGGCTCCCTCCCGTGTCCTCGGCATGATCGAGGAGATCGAGCGGACGGGGGACGCGGTCGCCTACGTGAAGCAGGCCCTGGACAAGGGTGAGCGTCTTATGGGCTTCGGCCACCGGGTGTACCGGGCCGAGGACCCGCGGGCGCGGGTCCTGCGCCGCACCGCCCGTGAGCTGGGCGCTCCTCGCTTCGAGGTGGCGGAGGCGCTGGAAAAGGCCGCGCTCGACGAGCTGCACGCTCGCCGTCCGGACCGCGTCCTCGCGACGAACGTCGAGTTCTGGGCCGCGATCGTCCTCGACTTCGCCGAGGTGCCGGCGCACATGTTCACGTCCATGTTCACGTGCGCGCGGACCGCGGGGTGGTCGGCGCACATCCTCGAACAGAAGCGGACGGGGCGTCTTGTCCGCCCATCGGCGCGGTACGTGGGCCCCGGTACGCGGGACCCGCGGGAGGTTGTCGGGTACGGGGACATCGCGCGCTAGCCGTCGATCACCGGCTTCGCCGAGTTCGTCCTCAAACGCCGGACGGGCTGGATTTCCAGCCG
>NZ_JBSGSG010000057.1:0-63803 GCF_053606765.1 Streptomyces sp. NPDC055189
GAGCCGGGCCCTGCTGCTTGCCGCTGACAGCTTCAGGGAGAAGCCGGCGGGTACAGGTCACGCGGCAACTGCGAGGCAGCGGCGGCGTCGAGCAGCCACAGCGTCCTCGACCTGCCGTACGCGCCCGCGGCGGGCGCCTGTACCTCACCCGCGCCGGACAGGGCGATCGCCGCGGCGTTCGCCTTGTCCTCGCCCGCCGCGAGCAGCCACACCTCGCGTGCCGAGCGGATCGCCGGGAGCGTGAGCGTGATGCGCACGGGCGGCGGCTTGGGCGCGCCGTGCACGCCGACCACCGTCCGCTCGGTCTCGCGCACCGCGGGCAACTCCGGGAAGAGCGAGGCGACATGGGTGTCCGGGCCGACGCCGAGCATCAGTACGTCGAACGTCGGCACCGGGCCATGGTCCTCGGGCCCCGCGGCTGCGGTGAGCTCGGCGGCGTATATCCCGGCCGCCGCGTCCACCTCGTACGCGCCGTCCGAAGCGGGCATCGGATGCACCCGGGCCGGGTTCAGGGGCACCGAGTCGAGCAGTGCCTCCTTGGCCTGGGTGTAGTTGCGCTCCGGGTCGCCGTCCGGCAGGAAGCGCTCGTCGCCCCACCACAGGTCGAGGCGCGACCAGTCGATCGCGTCCTTGGCCGGGGACGAACTCAGCGCCGCCAGAAGGCCGTTGCCGTTGCGGCCGCCGGTGAGGACCACCGACGCGTAGCCGCGGGCGGCCTGCGCGTCGACGATCTTCGTGATGAGGCGGGCCGCCGCGGCCTGCGCCATCAGCTCCTTGTCGCGGTGGACGACCAGCTGCGGGGCGGCGCTCACTTCGCCGCCGCCTTCTTTGCCGCGGTCTTCTTCGTCGGGGCCGTCTTCTTGGCCGCCTCCGTGGGCTCGTCCACGTCGGGAACCGTCGATTCCTCCGCCGACTCACCCAGGCGGTCCACGCCGAACTTCAGCGCGGACGCGTAGGTGTCGTCCGGGTCGAGACGGCGCAGCTCCTCGGCGATCAGCTCGGCCGTCTCGCGGCGCTTGAGCGCCACCGCGCGGTCGGGCTGCCCCTGGATGGAGAGCGTCGCCAGGGAGCCGTCGGCCCGGCCGAGCACGATGGGACCGCAGTCGGTGTCCATGCGTACGCCGGTGAGGCCGGGCCCCGCGGAGAGCGAGCGCTTCACGGGGACGGAGAGCCGGTCCGCGAGCCACATGCCGAGCAGCTCGCAGCTCGGGTTGAACTCCTCGCCCTCCACCTCGACCGACGTCACCTTGCAGTGGACCTGGTCGAGAGCGGCCGCGAGCATCGAGCGCCACGGGGTGATCCGGGTCCAGGACAGGTCCGTGTCGCCGGGGCTGTAGGCCTCGGCCCGCGCGGTCAGCTCGTGGATCGGCTGCTCGGCGGCGTACGTGTCCGTGACGCGGCGCTGGGCGAGCGCGCCCAGCGGGTCCTTGGCCGGGTTGAGCGGCGCGTTGACCGGCCACCAGACGACCACGGGGGCGTCGGGAAGCAGCAGCGGCAGGACGACCGACTGGGCGTGGTTGATGACCTCGCCGTAAAGGCGCAGGACCACCGTCTCGCCGGTGCCCGCGTCCGCGCCGACCCGTACCTCGGCGTCGAGGCGCGACGTCGTGCGGTCACGGGGCGAGCGCGCGGCGCGCTTGATGACCACGAGGGTGCGCGAGGGGTGCTCGCGGGACGCTTCGTTGGCGGCCTTCAGGGCGTCGTAGGCGTTCTCCTCGTCGGTGACGATGACGAGGGTGAGCACCATGCCGACGGCCGGGGTGCCGATCGCCCTGCGGCCCTTGACGAGCGCTTTGTTGATCTTGCTGGACGTGGTGTCCGTAAGGTCGATCTTCATGGGCGACGCCAGCTCCGTCCGTCTCGTGCGAGCATTTCGTCCGCCTCGGACGGGCCCCAGGTCCCGGACGGGTACTGCGCGGGCTTGCCGTGCTTGTCCCAGTACTCCTCGATCGGGTCGAGGATGTTCCAGGAAAGCTCGACCTCCTCCGTGCGCGGGAAGAGGTTGGCGTCGCCGAGCAGGACGTCCAGGATCAGGCGCTCGTACGCCTCCGGGCTGGACTCGGTGAAGGACTCGCCGTAAGCGAAGTCCATCGACACGTCGCGGATCTCCATCGAGGTGCCGGGCACCTTCGAGCCGAACCGGACCGTGATGCCCTCGTCGGGCTGGACGCGGATGACGATCGCGTTCTGGCCCAGTTCCTCCGTCGCCGTGTGGTCGAAGGGGGAGTGGGGCGCGCGCTGGAAGACGACCGCGATCTCGGTGACGCGCCGGCCAAGACGCTTGCCGGTGCGCAGGTAGAAGGGGACGCCCGCCCAGCGGCGGTTGTCGACCTCCAGCTTGATGGCCGCGTAGGTGTCGGTCTTCGACTTGGCGTCGATGCCCTCTTCCTGGAGGTAGCCGACGGCCTTCTCGCCGCCCTGCCACCCCGCGGCGTACTGCCCGCGGACCGTGTTCTTGCCGAGGTCCTTGGGCAGCCGCACGGCGCCGAGGACCTTGGCCTTCTCGGCCACCAGCGCGTTGGCGTCGAAGGAGGCGGGCTCCTCCATCGCGGTCAGCGCCATCAGCTGGAGCAGGTGGTTCTGGATGACGTCTCGGGCGGCGCCGATGCCGTCGTAGTAGCCGGCGCGGCCGCCGATGCCGATGTCCTCGGCCATCGTGATCTGGACGTGGTCCACGTACGACCGGTTCCAGATCGGCTCGAACATCTGGTTGGCGAAGCGGAGCGCCAGGATGTTCTGGACGGTCTCCTTGCCGAGGTAGTGGTCGATCCGGAACACCTGGTCCGGGGCGAACACCTCGTGCACGATCGAGTTGAGGTCCTTGGCGGACGTCAGGTCGTGTCCGAACGGCTTCTCGATGACCGCACGGCGCCAGGAACCCTGCGGGGCGTCCGCGAGCTCGTGCTTCTTGAGCTGCTGGACGACCTGCGGGAAGAACTTCGGCGGCACGGAGAGGTAGAAGGCGAAGTTGCCGCCCGTCCCCTGCGCCTTGTCGAGCTCCTGGATGGTGGCCTTGAGCTGCTCGAACGCCGCGTCGTCGTCGAAGTTGCCCTGGACGAAGCGCATCCCCTGGATGAGCTGCTGCCAGACCTCCTCACGGAACGGCGTACGCGAGTGCTGCTTGACCGCGTCGTGGACGACCTGGGCGAAGTCCTCGTCCTCCCAGTCGCGGCGCGCGAAGCCGATGAGCGAGAAGCCCGGCGGCAGCAGGCCACGGTTGGCGAGGTCGTAGACAGCGGGCATCAACTTTTTACGGGACAAATCGCCCGTGACGCCAAAGATGACCAGGCCCGACGGCCCCGCGATACGCGGGAGCCGTCGGTCTGCGGCGTCACGCAGCGGATTGCTGCTTGACAAAGTGGTCAGCCCTTCGAAGGAGCGAGGCGCTGGAGCTCGGCCTCGGTCGACTTGAGCAGGTCGGTCCAGGAGGCCTCGAACTTCTCGACGCCCTCGTCCTCGAGCAGCTGCACGACCTCGTCGTACGAGATGCCGAGCTTCTCGACGGCCTCGATCTCGGCGCGCGCGGTGTCGTACGTCCCCGCGATGGTGTTGCCGGTGATCTGGCCGTGGTCGGCGGTGGCCTCCAGGGTCGCCTCCGGCATCGTGTTCACCGTGTTCGGCGCGACCAGGTCGTCGACGTACAGGGTGTCCTTGTACGACGGGTCCTTGACGCCGGTCGAGGCCCACAGCGGACGCTGCTTGTTGGCCTGCGCCTTGTCGAGCGCGGCCCAGCGGTCGGAGGAGAAGACCTCCTCGTACGCCTCGTAGGCCAGGCGGGCGTTGGCGAGCGCGGCCTTGCCCTTGACGGCCTTGGCCTCGTCCGTGCCGATGCCGTCCAGGCGCTTGTCGATCTCGGTGTCCACGCGGGACACGAAGAAGGACGCCACCGAGTGGATCTTGGAGAGGTCCAGGCCCGCGGCCTTCGCCTTCTCCAGGCCCGCCAGGTACGCGTCCATGACCTCGCGGTAGCGCTCCAGGGAGAAGATCAGCGTCACGTTCACGCTGATGCCCTTGGCGATGACCTCGGTGATCGCGGGCAGGCCCGCCTTGGTCGCCGGGATCTTGATGAGCGCGTTCGGGCGGTCCACCAGCCAGGCGAGCTGCTTGGCCTCGGCGACCGTGGCCGCGGTGTTGTGCGCCTGGCGCGGGTCGACCTCGATCGACACGCGGCCGTCCTGGCCGCCCGTCGCGTCGAAGACCGGGCGCAGGATGTCGGCGGCGTCACGGACGTCCGCCGTCGTGATCATGCGGATGGCCTCTTCGACGGTGACCGCGCGGGCGGCGAGGTCGGCGAGCTGCTGCTCGTAACCGTCACCGCTGCTGATCGCCTTCTGGAAGATGGAGGGGTTCGTCGTGACGCCCACGACGTGGCTCTGGTCGATCAGCTCGGCGAGGTTGCCGGACGTGATCCGCTTGCGCGACAGGTCGTCCAGCCAGATCGCGACGCCTTCGTCGGAAAGGCGCTTGAGTGCGTCTGTCATGAGGATTACATCTCCTACTAGGTCGTATGTCGGCGTCAGCGCTGAGCGGCGTCGATCGATTCCCGGGCGGCGGCGGCCACGGCGTCGGCCGTGAAACCGAACTCGCGGAAGAGCACCTTGCCGTCGGCCGAGGCACCGAAGTGCTCCAGCGAGACGATGCGCCCGGCGTCACCCACGAAGCGGTGCCACGTCAGGCCGATGCCCGCCTCGACCGCCACGCGCGCCTTCACGGACGGCGGAAGGACGCTGTCGCGGTACCCCTGGTCCTGCGCCTCGAACCACTCGACGCACGGCATCGAGACGACGCGCGTCGGAACGCCCGCGGCCTGGAGCTGCTCGCGCGCCTCGACGGCGAGCTGCACCTCGGAGCCGGTGCCGATGAGAACGACCTCGGGGGCGCCGCCGTCGGCCTCGAACAGGACGTAGCCGCCCTTGACCGCGCCTTCGGTGACCTCGCGGTCGTACGTCGGTACACCCTGACGGGTCAGCGCGAGGCCGTGCGGGGCGCCCTTGCCGAACTCCTTGGTGTAGCGCTTGAGGATCTCGCGCCACACGATCGCGGTCTCGTTCGCGTCCGCCGGGCGGACCACGTTCAGGCCGGGGATGGCGCGCAGCGAGGCCAGGTGCTCGACCGGCTGGTGCGTCGGGCCGTCCTCGCCCAGACCGATGGAGTCGTGCGTCCACACGTACGTCACCGGAAGGTGCATCAGCGCGGACAGGCGGACGGCGTTGCGCATGTAGTCGGAGAACACCAGGAAGGTGCCGCCGAAGATGCGGGTGTTGCCGTGCAGCGCGATGCCGTTCATCTCCGCGGCCATGGCGTGCTCGCGGATGCCGAAGTGGATCGTTCGGCCGTACGGGTCGGCCTCCGGCAGCGGGTTGCCCGCGGGGAGGAACGACGACGTCTTGTCGATCGTGGTGTTGTTCGAGCCCGCGAGGTCGGCGGAGCCGCCCCACAGCTCGGGAACCACGTCGCCGAGGGCCTGGAGGACCTTGCCGGACGCGGCACGCGTCGCGACGCCCTTGCCCGTCTCGAAGACCGGGAGCTTCTCCTCCCAGCCCTGCGGGAGCTCGCCCGCGGCGATGCGGTCGAAGTCGGCGGCGCGCTCGGCCTCGGCGGTGCGCCAGGAGGCGAAGCCCTTGGCCCACTCGGTCTTGGCCTCGCTGCCGCGCTCCAGGGCCTTGCGGGTGTGCGCGATGACGTCGTCCGAGACCTCGAAGGTCTGCTCCGTGTCGAAGCCCAGGACGCGCTTGGTGGCCGCGACCTCTTCGTCGCCGAGCGCCGAGCCGTGCGCGGCCTCGGTGTTCTGCGCGTTCGGTGCGGGCCAGGCGATGATCGAGCGCATCGCGATGAAGGAGGGGCGCTCCGTCTCCGCCTTCGCGGCCTGGATCGCGCGGTAGAGGGCGGCCGGGTCGAGGTCGCCGTCCTCCTTGGGCTCCACGCGCTGGACGTGCCAGCCGTAGGCCTCGTACCGCTTCATGGTGTCTTCGGAGACCGCGGTCTCGGTGTCGCCCTCGATGGAGATGTGGTTGTCGTCCCACAGCAGTACGAGGTTGCCGAGCTTCTGGTGCCCGGCCAGGGACGACGCCTCGCCGGAGATGCCCTCCTGGAGGCAGCCGTCACCGGCGATCGCGAAGATGTGGTGGTCGAACGGCGACTCGCCCGCGGCGGTCTGCGGGTCGAACAGGCCACGCTCGTAACGAGCGGCCATCGCCATGCCCACGGCGTTCGCGACGCCCTGGCCGAGGGGGCCCGTCGTCGTCTCGACGCCCGTGGTGTGCCCGTACTCCGGGTGGCCGGGGGTCTTGGAACCCCAGGTGCGGAATGCCTTCAGGTCATCGAGCTCCAGGCCGAAGCCGGCCAGGTAGAGCTGGATGTAGAGGGTCAGGGACGAGTGGCCCGCGGAGAGAACGAACCGGTCGCGCCCGGTCCACTCGGCGTCAGCGGGGTCGTGCCGCATCACCTTCTGGAAGAGGGTGTAGGCGGCAGGCGCGAGGCTCATGGCCGTACCAGGATGGCCGTTGCCGACCTTCTGTACGGCGTCCATGGCCAGGACGCGGGCAGTATCAACAGCCCGCTGGTCCAGTTCGGTCCACTCGAGGTCTGTGGTGGTCGGCTTGGTGCTCACCCTGAGTCAGGGCTCCTCTCCACATGTCGAATGCCGGCGATGTAGATCCCACCGGCCGATGTCGAGCCTACCGCTGTAAAGACGTGCATTTTTTCGAGTGATTCCAGACTGACCGGGTGCGCCGGTATCCGCCTCCCGAAAGGGATCCAAGGTGTTCACCATGTGATCTCAAAGCCGCTCATCTGGACTCTCTGAACGAGTGGGGCGCCGCTCATCTGAATGGGTGTCGGGCCGTATTCCGTGCGCCCCAACACGCCGCTCAACACGACCCCACCCCCGCGAAGGGCGAGGTATGGGCAACGTCTACAGTGGCGTGGTACGCGCGAGCCTTTACCGGATCTTCATGTCTGAACGTCCGACGCGGCTTGCTGGGAAGTCTCTGTCAGGGGTGTGCGTGACGGCCGTTGAATCCCGTCCAGCGGGAGCAATTGGGACGAGCTCTAGCCCAAGCCACCGGCCGCTCGGGGCCCGTGTCATGGCGTTCGTGGCGCTGACCAAGCCGCGAATCATCGAACTCCTCCTGATCACCACCGTTCCGGTGATGTTCCTCGCCGAGCAGGGGGTGCCCGACCTGTGGCTGGTCTTCGTGACCTGCCTGGGCGGCTACCTGTCGGCGGGCGGCGCCAACGCGCTCAACATGTACATCGACCGTGACATCGACGCGCTGATGGACCGTACGTCCCAGCGGCCCCTGGTCACGGGAATGGTCAGCCCCCGCGAGTGCCTCGTCTTCGGCATCGCCCTCGCGGTCGCCTCGACGCTGCTCTTCGGGCTCGTCGTCAACTGGCTGTCCGCCTGGCTCGCCCTCGGCGCGCTGCTCTTCTACGTGGTCATCTACACGATGATCCTGAAGCGCCGGACCTCGCAGAACATCGTCTGGGGCGGCATCGCGGGCTGCATGCCGGTGCTCATCGGCTGGTCCTCGGTGACGAACTCCCTGTCGTGGGCGCCGGTCATCCTCTTCCTCGTCATGTTCTTCTGGACGCCGCCGCACTACTGGCCGCTGTCCATGAAGGTCAAGGACGACTACGCCCGGGTGGGCGTGCCGATGCTGCCGGTCGTCGCGTCGAACAAGGTGGTCGCGCGTCAGATCGTCCTCTACAGCTGGGTGATGGTCGCCGTCTCGCTGCTGCTCCAGCCCCTTGGCTACACCGGCTGGTTCTACACGATCGTGGCCTTCGTGACCGGCGGCTGGTGGCTGTGGGAGGCGCACGGTCTGCAGAACCGCGCCAAGGCGGAGGTCACGGGCGGCAAGCTCAAGGAGATGCGGCTCTTCCACTGGTCGATCACCTACGTCTCGCTGCTGTTCGTGGCGGTCGCGGTGGATCCCTTCCTTCGCTGAACCGCTGAACCGCTGAACCGCTGAGCCGAAGACCCGCCGACGGGCGGGGTGCGTGGTGTTGAACGCCACGCACCCCGCCCGTCGCCAGTTGATCTACCCGTCGGTAGCATCCTGGCTATGGCAGACACGGCAGACACGGCAGACACGGCAGAGACGCAGCAGACCGAGGACAGCAAGCAGGCCGCCAAGGCCGAGCGCCGAGCGGCCAAGCTGGCCAAGGCGATCGGCAGCTTCGCGAAGGCGCACGGCGGGGCCGAGGGGCAGCTCGCGTACATCGGGCACGAGGGCACCCGCATCGTCCTGGTCGGCGAGGACGGCGGCTGGGGCGACCTGGTGGCGCCCACCTACGCGATCGCGCAGAGCGCCGTGGAGAAGGCCGGGATCACGATCCACGAGGACTTCGACGGTGACTTCGCGGCCAAGGTGAAGACCGGCCCCTACGAGTGGTCGCGCATGGCGGGCATTCAGCTCGGCGGTCCCTCCAACGGCTGAGAGCCGCAGTTTTCGGCACTGTTTCCGGATACGTCCGAAGGCAACACCTGACGCCCGGGTCACCCGTTAGACCGTAGGAGCACGGTCCGCCTACGGAGAGCCCGGATGATCGAAACGCCGTCCCTGGTGGACCAGTACTGCCATGGTGTGCTGCGTACGGAGCTGGGCCTCGGCACCTTCGAGGCCCACCTCGGCCGCGGCGAGGGCCCGCCCGCGCCCGGCACCACCTTCTTCGACACCCAGACGGGCTTCGCCGTACGCCGCTGGTGCCCCCCGCTGCTCGGCCTCGAACCGCACTGCCCGCCCGCCCGCTACCTCGCCCGCCGCCGCGAGCTCGGCGTACTCGAAGCGGGGCGGCGGCTGTTGCGGGGGAGCGGCATCACCACGTACCTCGTCGACACAGGGCTGCCCGGTGATCTGACGGGGCCCGGCGAGATGGCGTCCACCGGCTGTGCGGAAGCCCACGAGATCGTGCGCCTGGAGCTCCTGGCCGAACAGGTGGCCGACACATCGGGCACGGTGGACTCGTTCCTCGCCAACCTCGCCGAGTCGGTGCACGCCGCCGCCGCGCACGCCGTCGCCTTCACCTCCGTCGCGGGCGTCCGGCGCAGCCTCGCCCTGGCCCCCGAACCGCCGGGGCCCGGTGAGGTACGGGGCGCAGCGGACCGCTGGCTCGCCCGGCGGCAGGTGGGGGGCGCGCTCCAGGACCCCGTACTGCTCAGGCATCTGCTGTGGATCGCCGTCGCGTCGGGGCGTCCGCTGCAACTGCACGCCGGGGCCGGCGACCCGCAGGGGTACTTCGGCGGTTTCGCGCGGGCGACCGCGGGGCTCGGCACCGATCTGGTCCTGCTGCACGGCTATCCGTACCACCGCAACGCCGCGGACCTCGCGGCCCTCTTTCCGCACGTGTACGCCGATCTGGGTCCCGCCCTGGTGCGCACCGGCGCCCGCGCGGCCGCCGTGCTCGCGGAGATCCTGGAGCTCGCGCCCTTCGGCAAGCTGCTGTTCTCCAGCGGCGCGCACGGACTTCCCGAACTGCACGTGGTGGGCGCGCGGCTCTTCGGGGAGGCGCTCGGGCGCGTGTTCGGCGGGTGGGTCACGGAGGGGGCGTGGTCGCTGCCGGACGCGCAGCGCGTGGCCGGACTCATCGCGGCGGGCAACGCCCGCCGCGTGTACGGACTTTCCGAAGCGGTCTGAAGCCTCGGACGGCCGACAGCAGCTCGGACGGCCGACAGCAGCTCAGACGGCCGACAGCTGGGAGTCGTCGCTCTGGGACGGCACGTCAGCGGTGGCGTACGGGCGTTCGCGCAGCGAGAGCAGGACCCGCATCACCGCGATCCACACCACGCACGAGCCGAACATGTGCAGGCCGACCAGGACCTCGGGCAGGTCCGTGAAGTACTGGACGTAGCCGATCACACCCTGGGCGAGCAGGATCAGGAACAGGTCGCGGGTGCGGTGCAGCGGGCCCTTGGGGGCGTCGACCGCCTTGAGGACGAACCACAGGGCGAACGTCAGCGTCACCACGATCCAGGCGAGCACGGCGTGCAGCTTGCTGACGGTCTCCCAGTCGAAGCCCATCCGCGGCACCTCGCTGGAGTCGCCGGCGTGCGGCCCGGAGCCGGTCACCACCGTGCCGACCGCGATGAGCAGCACGGACGCCGCGACCAGGAACCACACCAGCTGCGCCACGGCCTTGCCGACCAGCGGACGCACGTCGCCGTCGCCCTCGCGGGTGCGCTGCCACATCGTGACGGCGACCGCGATCAGGGCGGTGGAGAGCAGGAAGTGCGCCGCGACCGTCCACGGGTTCAGGCCGACGAGTACGACGATGCCGCCGAGCACGGCGTTGCCCATGACCAGCCAGAACTGGACCCACCCGAGCCGGGTGAGGCTGCGCCGCATCGGCTTCTGGGAGCGCGCCGTGATGATCGCCCAGCCGACGGCCGCGCACAGCACGTACGTCAGCATGCGGTTGCCGAACTCGATGAATCCGTGGAAACCCATCTCGTGGGTGGCGGTGAGGGAGTCGTCCGTGCACTTGGGCCAGGTCGGGCAGCCGAGGCCGGACCCCGTGAGACGGACGGCGCCGCCGGTGACCACGATGCACACCGTCATCGCGAGCGAGATGAGGGCGGCGCGCCGGACGGTCCGCTGCTGCGGGGTCCAGCGTTCGGCGATGAAGGCGAGCGGATTGCGCACGGCGGAGACGGCGTCGGCTCGGGTCACGTTTGGCACGGCCCCATCGTAGGGGGCCGCTTGTGCACGGCTTCACGAGGGGGACGTATCCGGTGCTTCTGTGACGTGAGTTACGCCGCCTTGGCTGCTCGCAGCTACTCCCAGCGGAAGAACTTGCCCGCCGCGCCGAGGCCGAGCACCGCCCAGACCGCCAGGATCCCGAGGTCCCGCCACGGCATCCCCGCGCCGTCCTGGAGAACGTCCCGGAGACCGTCCGAGAGCGCCGAGATGGGGAGAAGCCCGAGCACCGACTGGGCGGCGTCCGGGAACTTGTCCAGCGGCACGATGACCCCGCCGCCCACGAGCAGCAGGAGGAAGACCAGGTTCGCCGCGGCGAGGGTCGCCTCGGCCTTCAGGGTGCCCGCCATCAGCAGGCCGAGGCCGGAGAAGGCGGCGGTGCCCAGGATCAGGAGGAGGAGTACGGCGAAGGGGTTGCCGTGCGGTGACCAGCCCAGGGCGAAGGCGATCACCGTGAGCAGCACGATCTGCAGGACCTCGGTGACCAGGACCGACAGGGTCTTCGCCGCCATCAGGGCCCAGCGGGGCAGCGGGGACGCGCCGAGCCGCTTGAGCACGCCATAGCGCCGCTCGAAGCCGGTGGCGATGGCCTGGCCGGTGAACGCCGTCGACATCACGGCGAGGGCGAGGATGCCCGGCGCGAGGAAGTCCACGGCCTTGCCGTCGCCCGTGTCGACGATGTCGACCGCGCTGAACAGCACGAGCAGCAGCGTGGGGATGACGACCGTGAGCAGCAGCTGTTCGCCGTTGCGCAGCAGCATCTTCGTCTCGAGCGCCGCCTGCGCGGCGATCATGCGGGGGAGCGGGGCGGCGCCCGGCTTCGGTGTGTACGTACCGGCGGCGCTCATCCGCGCAGCTCCTTGCCTGTGAGCTCCAAGAACACGTCTTCGAGGGTGTGGCGTTCGACGGCGATCTTCTCCGGCATCACGCCGTGCTGGGCGCACCAGGAGGTGACCGTGGCAAGGAGCTGCGGGTCGATCGTGCCGCTCACGCGGTAGGCGCCCGGCGTGAGTTCGGCCGCCGCGGAGTCCGGCGGGAGCGCCTTGAGCAGGGAACCGACGTCGAGCCCGGGGCGGCCGGAGAAGCGCAGGGTGTTCTCCGCGCCGCCGCGGCAGAGCGCCTCCGGGGTGCCCTCGGCGATGACCTTGCCCGCGTCGATGATCGCGACCTCGTCGGCGAGCTGCTCGGCCTCGTCCATGTGGTGCGTGGTCAGGATGACGCTGACGCCGTCGGCGCGCAGATCGCGTACGAGATCCCAGGTGGCCCGGCGTGCCTGCGGGTCGAGGCCCGCGGTCGGCTCGTCCAGGAAGACGAGCTCCGGCCGCCCGACCACGGCCATGGCGAGCGCGAGCCGCTGCTGCTGGCCGCCGGACAGGCGCCGGTAGGTGGTGCGGCCGCAGCTCTCCAGGCCCAGGCGTTCGATCAGCGCGCCCACGTCCAGGGGGTGCGCGTGCAGCTTCGCCATGTGGCGCAGCATCTCGTCGGCGCGGGCGCCGGAGTAGACGCCGCCGGACTGGAGCATCACGCCGATGCGGGGGCGCAGCGCGCCGGCCTCGCGGACCGGGTCCAGGCCCAGGACGCGGACCGTGCCCGCGTCCGGCTTGCGGTAGCCCTCGCAGATCTCGATCGTGGTGGTCTTCCCGGCGCCGTTCGGGCCGAGGACGGCGGTGACGGTGCCCGCGCGGACCCGGAGGTCGAGGCCGTCCACCGCGGTCTTCTTGCCGTACCGCTTGACCAGTCCCGTGACCTGGACGACGGACTCATTTCCCATGGCGGGAAGTCTAGAGAGGGCGGGAAGCGCGGCGGGCAGGGGGCTGCGGGAGTGCCCACCCGTCCCGCGAGCGGTGCGTCTCCAGCCAGCTCCGCGCGTACGAGACGGCATCGGCCACCGGGAAGAGCCGGGCCGTCGCCGCGCCCACGGTGCCCCGCACCACGGGGCGGTCCCGCTCGAAGTCCGAGCCGAGTTCGTCGAAGCGCTCCTCGGAGATGGAGGGCTCGCGCACGGTCATCCAGCGGCGGCCCTCCGGGGTCATGACCGCGAAGGAGTTCTCCACCTCGGGGGCGGGGATGCGGTACTCGGCCAGGTGGAAGGAGGTGCAGGAGTCGAATCCCGCGCCGAGCAGCAGCACCCGGGCGCCCGATTCCTCCAGGCGGGCCAGCGGGCTGCGCTCACCGAGGCGGCAGTCGAGCGCGTGCCCTTCCAGAAGCGCTTCCGCACGGGGGCCGACCGCGGCGAAGGAGGTCTGCGGGTGGGCGCTGCGCAGGGCGCCGGGCCAGGTCCGTACGGTCTCGGGGATCACGCCGGCGCCGCGCGTGGGGGCGGTGCGCGGGTCGTAGGCGGGGATGGACGCGCGGATCTCGGGCCACCAGGACTCGGGTACGGGCGGGTTCTCCCACTCGGCCGGGTCGGAGTTGTCGCTGGACTGCGTGGGGACCACGAGAGTGCCCTTTTGGCCCAGCACGTCGAGGAGTGCCCGGACGACGGAGATCTGGCCTCCGACGACCCAGCCGAGGGACCTCAGCGAGGAGTGCACGAGGAGGGTCTCGCCGGGGCTCACGCCGAGCGCTCGCAGGTCGGCCGCGAGGGAGGCGCGCGTACACAAAGGGCCGGTCGGAGGGGGTGTCGACATGGTCAGGGAGTCTCCTCGACGAGGCCCGGCGGCGCCACCGATTTGATCGATCAGTGATCATTTCCGCAGGTCAGCTTAGGTATGCCTAAGTGATGCAGCGCACCGGGTCTTGATCCCGACGCGGGTTGTCAGGCTCTGAGGAATTACGCAACAATGGCGTTGTGAAAAACGTTGGCGAGGCTCCGCAGGAGGAACTCGCGACCGGGGAGCGCTCCACGCGCAACCGGGTCGCGCGATCCATCCTGGACCACGGCCCCTCCACGGTCGCCGACCTCGCGAAGCGCCTCGGCCTCACCCAGGCCGCCGTGCGCAGGCACCTCGACACACTCGCCCATGAGAACGTCGTCGAGCCCCGCGAGCAGCGGGTCTACGGCGCTCGTACGCGCGGGCGCCCCGCCAAGGTCTTCGCGCTCACCGACTGCGGCCGGGACGCCTTCGACCAGTCGTACGACAAGCTCGCCGCCGACGCCCTGCGCTGGATCAGCGAGCGACACGGCGAAGGAGCGGTCGTCGAATTCGCCCGCGACCGGATGGCCGCCCAGGCGGTGGCCTACCGCAAGGCGGTCGAGGCGGCGCCTCCGGAGCAGCGTGCCGAGGCTCTCGCGAAGGCATTGACCGCCGACGGGTACGCTGCTACGGCCCGCACGGCCCCCGTGGGCGAGCAGCTGTGCCAGCACCACTGCCCGGTCGCCCACGTCGCCGAGCAGTACCCACAACTTTGCGAGGCGGAGACGGAGATCTTCTCCGCCCTCCTGGGAACGCACGTCCAGCGGCTCGCCACCATCGCCCACGGCGACGGCGTCTGCACGACGTTCATTCCCCGCAACACCCCCCAGTCTTCACAGACCACTGAAAACGCATCCGCAAGCACGGCCGGGAGGAACCCCGCATGACGCTCCCCACGGAGACTGCCCACCCCGAACTCGAGGGTCTGGGCACGTACGAATACGGCTGGGCCGACTCCGACGTGGCCGGCGCGTCCGCCAAGCGCGGCATCAATGAAGACGTCGTCAAGGACATCTCGGCCAAGAAGTCCGAGCCCGAGTGGATGACGAAGCTGCGCCTCAAGGGCCTGCGGCTCTTCGACAAGAAGCCCATGCCCAACTGGGGCTCGGACCTGTCGGGCATCGACTTCGACAACATCAAGTACTTCGTCCGTTCCACGGAGAAGCAGGCGGAGTCCTGGGAGGACCTGCCCGAGGACATCAAGAACACGTACGACAAGCTCGGCATCCCCGAGGCGGAGAAGCAGCGCCTCGTCGCCGGTGTCGCGGCCCAGTACGAGTCCGAGGTCGTCTACCACCAGATCCGCGAGGACCTGGAGGAGCAGGGCGTCATCTTCCTGGACACCGACACGGCGCTGAAGGAGCACCCGGAGCTCTTCAAGGAGTACTTCGGGACCGTCATCCCCGTCGGCGACAACAAGTTCGCGTCGCTGAACTCCGCCGTGTGGTCCGGCGGCTCGTTCATCTACGTCCCCAAGGGCGTGCACGTCGAGATCCCGCTCCAGGCCTACTTCCGCATCAACACGGAGAACATGGGCCAGTTCGAGCGCACGCTGATCATCGTCGACGAGGACGCCTACGTTCACTACGTCGAGGGCTGCACGGCGCCGATCTACAAGTCGGACTCCCTGCACTCCGCGGTCGTCGAGATCATCGTCAAGAAGGGCGGCCGCTGCCGCTACACGACGATCCAGAACTGGTCGAACAACGTCTACAACCTGGTCACCAAGCGCGCCGTGGCGTACGAGGGCGCGACCATGGAGTGGATCGACGGCAACATCGGCTCCAAGGTGACGATGAAGTACCCCGCCGTCTACCTCATGGGCGAGCACGCCAAGGGCGAGACGCTGTCCATCGCCTTCGCGGGCGAGGGCCAGCACCAGGACGCCGGTTCCAAGATGGTCCACATGGCGCCCAACACGTCCTCCAACATCGTCTCGAAGTCCGTGGCGCGCGGCGGTGGCCGCACCTCCTACCGCGGTCTCGTCGAGATCGGCGAGGGCGCCGCAGGATCGAAGTCGAACGTCCTGTGTGACGCGCTGCTCGTCGACACGATCTCCCGCTCCGACACGTACCCCTACGTGGACGTCCGCGAGGACGACGTGTCCATGGGCCACGAGGCGACCGTCTCCAAGGTCTCCGACGACCAGCTCTTCTACCTGATGAGCCGCGGTCTGACGGAGTTCGAGGCCATGGCGATGATCGTCCGCGGCTTCGTCGAGCCGATCGCCAAGGAGCTGCCCATGGAGTACGCCCTGGAGCTGAACCGGCTGATCGAGCTGCAGATGGAGGGTTCGGTCGGTTAATCCCGGCAACCGTCCCCGCAGCAGCGACCGACTTCTTTACCCAGAGAGAGAGCACGACGACAGCCATGGCTGAGGCTCAGAATATTCCCGTGGGGTCGACGACCGCCGGGTCCATCGCGGTGGCCGCCGAGTCCACCGTCGCCACCCGCATGAGCGCTCCCCCGTCCTTCGACGTGGCGGACTTCCCCGTCCCCCACGGCCGCGAGGAGGAGTGGCGGTTCACGCCGCTGGAGCGTCTGCGCGGGCTGCACGACGGCACGGCGGTCGCCTCCGGCGGCATCCGCGTCGAGGTGACGGCCCCGGAGGGCGTGACCCAGGAGACCGTCGGCCGCGAGGACGCGCGCGTGGGCAAGGCGGGCAAGCCCGTCGACCGCGTCGCCGCGCAGGCCTACAGCTCCTTCGAGAAGGCCTCGGTCGTGACCGTCCCCAAGGAGACGGTCCTCACCGAGCCGATCCGCATCGCCGTGCACGGCGAGGGCGGCCTCGCCTTCTCCCACCAGGTCATCGAGGTGGGCGCGTTCGCCGAGGCCCTCGTCGTCATCGACCACACCGGTGACGCCGTGCTCGCCGCCAACGTCGACTACCTCCTGGGCGACGGCGCCAAGCTCACCGTCGTCTCCGTCCAGGACTGGGACGACAAGGCCGTGCACATCGCGCAGCACAACGCGCTGATCGGCCGCGACGCCACCTTCAAGTCGGTCGTCGTGACCTTCGGCGGCGACGTCGTACGCCTGCACCCCCGCGTCGAGTACGCGGGCACGGGCGGCGAGGCCGAGCTCCTCGGCCTGTACGTCACCGACGCCGGCCAGCACCAGGAGCACCGCCTCCTGGTCGACCACAACCAGCCGCACTGCAAGTCGAACGTCGTCTACAAGGGCGCGCTCCAGGGCGACGACGCCCACGCCGTGTGGATCGGTGACGTCCTCATCGAGGCCGCCGCCGAGGGCACCGACACGTACGAGATGAACCGCAACCTGGTTCTGACCGACGGCGCCCGTGTCGACTCCGTGCCGAACCTCGAGATCGAGACCGGCGAGATCGTCGGAGCGGGCCACGCCTCGGCGACCGGCCGCTTCGACGACGAGCAGCTCTTCTACCTCCAGTCGCGCGGCATCCCGGAGGACGAGGCCCGTCGCCTGGTCGTCCGCGGCTTCTTCGCCGAGCTGGTCCAGCAGATCGGTCTGCCGGACGTCGAGGAGCGCCTCATCGCGAAGATCGAAGAGGAGCTGGAGGCGACGGTCGCATGACCTTCGTACGCGCCTGCGGCCTGAGCGAGCTGTCCGAGGACACCCCGAAGCGGGTGGAACTCGACGGCACGCCGGTCTCGGTCGTCCACACCGAGGGCGAGGTGTTCGCGATCAACGACATCTGCTCGCACGCGAACGTCTCCCTCTCCGAGGGCGAGGTGGAGGACTGCCAGATCGAATGCTGGCTGCACGGCTCCGCCTTCGACCTCCGCACCGGCAAGCCGTCCGGTCTCCCCGCGACGCGCCCCGTCCCCGTATACCCCGTAAAGATCGAAGGGGACGATGTGCTCGTCTCCCTCACCCAGGAGTCCTGAGGCACATGGCAACGCTTGAAATCCACGACCTGCACGTCACCGTCGAGGCCGACAACGCCACGAAGGAGATCCTCAAGGGCGTCGACCTCACCGTGAAGCAGGGCGAGACGCACGCCATCATGGGCCCGAACGGCTCCGGCAAGTCAACGCTCGCCTACTCCATCGCGGGTCACCCCAAGTACACGATCACGCAGGGCACCGTGACCCTCGACGGCGAGGACGTCCTGGAGATGTCCGTCGACGAGCGTGCCCGCGCCGGCATGTTCCTGGCCATGCAGTACCCGGTCGAGGTCCCCGGCGTCTCGGTCTCCAACTTCCTGCGTACGTCGGCGACGGCGATCCGCGGCGAGGCCCCCAAGCTGCGCACCTGGGTGAAGGAGGTCAAGGGCGCGATGGAGACCCTCCAGATGGACCCGGCCTTCGCCGAGCGCAACGTGAACGAGGGCTTCTCCGGCGGTGAGAAGAAGCGCCACGAGATCCTCCAGATGGAGCTCCTCAAGCCGAAGATCGCGATCCTCGACGAGACGGACTCCGGCCTGGACGTCGACGCCCTGCGCCAGGTCTCGGACGGCGTCAACCGTGTCCGCGAGACCGGCGAGGTCGGCACCCTGCTGATCACGCACTACACGCGCATCCTGCGCTACATCAAGCCCGACTTCGTGCACGTCTTCGCGAACGGTCGCATCGCCGAGTCCGGCGGCGCCGAGCTCGCCGACAAGCTGGAGGCCGAGGGCTACGAGGCTTACACGAAGGGTGGCGCATCCGCGTGACAGTGGCCCACCAGGGGCTCTCCGGCCTCCTCGACACCGAGGCGATCCGCAAGGACTTCCCGATCCTGGATCGCACGATCCACGACGGCAAAAAGCTCGTCTACCTGGACAACGCGGCCACGTCCCAGACGCCGCGCCAGGTGCTCGACGTACTCAACGAGTACTACGAGAAGCACAACGCCAACGTCCACCGCGGTGTGCACGTCCTCGCGGAGGAGGCCACGGCGCTCTACGAGGGCGCCCGTGACAAGGTCGCGGCGTTCATCAACGCGCCGAGCCGCGACGAGGTGATCTTCACCAAGAACGCCTCGGAGTCGCTCAACCTCGTGGCGAACATGCTCGGTTGGGCCGACGAGCCCTACCGCGTGGACCACGAGACCGAGATCGTCATCACGGAGATGGAGCACCACTCCAACATCGTGCCGTGGCAGCTGCTCTCGCAGCGCACGGGCGCGAAGCTGAAGTGGTTCGGTCTCACGGACGACGGCCGGCTCGACCTGTCCAACATCGACGAGATCATCACGGAGAAGACGAAGATCGTCTCCTTCGTCCTGGTCTCGAACATCCTGGGCACGCACAACCCCGTCGAGGCGATCGTGCGCCGTGCGCAGGAGGTCGGCGCCCTCGTCCTCATCGACGCCTCGCAGGCGGCCCCGCACATGGTGCTCGACGTGCAGGCGCTGCAGGCCGACTTCGTGGCCTTCACCGGCCACAAGATGTGCGGCCCGACGGGCATCGGCGTCCTGTGGGGACGGCAGGAGCTCCTCGAGGACCTGCCGCCGTTCCTCGGCGGCGGCGAGATGATCGAGACCGTGTCGATGAGCTCGTCGACGTATGCTCCCGCGCCGCACAAGTTCGAGGCGGGCACGCCCCCGATCTCCCAGGCCGTCGGCCTGGGCGCGGCCGTGGACTACCTCTCCTCGATCGGCATGGACAAGATCGCCGCTCACGAGCACGCGATCACCGAGTACGCGGTCAAGCGTCTCCTGGAGGTCCCCGACCTCCGGATCATCGGCCCGACGACGGCCGAGGACCGCGGCGCCGCGATCTCCTTCGCGCTCGGCGACATCCACCCGCACGACGTGGGCCAGGTTCTGGACGAGGAAGGCATCGCGGTCCGCGTGGGTCACCACTGCGCCCGCCCCGTCTGCCTCCGCTACGGAATTCCTGCGACCACGCGAGCGTCGTTCTATCTGTACTCCACGCCCGGCGAGATCGACGCGCTGATCGACGGCCTGGAGCACGTACGGAACTTCTTCGGCTGAGGGGCTGACCGGGACGTGAAGCTGGATTCGATGTACCAGGAAGTCATCCTGGACCACTACAAGCACCCTCACGGGCGCGGTCTGCGCGACGGTGACGCCGAGGTGCACCACGTCAACCCGACGTGCGGCGACGAGATCACGCTGCGCGTGAAGTACGACGGGTCGACGATCGCCGACGTGTCGTACGAGGGCCAGGGCTGCTCCATCAGCCAGGCCAGCGCGTCCGTCCTGAACGACCTCCTGGTCGGCAAGGAGCTCGCCGACGCGCAGAAGGTCCAGGAAGTCTTCCTGGAGCTGATGCAGTCCAAGGGCAAGCTGGAGCCGGACGACGCGATGGAGGAGGTCCTGGAGGACGCCGTCGCGTTCGCCGGGGTCTCCAAGTACCCGGCGCGTGTGAAGTGTGCTCTGCTGAGCTGGATGGCGTGGAAGGACGCGACGGCGCAGGCACTCGGTACCGACGTCGCTGAGAGGAAGACCGCATGAGCGAGAACGAGACCCTGACCAAGCCGGCCTCCGAAGAAGAGGTCCGCGAGGCGCTGTACGACGTGGTCGACCCCGAGCTGGGCATCGACGTCGTCAACCTCGGCCTGATCTACGGCATCCACGTCGACGACGCGAACATCGCGACGATCGACATGACGCTCACGTCGGCGGCCTGCCCGCTGACGGACGTCATCGAGGATCAGGCGAAGTCCGCCACGGACGGCATCGTCAACGAACTCCGGATCAACTGGGTCTGGATGCCGCCGTGGGGCCCGGACAAGATCACGGACGACGGCCGCGAGCAGCTTCGGGCGCTCGGGTTCAACGTCTGAGGTGTGACAGGCAGTAGTTCCGTCGGTTCGGCCTCCCGCGCTCGTGGCGCGGGGGGCCGAACCGCGTTCTGCTCCCTTTACGGGGACGGGTTCAGGGCCGCGCCCTGCCCGGCCTCCGTCCCGTCCTCGGCGGCGGCCTGCGCCAGCGTGTGCGCCAGGCCCTCCTTGCGGATGCGCTGGTCGACGTAGAGCACGGCGGTCACCAGGGGCAGGAACACGCTCGCGGCCAGCTGTGTGACGAACGTGCCGACCAGGCCGAGCAGGGCGTACAGGCCGAACTGGGAGCGCAGCTGGTCGAGGAACACCTCGGAGGCCGATGTGCCCGGGCCGGGCCGGGGCGGCATCGGCGTGGCGAACTGCAGCGGGAGACGCACCGCCAGGGACACGGCGCCCACGATGACCCCGGCGAGCAGCGAGATGCCGAACGTACGCCACCAGGCGCCGCGGACCAGACGTGCCGAGCGGCGCAGAGCCCGGACCGGGCCCGCGGTCTCCAGGGCCGCCGCGGCCGGGGCGAAGGCGAACAGGACGTAGAGCCAGGCGGCCAGCGGGGTGACGACGAGCAGCAGCAGGAAGACCAGGCCGAACGGCGCGGCCGACTGCGTAAGAACCGTCACGAAGAAGGAGACGAGGAGCAGCAGGAAGGCGACGAACGGCAGCATCAGGATGAGGGCGAGCAGCACGGTCACGCCCATCACGGACGGCGTCCGCGACCACGCCCTGCGCCAGACCGCCCCGAACGCCGCAGGGCGGCCGAGCACCGCCTCGTGCAGCGTGGCTGCGCACGAGGCCTGGATGAACGAGTTGACCGCGAGCGTGGCGAGCAGGGCCACCAGCCACATCGCGCCGAACGCGATCAGGACCGGCCTGCCGTGGTCCCAGGAGAATGTCCCGCCGGGCTCGGACAGCGCCTGGAAGTGCGGTCGCACGCTGATGTAGGCGATGACGCCCGCGGCGACCATGACCGCGGCGAGCAGGCCGTACGCCGCGGCAGCGGTGCCGAACAGCGGCTTCGCGTACCGACGCATCGTGGCGAACGTGCCGCCGAGTATGTGGTCGACGCCCAGCGGGGCGAGGGGTATGACGCCCGGCTTGGGCGGCGGGGGCGGGGGCGGCGCCCAGCCGCCGTGCCCTCCCCATCCGGGCGGCGGCCCGCCGTAGGGCCCGTACGGCCCCTGCGGCCCTCCGTACGGCCCCGGCGGTCCGCCGTGCTGCCCCTGGGGTCCCCACCCCGACGTGTCTGGCATCGCTCTTGTGCTCCGTTGCTCCGTGCGGTGTCCCCGCGTGCGCTCTCTGTGGCCCCCACAGCGATCGCGTCACCTTAACCGGTTTGATCAGCCTCGTTATGTACGGTCGTACGCAACGTTGTGTACTCTCGTACGCATGGGATACGGATTGCTGGCCGGCGCGATCGTGGCGGAGGTGGCCGGGACGACGGCCATGAAGTACAGCGAGGGGTTCAGCAAGCTCTGGCCCTCGCTGATCACCGTCGCGGGATATCTGATCGCCTTCACCCTGCTCGCGCAGACCCTCAAGACGCTGTCGGTCGGCACCGCCTACGCGATCTGGGCCGGGATCGGGACCGCCGCGGTCGCCGCCATCGGGATGATCTTCATGGGGGAGTCCGCGGGTCTCGCCAAGATCGCGGGGATCGTCCTCGTGATCGCGGGCGTCGTCCTGCTCAATCTCGGCGGGGCCCACTGATGGTCCGCCGCTACGACCCCGAGCGCCGCCAGCGGATCATCGACGCCGCGATCCGCGTGGTCGGGAAGAAGGGGATCGGCGGGCTCAGCCACCGCTCGGTCGCCGCCGAGGCCGATGTGCCGCTCGGCTCCACGACGTACCACTTCAAGACGCTCGACGAGCTGATGGTCGCCGCGCTGCGGCAGTCCAACGAGGGTTTCGCGAAGGTGATGGCCGCCGGTCGCGCGTTCGAGGACCCCGAAGCCGACCTCGCGGCGGAGCTCGCCCGGATCCTCGGCGACTGGTTCGCGGGGGAGCGGTCGGGGGTCGAGCTGGAGTACGAGCTCTACCTCGCCGCCCTGCGCAGGCCCGCCCTGCGGCCCGTGGCCGCCGAGTGGTGCGCGGGGCTCGCGGAGGTCCTGGAACGGCGCACCGATCCGGTCACCGCCCGCGCCCTCGTCGCGCTGATGGACGGGATATCCCTGCAGGTGCTGCTCACGGGCGGGGCGTACGACGCGGCGTACACGAGGGAGATGCTGGGCCGCCTCTTGCAGGGCGAGAACTGAGAAGCGCGCTCCGGGCGCCGCACGCTTCGGATTGCTGCCCGGTGCGGGCCGGGGGGTCCGGAAGCCGTGATGGAGCCTGGCTGCTCCGGCCGGTGGGCGCGGGGCCCAGTGGCGGCTCGGTCACTGAGACCGGTTCGCTCGTGCGGCGCGCCGCCGGTTAGGTTTTCCCCATGACCGACACGAACGCTTCCCGCACCACCGGCGCCGTCGCCGCAGGCCTCGCCACCATCACCGCCGACGGCACCGTTCTCGACACCTGGTTCCCCGCGCCCGAGCTCGTCGCCGAAGCGGGCCCCGCAGGCACCGAGCGGCTCACCGCCGAGCGCGCCGTGCAGCTGCTCGGTGAGGGCGCGGCCAAGGCGATCGGCCCGGACGCCCGCCGTGGCGTGGAGATCGTCGCCGTACGTACGGTCATCGCCTCCCTCGACGAGAAGCCGGTCGACGCCCACGACGTCTACCTGCGTCTGCACCTGCTCTCGCACCGCCTGGTCAAGCCGCACGGCGTGAACCTCGACGGCCAGTTCGCCTTCCTCGCCAACATCGCCTGGACCTCCCTCGGCCCGGTCGCCGTCGACGACGTCGAGAAGGTCCGGCTCAACGCCCGCGCCGAGGGCCTGCACCTCTCCGTGACCTCCGTCGACAAGTTCCCGCGCATGACGGACTACGTCGCACCGAAGGGCGTCCGCATCGCCGACGCCGACCGCGTGCGGCTCGGTGCGCACCTCGCCGAGGGCACGACCGTCATGCACGAGGGCTTCGTGAACTTCAACGCGGGCACGCTCGGCACCTCCATGGTCGAGGGCCGCATCTCCGCCGGTGTCGTCGTCGGCGACGGCTCCGACATCGGCGGCGGCGCCTCCACGATGGGCACCCTCTCCGGCGGCGGCAACGTCCGCATCGTCATCGGCGAGCGCTGCCTGATCGGCGCCGAGGCGGGCGTCGGCATCGCGCTGGGCGACGAGTGCGTCGTCGAGGCCGGCCTGTACGTCACCGCGGGCACCCGCGTGACGATGCCCGACGGGCAGATCGTCAAGGCCCGCGAGCTCTCCGGCGCCTCGAACATCCTCTTCCGCCGCAACTCGGTCACCGGCGCCGTCGAGGCCCGCCCGAACAACGCGGTGTGGGGCGGCCTGAACGACGTGCTGCACAGCCACAACTGAGCCACGGCTTCCGCCAAGAGCGCCCTCCGGTCCGCACCGGAGGGCGCTCTTCGCGTCGTGTCATGCGTAAGCTGCCCTGCCATGCGTGCGCGGGCCGCATGGGACGACAGGGGAGCAGCGACATGAACCGAGCGGGTATCCGGGCCCTGGCCCTGAGCGGAACGGTGGTCCTCGCGCTGGTGGCCGGGTGCGGTCAGAGCGCGGGCGTCGGCGGTGGGGCCGCGCAGGGAGCGAGCCGGATCTCCACCGGCGGCCACAGCCACCCGCTGGAGAAGAGCGACATCCCCTGGAGCGGCAGCCCGAGCCCGTTCAACGCGCAGGTCAAGCTCGCCGACGGGCGGCGCGTGGCGATGCATTACATGAAGGGCAAGGGGCTCCTCGTGCAGGACTACAGCCCCAAGGCCAAGGGCTGGTCCAAGTCGGCCCTCGTGTACAAGACGACGACCGACGCCTGTCAGGGGATCACGCTCAAGGCCAAGGACGGCACGGTCGCCGCCTTCGGGGACTTCGGTGTGTACTGCGCGGACGGTGAGCCGCCGACCGAGTCGGTCGCCGCGGTCGCCACGGGCCCGCTGACGAAGTGGGCCACGCACCTCACGAAGGACTTCGACGGCTGGGAGAAGATCGCCGTCGCCACCGGCGGCAAGAAGGTCACGTTCAGCCGGGGGGCCGACAAGCTCAACTGGACCAAGGCCGGAGGGTTCCGGTCACCCGTGTCCGTCGCGCGCTGACACCACCGCCCGCGCCTGCCGCAGAGCGTCGTACGCGGCGAGCAGCCCGTCGGTCGCCTCGCGACCGGCGGGCCGCAGCGGCGAGCGGACGGGCCCGGCGGGCAGGCCGAGGGCGCCGAGCAGCGCCTTGGACGTGACCGTGCCGGGAAGGCCCGCGGCCATGATCAACTCGATCAGTTCCATGCTCTGTTGCTGCAGCAGCCGAGCCCGGTCGGTGTCGCCCGCGTCGAACGCGTCGATGATCGACCGGAGGTGCCGCGGCACGACATTGGCCACCGTGCTGATGTAGCCGGCGCCGCCCACCGCGTACAGCGCCAGGATGAGTTCGTCGCAGCCCGTGTAGTAGGCCAAGTCGGTGCGGGACAGCACCTTCTGGGTGCCCATCAGGTCGTACGCGCAGTCCTTCACGGCGACGATCCGGGGGTGCTCGGCGAGGCGCAGCATCGTCTCCGGCTCGATGCGGGTCCCGGTGCGCCCGGGGATGTCGTACAGCGCGAGCGGGAGCCCGGACGCGTCGGCGACCTCCAGGAAGTGTGCCTCCACGGCGTCCTGCGGCGGCCTGCTGTAGTAGGGCGTGACCACCAACAGGCCGTCCGCGCCCGCCTTTTCGGCCCGCAGCGCCATCTCGACGGTGTGCCGCGTCGCGAAGCTGCCGACGCCCGCGACGATCGCGGCCCGGTCGCCGACCGCCTCGGCGACGGCGCGTACGAGTGCGGCCTTCTCGTCGTCGGACGTGGTGGGGGACTCGCCGGTGGTGCCGGAGAGCACGAGGCCGTCGCAGCCGTCGGCCACCAGACGCTCGGCGAGCAGCTGGGCGCCGTCGAGGTCGAGCAGGCCGTCCTGTGTGAAGGGCGTGATCATCGCGCAGAGGGCGCGGCCGAAAGGGGGAGGCGTTGGCGAGGGAGAGGTCATAGAGGCAGTGTCGGTACGCCGACACTGAAGCTCCACTTAATTCTGCTACGAGGTATGCGACAGGAATGCTACGAGGTGGGTGACGGGAGCATGGCGAGGCGGCGGCAGTGAGCAGCCGCGCCCTAGTGTCAACTCGCCCCCGTATGGGCCACCATGGGGACGTCGGTAGTCGACGGATGGCCGCGCGGCACCGCGGCCGGTCACAGGAGGCGTCATGAGGCTGGGCAAAGCACTCGCCACCGGGATCGCCGAAGAAACCCCGCAGGATCGGCTGCGGCAGGAACCTCTTGAGCAGCGCACGGAGGCGGAGCCCGAACGGGCGGCGGCGGCCGAGGAGCCCGCGGCCGACAGGCCCGTGGCCGAGGTCCCGGCAGTCCGATGAGGCTGCGGCTCCCCGAGGAACGCCCGACGGAGCCGCCGACCGGATACAAGATCGCCCGCCTGGCGCTGTCCCACGACGGCGCCGGGGCCGGGTTCACCGGCGTCTCCCTGGGCGCGACCCTGCCCTACGGCGTCCTTGACGCGGCCAGGTGTGTCTACGGCCGACGGCACAAGGCTCCGCACCGCCGCTGCGACTGCGGATTCCACTGCGTCCACGAGCGCGCCGCGGCAGAGGCGTTCCTGTGTACCGGCGAGCACCGAGGGGCCGCGCTGCTGGAGGTGACGGTGCTCGGCGCGTACATCCGTTTCGAGCGCGGCTTCCGGTATGCGCGTCAGCGGGTGCGCACCGTGACCGTGCGGCCCTGCGGCTGCGGCGCAGGGGCCGTGGTGCTCGCGGACGCCGGGTGGGGCAGGCCGGGGTGGCGGGTGGTCGAGGGGGCGTGCGCTGCCTGCGCGGGCAGGCGCATGTCGCTGCGCCTCACGGAATTCGCCCGCCTCGCCGGCGAGGGGGTCACGGTCAGCGCGGCGCACCCCGACACCGTGCCGGGTTCGCCCGCCGAGGCCATGGGGGTGCCCGAGCTGGTCGCGGAGGCGGCCTTGCTCCAGGCCCGACTCGACCTGTTCCAGGGGGAGTTGGCGCGGTTGGCGGGGGATGATTCGCCGAGTGCCTGAGGAGGCTTGACCTAAAGCAAGCTTGAGGTAGCAGTGTGTGGGGCGCGGGCCGAACCCCGCCCACACACTGAAGGAGCAGGCCATGAAGACACTCGCCGACGCCACGACCCTCCCCGACCCGGCCCGCGCGGGCGGCGGGCTCGTCTTCCTCAGTACGTGGAGCACGGGCACACCGGAGCGGCAGCGGGCGACGGTCGACGCGATCGCCAAGGCATGGAGGAGCCGTCCGTGGCCGCACGAAGGGCTGCTCTCGTACACCGTGTACGCCGGTGCGGACGGCTCCACGGTGGCGCATCGCTCGCAGTGGCGGGACGAGGGGGCGTACCAGGACTTCTTCGCCCGCGGCAGGGACGAGCGGAACGCCGAGATCGACCGGGCGGTGCCGGGCATCGAACGCCTCGGGCTGAACAAGACACGGCTGCGGGGCGGGGTGGCGCGGGCCGCCGGGGACGACCGGGTGGCCGGGGCGATCGTGATCACCGAGGCGGAGGGCGGCGCCGAGGGGGATGACGTCGGGGCGCCGCAGGCCGCTCCGGGGCTGATCTCCGTCCACTTCCACGAGACGACGGACGGCGCGCGGGTGATCGGCTACGCGGAGTGGGAGAGCGGGGAAGGGCTGCCGGAGGAAGGGAGATACCGCCTGGCGTACGGCTTCCGGCCAGAGCACTGAGAGCCGGGCCAGCGCCACCGGTCGGCGCACTCCCGCCCTCCGCCCAGCGGATGCCCGCCCTCCGCCCGGCGGATGCCCGCCCTCCGCCCGGCGGTCTCCCGGCCGCCGTCCCGGCGGTTTCCCGGCCCTCCGTCCCGGCGGATGCCCGCCCTCCGCCCGGCGGTCTCCCGCCTCCGTCCCGGCGGACTCCCGCCCTCCGTCCCGGCGGACGCCCGACTGCCGTCCCGGCGGTCTCCCGGCCTCCGTCCCGGCGGACGTCCTGGCGGCCCCCCGCCCCCCGTCCCGGCGGACGCCCGACGGCCGTTCCGGCGCCCCCCGCCCTCCGCCCGGCGGTCTCCCGCCTCCGTCCCGGCGGACTCCCGCCCTCCGTCCCGGCGGCCCCCCGCCCCCCGTCCCGGCGGACTCCCGCCCTCCGCCCGGCCGCCCCTGGACGAAAATATTGGGCGGTGGGACGGTGGAATCTCCGTGCGGGGGCGGGCGCTCGGGACCTCGGCCCTCCGGGCAGCACCAAGGAGTCGCCATGGCCACCGGCAAGGAGTTCGAGATAGCGCGGGAGTTCGAGGTGGACGCCTCTCCCGCCGAGGTCTGGGACGCGCTCACCACCGGCACCGGCGGCTGGCTGTGGCCCATGGAGTACGAACCCCGCGAAGGCGGCGCCGCCCCCTCCGGCGGCACGGTCACCCGCTGGGATCCCCCGCACCGCCTGACTGGCCGCGTCGAGGACCCCGATGTGCTCCCGCCGGGCCAGACCCTCAACCAGCTCGACCACACCATCGAGCCCCGCGACGGGGGCCGCCGCTCCTGGGTGCGCTACGTACACAGCGGCACTCTCACCGACCACTGGGACAGCCGGTACGAAGGGGCCAGCAAGCACACCGACTTCTACCTGCACACCCTGCGCCAGTACCTGACGTACTTCCCGGGCCTCCCCGTCACCTTCACCGCCCTCGAAGGCCCCGCCCCCGCCGCCGCCCCGGACGCCTTCGCCAGGATGGGCCGCCGCCTGGGCCTGCCCGACGACGCCTCCGAGGGCGCCCGCGTCCGCGTGGACGCCCCCGGAGAACACCTCGACGCGATGGTCGACTTCCGCAGCCGGCACTTCATCGGCCTGCGCACGGAGACCGCGCTCCTGCGCTTCTTCGGCCGCAACCACTTCGGTGCCCCCGTGGGCCTGAGCATCCACGACTTCGCCCCGCACGCGGACCCCAAGGGCACCGAACTGGCCTGGCGCGACTGGCTGCTGAGGCTCTACGCGTAGCGGGAGAGCCTACGGCCGGCTACGGCCGGAACCGCAGCACCTGCGGATCATGGTCACTGTTCTGCTCCGCGAACTCCGCGTTGATGTGCACGCTGTCGTACGAGAAGTCGCGTGCGCCACCCACCCCGGGGCTGGTCAGGATCTGGTCGAGGACCTGGGTGTTGCCCTGGTAGACGTACGAGTAACGCTCCGACCGGGACAGGGACTTGACGGCGGACTTCAGCGCGCCGCCCGCCTCAAGGGCGTCGGTCGTCGCCGAGAACTCGAAGTCGTTCACGTCCCCCACGACCACCACGTCCGCGCTCTTCTGCACCTTGCGCACGTCCCGCACGAAGGCGTTCACGGCCTGCGCCTGCTGCAACCGCTTCGCCTCCGAGGACCGCACCGGCGGCTGGTGCCGTGAGGTGAGCCCCTCGTCGCCGCCCTTGGACCCGAAGTGATTGGCGACCACGATCACGGGCCGCCCGCGGAAGCTGAACTCGCCGGCCAGCGGCTTGCGGCTGTCCGTCCACGCGGCGTTCGCGGGGTCGACGCGCCCGGGGGAGAGGGTCAGCGCGGCGCGCCCCGAGGAACGTACGACCCCCGTGGCCGTCGTCGCGTCCCCCTGGCCCCGGTCGGTGAAGGAGACCCGCTCGGGGTTGAAGAGGAACACCTGGCGGATGTTCCCGCCCGGCTCCCCGCCGTCCTTGTTGTTCTGCGGGTCGATGGACCGCCACGCGTACCGCGGCCCGCCCGCGGCGACGATCGCGTCCGTGAACTTCTTCAGGGTCGCCTCCGCCGAGACGGTCCCGTCGTTCTTCGCGCCGTTGTCGTCCTGGATCTCCTCCAGGGCGAGGATGTCGGGCGATGCGAGATTCGAGACGACGGCCCCGGCGAGCGCGTCGAACTTCGTCTGCGGGTCGGTGGGGTCGAGGTTCTCGACGTTGTACGTGGCGACGGCGAGCTCGCCCTTGGCCTGCCGCCGCGTCTTCTCCCGCTCCAGGCCCTTGTCCGTGACCTTGCCGAGCGTCCGCGCGACCAGCGTGTAGCCGCCGAACTGGTTGAAGTCCAGGGGCCCTTCGGCGCCGCCGGACAGCGCGTCACCGACGTTCGCCTTCGGGAAGGGCTGCTCGGAGACCGGGGCCAGCTGCTGGATCTGGAGGCGCCCGGTGTTCTGGTCGTCGTAGGACTTGTAGACCGTGCCGCCCCGCCGGTTCGCGTTCTCGTGCGGCTTCACGGTGATCCACAGCTCCGAGTACGGATCCGTGGCGCCGACCACGCGCGAGGTGCCGACGCGTACGTTCATGCCCTCCAGGGACTCGTAGAGGTCCAGGGCGTACGAGCGGGGCTTGAGGCGGAGCCCGTTGATGTCGCCGCCGTTCGCGGGGTCGCCCTCGGGCGCGTACGCGGAGGGCACCGACTTGGCGGACACCGTGACGGGCGCGGGCAGTGCGTTGCCGGACGACTCGACCGTCACCGTCGGCTTCGTGATCTGGGTCAGCGACTGGTTGCCGGAGGCCTCGCCGCCGGGGACGTACTCGCCGACGGTCCCGGAGACGCGGACCGCGTCACCCGCCTTCACGGTCAGCGCGGCAGAGCCGGTGTAGACGAAGACGCCCTCGCTGGTCGCGGGGTCGCCGTCGCCCTTCGGGTCCTGGAGCCAGAAGCCCTTCGAGCCGTACGGGCGGACGCCGGTCACGATGCCCGTCACGTCCGTGACCTGCTGTCCCGCCAGGGGCGAGAGACGGGTGGTGCCCTGGATGTCGTGCACACGCACCTCGGCGGCGGACGCGGACGAGGAGCTCACGGCGAGCAGACCGGCCGCGAGGGCGGTGGCCACGACGGTGGAGACGGCCGCGGATCTCACGGTGGGCCGGGTGGCACGGGATATGTACGGCATGGCGAGACTCCGGATGAGGGTGAGTACGTATATGAGGGGTGAGTACGTAGGAAGCGGGCGAGGCGTACCGGCGGGTGCCCGGCGCTCTACGCGCGTCAATCTCTTGTGTGACCAGGGGAGTTGTCAAGGTTCGGCGGGTGTTCTCACCATGTATGTCTTCTGACAGGGACATGAACCGGGCGGCATGGGCCCAAATCCGTCTAGGCTTCAGCCCAGCCGACCCCTCCCCGGGCTCCCGGCATTGCTCGAGCAGGGGAGGCCCCATCCTTCGGAGGAGAATCAGCCGATGTCCGTAAGTCCCGCCACCCTGCCGCCGGTGCTGCTGCACTCCGAAGCGGAACTCGCGCGGGCCGCGCTCGCCACGCCGCTGCTCTCCCGCGCCGCGCGGCTCGCCCGCTGGGCGGGTCCCGACACGCGGGTCGGGGCGGGCGGCGAGCTCGTCGAGGAGCAGCTGCCGGCCGCCGTCGCGGAGCTGGGCCTCGAAGCGGACGACCCGGACTCCGTCGCGTACGCGAGCGAGGCCTGGCGCGTGGCCGTCGACACGGGCCTGGTGGACGTCACGGACGCGGACGAGTCGGAGGGTGAGGACGCGCCGGGCACGGTGACCGCGGGCGAGGACCTCGCCGCGCTCACCTCGGGCAGCCCGCAGGACATCCTCGGTGTCTGGCTGGGCGCCCTGGACACCGTGTACGGGGACGCGACCGTGCCCGACATGGACAACCTCCTTGACGTCCTGGAGGAGAACGGCGAGATCGACTTCGAGGAGCTCGGCTGGGACCCGCAGGCGGAGGCGGACTTCCTGGACGGCGTGCTCGGCAATCTGTACCTGCTCACCGCCGGGGACGCCGGGGCGGGCGAGGGCCCGGTGCCGCTGCCCGCGCTCGCCGCGTCGATGATCGTGCCCGACGACATGGGCGAGCCGACGGACGACGTCCTGGAGCAGGTGTCGGACGCGATGATGAAGCTCGACGACCAGTTCCGGCTCTTCGAGCCGCTGGGCCTCGTCGAGTACCAGCCGGTCGACGAGGCCCTCATGGTGGACATCGACGAGGCCGACGCGCCGCTGCCGGACGACGACGAGGACGTCTCGCGCTACGGGATGGTCAAGCTGACGCCGCTCGGGGTGTACGGCATCCGTGCCCGGATGCTGGAGGCCGGCGTGGACGCCCCCGCGGTCGGCGATCTCGCGGACAAGGGCGCCGACGCGCTGCTCGAAGGCACGGCCGGGTTCCCGCAGGCCGCCGCGCAGGCCGAGATCGAGCAGTGGCTCGCCCGGCACGAACCGCTGGACGCGGCACGGGAGTTGCTGGCCGCCGCGCGCGGCGGTGACGAGGGGGCGCCGCTGCGGAGGCTCCGGTGCCAGCAGGCGCTCTCGCTGGTGGGCCGCGAGGCGGAGCCCGCTCTGCGCGAGGTGCTCGACGACGCCGAGCTCGGCGGGCTCGCGCGGGTGTGGCTGGCCGAGCACGGGGCCGCCGACGTGCCGCCGCCCTCCGAGGCGCTCGTCTTCTGGCTGACCATCGACACGATCGCCGCCCAGCTCGCCGCCGAGGGCAACTCGGACGAGCTGCAGGGGCTCGTGGAGGGGCTCTCCCAGCAGCACAGCGGATTCTTCGCCGCGGCCTGGCGGGTCGAGCACCCCGCCACCGCGGATGTCCTGGAGGCGATGGGGCGGCTGCACCCCGACAAGAAGGTGGCCAAGGAAGCGCGCAAGGCGGCGTTCAAGGCACGGTCGCAGCAAGGCATGTGACACACCGGCAGTGGCCGGGCCGCGCTGCGCGGCCCGGCCACTGTGCCGCTCAGCTCAGCACTGATACAGCGTCGTGTGCTTGAACGACGACGTCGCGCCGTTGAACCCGTACGTTCCCCGGTAGGCCGGAGGGTTCTGGTACTCGCCGACGATCGTGATCGTGTCGGCGCAGGAGCCCTGGCCGGTGCGCTTGGCGTCCAGGCGGATGCTGTCGCCCATGACGCCGCCCGTGATGTCCCACGGCGCGCCGCAGATGCCGGAGGTGATCTTGCCGCCGGTCACCACGTGCGGGTAGGTGTTCGGGTTGAACCTCACCTCCATGGCGAAGGTGATCGCGCCGTTGTGCAGTTCCAGCTTGCACGTCGTGGCGACCGCCTCGGCGGACACCTCCTGGGGCGCGGCGAACGCCTCGTCACGCGTCTTGACCTCGGCGCCCTGCGGATTGTGGAAGTGGTGCTCCCCGCGGCTCTGGCCCTTCTGCTTGCGTGCCTGAGTGGTCATGAAAGCCCTCCTCTCGTGGTGCGACCGGTCAGGCCAGCTGTTCGGAGACCTCGACCCGCAGCAGCGCGCGGACGTTCTCGAAGTGGTTGAGCACGGTGACGGTCGAGGAACCGGCGAACAGCAGGCCGAGCGCGACGTTGTCGAGCGAGGTCACCAGGGACCCCGAGTCGCCGCCCGCCGAGATGTTCGTCGTCAGGATCTGGTCCTTGAAGCGGGCCGTGCCCGCCGTGCCGTAGTTGACGTCGATGGTCGCGTCGACGGCGATGATCCGGCCGAAGGAGATGTTGGTCGTACGGCCGGTCTTCTTCACCAGGTCGCCGACCGCGACGTTCGCCTTGCGGCGCCAGGCGCGCGGCGCACCGCTGAAGTACGTCTCACGGGTCGCGTCCTGGAAGTCGACGGTGCCGAGGGCGGCGTCGACGACGTTGTTGTGCCGCTCCAGCGGGATCTGCGGGGCGAACTGGATCGTGATGAAGCGCTCCAGGGTCGCGATGCGGTCCGCCGGGTCCTGGCCGCCGTCGAAGACACCCGGCTGCACGATCGCGCTGCCGAGCTGGGCGCGGTTGGAGTCGGCGAGGACGTGGTTGTTGGACAGGATGTAGAACTTCGCCGGTACGCCGAGGCCCGCGCCGGGCGGGTCGACGGAGGCGCCGGGCAGGAAGTCGTAGACCACGCTGCCGAGCGTGCCGGCCGTCACGCGTACGTTGCCGACCGAGAAGCCGGAGGGGCACGGGCGCATCCGGCGCTTGAGGAGCTGCGGCTCGAAGGCGCCGAGTCCCTGGAGCTCTTCCAGCATGGGCTGCGAAAGGCCCGCGAGCTGCTCGCTGACGCCGCCGTCGGGGCCGTACGTCACCGAGCGGTCGTCGGCGCGGCTCGCCCTGCGCTGCTGCCGCTGGGCGGCGATGTGGCCGACCGCCACGACGTCGGTGGGGGTGCCGTCGTCCATCTGGGCGGGGATGACGTCCCGCTCCGGGAGCATGGACTCCGGAACCTTCTGGGTCACGAACACGATGACCGCGGGTTCGCCGGTGGGCTCTCCGTCGATCCACTTCACGCCGTGGCCGAAGCCGACGACGTTGGCCAGCGACGTCTGGGGGCCCAGGAAGTCCCCTGTCGCCTGCTGGCGCGAGCTGTCACTGATCTGACCGCCGGTGGGTCCTCGCATCAATTCGGGCTGGCTCACCACGCCAGACCACCTCTTCCCCTTGGTTGAAGGGTGGAGTTCCGGTCCGCTCGCGCGGGCCGTCCTACTGCGCCGCGGGCTCGCCGATGGCGAGGACGCGCACGGGGACGCCTTCGAGCTCTTCCGGAATCACGTCTTCGTCCCGGAGCCGGTCACGGGGCACTTTGCGGACGACGAACACGACGATCACGTCCGCCCCCGACTGCTCGTCCCTCCCGATGCCGACACCGGTGACATTGGCCAGCTTCATCAGCAGGCCCTCATGGAGGCTGCGTGCCTGCGAAGCGTCCACGCGGCTCGCCTCCCCAAACGGGTGATGCAGGTAGGGGATGTCTATTGCCGTGTGGATGGCGGGTCAAGGCGTTCTGCACGAAATCTTGGCTTTAGTGGTGATCCGCGCCTGTTGACCTTGTTTACGAAGTCCCTTCCGACCAGTGACTCATGTACGCAGATGTGAAGCGCCGTTGAGGTCGAGGACCGTGCCCGAGGCCCATTCCGCGACCGGCGAGGCCAGCCACAGCACCGCCGCGGCGATCTCGTCCGCCGTACCCGCCCGCCCGAACGGGCTCTGCGCGCGGATCGCCGCGCCCTCGTCCCCGCTCAGCCGGTGCGCCACCCGCTCCGTCTCGAAGAATCCGGGCGCCACCGACGCCACCGCGATCCCGTACGGGGCGAGCGACACCGCGAGGGACTGGCCGAGCGCGTGGACGGCCGCCTTCGTCGCCCCGTACGCCGGGTGGTCGGGCTCCCCGCGGAACGCGCCGCGCGAGCCGATGTTCACGATCCGGCCACCCGTGCCCCGGTCGATCATGCCGCGGGCCGCCAGGTGGCTGAGGTTCGCCGTGGCCAGGAGGTTCACCGACACGTGCCGCTGCCACAGCGCCGCCCAGTCCTCGTACGAGGTGTCGGCGAGGGGATGCGGCAGGTTCACGGCGGCGTTGTTCACCAGTACGTCGGGGCTGCCGCCAAGCCCGTCGGCGGCCCGCCCCGCGACGTCCGCCGCGCCCGCCGGATCCGACAGATCCCCGCCCACCAGGACATGGCCGTCGCCCGGCAGGGACGCGAGCGTCGCGCGCGCCTCCTCCTCGCGCGAGCCGAAGTGCACGGCGACGCGGTCGCCGTTCTCGGCGAAGGCCTGCGCGAGCGCGCGGCCAAGGCCCCGGGAGGCCCCGCTGATCAGGACACGGCGGCCGGTGGCAGGCAGGTTCATGGAAGGAAGCCCCTTGATGTCGAACGGTGTTCAACCGCCGTTTATACGTGAGCGGGAACGTGACGCCGACAGCAGCCCGGCCGCGCCCCGGCCCCTTGCACCCGCCCCGAGGAGACATCATGTCGCTCACCCGCAGGGACTTCGCCAGACGCTCCGCGATCACCGGTGCGGGGGTCGCCCTCGCAGGCAGCGTCGGCACGCTCGCCACCGCGCCGGGCGCGCTCGCCGCGCAGGAGACGACGGAGGGCGGGGCCGACGGGGCCGATGCGCTCGGCGGCGCCCCCGGCTACGGCCCGCTGCTGCCCGACCCGGACGGCCTGCTCGCGCTGCCCGCCGGATTCTCCTACCGCGTCCTGACCCACAGCGGGAAGACGAAGCTGGAGAGCGGCGAATTCACGCCGTCCAACCACGACGGAACGGCCACCTTCGAGGGCCCGCGCGGCACGACCCTGCTCGTCAACAACCACGAGCTGGCGGGACCGCGCTCGAAGTGGCCGCACCCCGTCCCGCTCACCGAGGGACTCGTCTACGACCCGGCGGCCGCAGGCGGCTGCACCGTCGTCGAGGTCCGCCGCGACGGACACGTCGCCGAATGGGTCGGCATAGCGGGCACCGCCACCAACTGCGCGGGCGGCAGCACTCCCTGGGGCACCTGGCTGACCTGCGAGGAGACCGAGGACCGGGCCGGCCAGAACGGCATGACCAAGGACCACGGCTACGTCTTCGAGGTCGACCCGTACGACAAGCGGGCGAACCGCGCCCCCAAGCCGATCAAGGCGCTCGGCCGCTACGCCCACGAGGCCGTGGTCGTCGACCCCAAACGCGGCCACCTCTACCTCACCGAGGACGCCTCGGGGCCGAACGGCCTGCTCTACCGCTGGACCCCGCCGCACGGCTTCAAGCACGGCCGCGGCAAGCTGCGCACCCTCTCCGACGAGGCGGGCGTCCTGAAGGCGCCCAAGTGCTACGACTCAGGCGGCCGTTTCGTGGACGACCTGTCCCGCGCGACCAGGATCGGCACCGTGTACGGCGTGGACTGGGTCGAGGTCCCCGACCGCGACGCGCGTACGGTTCCGGTGCGCGAGCAGTTCGACGACGGTGACATCACGCGCGCCCGCAAGCTCGAAGGCATGTGGTGGGGCGACGGCGGCGTCTACATCGTCGCCTCCTTCGCCCGCGACGAGAGCCCCGTCCAGCACGACGGGCAGGTGTGGTTCTACCACCCCTCGCGCCGCACCCTCACCCTGAAGGTGCTCCTCGGCGTCAATCCGGACCCTTCCAAGGACGGCCCTTTCGACGGCCCGGACAACATCACCGTCTCTCCTTACGGCGGCCTCGTCATCGCCGAGGACGGCGACGGCATCCAGCACCTCTTCGGGGCGACCGAGCGCGGCCGCACGTACCCGATAGCGCGCAACGAACTCAACGCAGGCACCCCCGAGAAGCCCTCCTACAGCGAGTTCACCGGAGTCACGTTCTCGCCCGACGGAAAGACGCTCTACGCCAACATCCAGTCGCCCGGAATCATGCTGGCGATCACGGGTCCGTGGCGGCGCCGGCGCCCCTGACCGGCGGCCGCCGAAAAAGAATTGGCCCCCCGAAACTCCACTCTCTTAGAGTGAAACTCCTCCCGGTGCGCGGGCAACGGCTACTTCCTCCAAAGAAATCATGCCGCCGCCACTCTGATCTCGGGAGGCAGTAATTCTGAATTCGGGGGAATTCACATGGCACGCTTCAACACCAAGGCCGCGAAGGCGCTCGTCACTTCCGCGGTGAAGTCGACCGGGCGCACCGCGCCGACACACGAGGGCGTCCGGGGCCGTATGCGCGACCCCCGTTCCGAGCTCTTTCTGCTCGCGGTGGCGAATTTCGTTTCCCAGCAGACCTTTTACGAGACCGGTGCCGCCCGCGACCACCGTTTCGCCGCGCTCGTGCGGCGCCTCGCTGTGGAGGACCCCGAGTGGGTCGCGGGCCTGCTCGGCTGGCTGCGGGGCGAGGGCAACATGCGCACGGCCTCGATCGTGGGCGCCGCCGAGTACGTCAAGGCGCGCCTCGACGCCGGCGCCACCGAAGGCCCCGCCAACCGCCAGGTCGTCGCCTCCGTGCTGCGGCGCCCCGACGAGCCCGGCGAGCTGCTCGGGTACTGGACGGCGACGTACGGCCGGAACATCCCCAAGCCCGTCAAGCGCGGCATCGCCGACGCCGTACGCCGGCTGTACGGCGAGAAGGCGCTGCTCAAGTACGACACGGTCTCCAAGGGTTACCGCTTCGGCGACATCCTCAACCTCGTGCACGCCGCGCCCGACGCGGACAAGCCCTGGCAGGGAGACCTCTTCCGGTACGCGCTCGACCGCCGCCACAACCCCGACACCGCCGTCCCGCCCGAGTCCGCCCGCATCCTGGCCGCGCACCGCGAGCTGATGGCGCTGCCGGTCGCCGAGCGGCGCGCGGTGGTCACCGGCGCGGGCGGCGCCGAGCGGCTCGCCGCAGCGGGCATCACCTGGGAGGCGCTCGCGGGCTGGCTGCAGGGGCCGATGGACAAGGCGGCCTGGGAGGCGGTCATTCCGTCCATGGGCGCCATGGCGCTGGTCCGCAACCTGCGCAACTTCGACGAGGCGGGTGTCTCGGACGAGGTGGCGGCAGGCGTCGCGGCGAAGCTCGCGGACCCGGCGCAGGTCGCGAAGTCGCGGCAGTTCCCCTTCCGCTACCTCGCCGCGTACCAGCACGCGCCGTCGCTGCGCTGGGCGTACCCCCTTGAGCAGGCGCTCGGCCACTCGCTGGCCAATGTGCCCGCGCTGCCGGGCCGTTCGCTGATCCTGGTGGACCGCTCCGGCTCGATGTGGTCGCCGCTCTCGGCCCGTTCGCAGCTCAACCGCGCGGACGCGGCCGCGGTCTTCGGTACGGCGCTCGCGTTGCGGGCGGCGGACGCGGACCTCGTCGAGTTCGGCACGAGCAGCTATCGGGTGAAGTGCCGCAAGGGCGAGTCGGTCCTGAAGGTCCTCAAGCGCTTCGGCGACCTCGGCGGCACGAACACCACCGAGGCGGTGCGCCGCTTCTACAAGAAGCACGACCGCGTCCTGATCGTCACCGACGAGCAGGCGGCGTACAACCACCACGGTGGTCCGACCGAGCAGGTTCCGGCGCACGTCCCGGTCTACACCTGGAACCTGGCGGGCTACCGGGTGGGCCACGGCGAGTCCGGCACGGGCAACCGCCATGTGTTCGGGGGGCTTTCGGACGCGGCTTTCCGGATGGTGCAGCTGCTTGAGGCGGGCTCTTCGAGCGACTGGCCGTGGGTGCGGAACTGAGCACGGACAAGGGGCTTGAGGGAACATACCCTCAAGCCCCTTGTCCGCGACGCAGATTGGTATCTAACATTTCAGTGCATGGGAGCCATGCAACCGGTGCGCCGCACCCTCCTGCGGGACCAGGCGTACGCATCGATCCGTGACGCGATCGTCGGCGGGGAGATCCCGCCGGGCAGCATCGTGCGGGACGCCGACCTCGCCGCGTCGCTCGGCCTGTCCCGCGCGCCCGTGCGGGAGGCGTTCTCGCGCCTGGTCGACGAGGGGCTCCTGGAGACCAAACCGCAGAGCCACACCCGTGTGACACCGCTGGACGCCGCCGACGTCAGGGACGCGGCCGCCGTGGTCCGCGCCATGCACGAACTCGTCGCCCGGGGTGCGGTGCCCCGCCTTGAGCCCGCGCACCTCTACGCGATGCGCGATGCCAATCGCCGGTTCGCGGCGGCCGTGGCCTGCGGCGACGTGGACGAGGCGCTGCGGGCCGACGACGACCTGCACGGCATCCTGGTCGCGGCCTGCGGCAACAGCGCGGCCGCCGCCACCATCACCCGCTACACCCCGCTCATCCGCCGCCTGGAGAGGCAGCGCTTCGGCGAGGGCGTGACCTGCGGCTCCGCCGAACTGCACGCACGGCTCATCGACGCGTGCGCGGACGGCGACCCGGACGCGGCGGTGGCCGTCACCACGGAGATCTGGCGCGTCCTGGAAGAACTCGCCCACCCCTGAACCGCCCGGAGGCCCCCGTGTCCGCACCCCTCGACTCCTACGCCCGCTACCCCCTCCTCTTCGGCCCCTCGCCCGTGCACCCCCTGGACCGCCTCACCCACCACCTCGGCGGCGCCGCGCTCTGGGCCAAGCGGGAGGACTGCAACTCCGGCATCGCGTACGGCGGCAACAAGACGCGCAAGCTGGAGTATCTGGTCGCCGACGCCCTCGCGCAGGGCTGCGACACCCTCGTGTCGATCGGCGGCGTCCAGTCCAACCACACCCGCCAGGTCGCGGCCGTCGCCGCCCGCGCCGGACTCAAGTGCGTGCTGATCCAGGAGAGTTGGGTCGACTGGCCCGACTCCGTCTACGACAAGGTCGGCAACATACTCATCAGCAGGCTCGCGGGCGCCGACGTACGCCTCGTGCGCGCCGGATTCGGCATCGGCATCAAGGAGAGCTGGGAGCAGGCGGTGCGCGAGGTCGAGGAGGCGGGCGGCAAGCCGTACGCGATCCCGGCGGGCGCTTCCGAACACCGCCTCGGCGGGCTCGGCTTCGCTCGCTGGGCGTACGAAGTGGTGGAGCAGGAGGAGGAGTTGGGGATCTTCTTCGACACCGTCGTGGTCTGCTCGGTGACCGGGTCCACGCAGGCGGGGATGGTCGCCGGGTTCGCCGCGCTCGCGGAGGAGGGCGGCCGCCCCCGCCGGGTCCTCGGCATCGACGCCTCCGCCGATCCCGACCGGACCCGCGAGCAGATCGCCAGGATCACGCGCGGGACGGCCGAACTGATCGGCGTGCAGACAGAGGTCAAGGACTCCGACATCGAGCTCGACGCGCGCTACCACGCGGGCACCTACGGGCTCCCCGACGAGGCGACCCTGGAGGCGATGCGGCTCGCGGCCCGCACGGAGGGCATGGTGACCGACCCGGTCTACGAGGGAAAGTCGATGGCCGGGATGATCGACCTGGTGGACAGGGGCGAGATCGCGCGGGACGCGACCGTCCTGTACGCCCACCTCGGCGGACAGCCCGCCCTGAACGCCTACAGCGCGCTGTTCTGAGTCCGGCAGCCGGCGCACGGGTTCCGGAAGCCTGCGTTCTGGTCCGGAGGCCCGGCGAGACCCGTGGGGCACACATGTACGCGCGGTGCTACGGGACAACTACGCAATGCTACGGGGAAACATGGATTGTGTGTCGGTTTGATGCCGATGTGAGGACCGTGTGAGCTCGGAGCATGGTGCGGCGGGGTGCGGAGGGCGCATACTCAGAACATGACGAGGCCCCCCGGTACCCGACGCCACCTGCCGAACAGCCCCTTTAACGTTCCCCCGCCGCCCGCACCGCCCATCGAGCAGTTCGCCGTGGGCGACCGGGTCTCTCACGACCAGTACGGACTCGGACGGATCGTCGGAGTCGAAGGCGAGGAAGCAGTGGTCATCGACTTCGCAGGCCGCCAGGGACGGTTCCTGAGTCCCTACCCGAAGCTGGCCAAGCTCTGACCTGACGTACGCCTCCGGGCACGTCCGCACCGCACGACAAGGGGCGGTCGGCGGTGAAGGTCCACCCCTTCACCGCCGACCGCCCCTGCATGTCCCGGCCACCGCGCCCGGGCCTCCCCGGTTACAGCGCCTGAGCCGCGGGCTTCACCATTCCGCGCACCGTACGCGACTTGACGAAGTCACCCATGGCGGTCATTTCCCACTCGCCGGTGAACTGCTTGATCAGCTTGGCCATCATCACGCCCGTCTGCGCCTCGGCGTTGGTGAGGTCGAAGCGGACCAGCTCCTCGCCCGTCCCCGCGTCGAGGAGACGGCAGTACGCCTTGGCGACCTGCGTGAACTTCTGGCCCGAGAACGAGTTCACCGTGAAGACCAGGCCCGTCACGTCCTGCGGGAGACGGCCAAGGTCCACGACGATCACCTCGTCGTCACCGCCGCCCTCGCCCGTGAGGTTGTCGCCGGAGTGCTTGATCGCGCCGTTCACGATCGACAGCTTGCCGAAGTAGCAGCTGTCCACGTGGTTGCGGCTGGGGCCGTACGCGATGACGGAGGCGTCCAGGTCGATGTCCTTGCCGCGGAACGCGGGCTCCCAGCCGAGGCCCATCTTGACCTGCGAGAGGAGCGGCTTGCCGCCCTTGACCAGGGACACCGTCTGGTTCTTCTGGAGGCTGACCCGGCCCTTGTCCAGGTTGATCTTCCCGGCGCCGGGCGCGGGCGCCGGGGGAGCGGCGGGCGCCGCCGGTGCGGCCAGGCGGGGGTCGGAGACCGGCGGGGGCGGACCCTGGACCGGGGCGCCGGTCGGGGGTGCCATCGGGGCGGCGGGTGCGGCGGCGGCCGGAGCGGCCGGGGCCGCGGGCTCCTCGACCGAGACGCCGAAGTCCGTCGCGATGCCCGCAAGGCCGTTCGAGTACCCCTGGCCGACGGCGCGTGCCTTCCACGCGCCGTTGCGCAGATAGACCTCGACGATCACCAGGGCGGTCTCGCCGCCGAGCTGCGGGGGCGTGAACGTGGCGAGGACGGAGCCGTCGTCCGCGTTGCGGATCGTGGCGGTGGGCTCGATGCCCTGGAAGGTCTGTCCCGCCGCGTCCGGGCTCGCGGTGACGACGATCTTCTCGATGCCGGCGGGCACGGCAGTGGTGTCCACCGTGATCTTGTCGGGGGTGGTGCCGCCGCCCGACTGGTAGGTCACGCCGGGGCCCGCGGGCTGGTTGAAGAAGATGAAGTCGTCGTCGGAGCGCACTTTGCCGTCGGCGGTGAGCAGCAGGCCCGATACGTCGAGCCGCACCGGTGCGGCGACGTCCACCGCCACGCGGGTGGCGGTGAGAGGGATGTTCGAGCCGGGTGTCATAGCGGTCATGTCCGGGGTAACGAACGTCCCGGCTTTGCCGTTCCCTTACCTACCGAGATTTCTTCACGGCATTCCCCGAACGCCGGACGAGCCTGATTTCAGCCCGTCCGGCGTTCGAGGACGAACTCGGCGGAGCCGGTGATTCGGGTGCGCCCGCCCGCCGCTAGGACGAAGGCAGCACCACGATCTTCCGGCCCACCCCGGAGGCGAACCGCTCAAGAGCCTCGGGGTACGCCGTCAGCGGCATCCGGTCGCTGATGAACACATCCGGATCGAGGACACCCGCGGCGAACAGCTCCGCAGCCCGCTCGTAGCTGTGCAGGACCGCCATCGACCCGGTGATGGTGATCTCCTGGTTGTAGATCCGGTACGGGTCGATCTCCACCCGCGTCGCGTAGTCGGCCACCCCGAACTGCAGGAACGTACCCGCCTTGGCGACCCGCCCCAGGCCGTCCTGGATCGCGTTCGCGTTGCCCGTGGCGTCGACCACGATGTCCCAGCCCTGCGGCCGGTCGAGCTCGTCCGCCCCCGCGGCCGACCCGGAGACGCCCAACCGGCGGGCCGTGGCGAGGCGGTCCGCGTTGAGGTCCACGACGTCCACGCTCGCGGCGCCCGTCCGCTTGGCGAGCTCCAGCATCATCAGGCCCATCGTCCCGGAGCCGTAGATCAGGACGTGGGCGCCCAGCTGGGCACGGAGCACGTCGTAGCCGCGCACCGCGCAGGACAGCGGCTCGATGAGGGCCGCGTCCTGGGTGCGCACGTGCTCGGGGAGCCGCACGCAGTTGGCGACGGGCGCGACCGCGTACTGGGCCGCGCCGCCCGCGGTGGTGACGCCGATCGCGTTCCAGCGCTCGCAGAGGTTGTTGTGGCCGGTGCGGCAGTAGCGGCACTCGTAGCAGTAGAGCGAGGGGTCGACGGCGACCCGGTCGCCGACCGCGAGCTCCGTGACCTCGCGGCCGAGGCCCACCACCTCCCCGGCGAACTCGTGCCCCGGCACCACCGGCAGCGTGGGGGCGAACTCGCCCTGCAGGATGTGCAGATCGGTCCCGCACAGACCGCACGCGGCGACCTCGACGACGACGTCGCGCGGCCCCGGAGTGGGGTCGGGCACCTCGCCGACCACAGCCTTGCCGACGGACTCGATGATGGCGGCCTTCACTTGACTGCTCCCAACGACAGGCCCTGGACCAGCTTGTCCTGGGCGGCGAACCCCGCGGCGAGTACCGGCAGGGAGATGACGAGCGACGCGGCGCACACCTTCGCGAGGAACAGGCCCTGGCTGGTGATGAAGCCGGTCAAGAAGACGGGCGCGGTCTGGGCGACGACACCCGTGAGCACCCGGGCGAAGAGGAGTTCGTTCCAGCTGAAGATGAAGCAGATCAGGGACGTCGCGGCGATGCCCGGCAGCGCGATGGGGGCGACCACGCGCGCGAGGATGGTCGGCAGGCGTGCCCCGTCGATCTGCGCGGCCTCGATGATCGCGACCGGCACTTCGGCGAGGAAGGACTGCATCATCCACACCGCGATCGGCAGGTTCATCGACGTGTAGAGGATGACGAGCAGCCAGATGTTGTCGAGCATGTCGGTGTTCTTGGCGAAGAGGTAGATCGGAAGCAGGCCGGCCACGATCGGCAGCATCTTCGTCGACAGGAAGAAGAACAGGACGTCCGTCCACTTCTTCACCGGCCTGATGGAGAGCGCGTACGCGGCAGGCAGCGCCAGGAGAAGCACAAGGAGGGTCGAGGCCACCGAGGCGACCGTCGAGTTGATGAGCGAGGGCCAGGGGCTCGCGCCGCCGCCCGAGCCGAAGAAGTCGCGGTAGCCGTCCAGGGTGAGCGAGGCGGCAAGGGACGGCGGGTTGGTGGCCGCGTCCTCCTCCGAGTGGAAGGACGTCAGCGTCATCCAGGCGATGGGCAGGAAGAACAGGATTCCGGCCAGCCAGGCGGCGAGGCCGAGGCCCGCGGAGCCCCGGATGCGGAAGCGGCTGCCGGGCTTGGTGGGTACATGCGTCGCAGCGGTGCTCATGCGCGGGACGCCTCCTCACGGAACAGGGACGAGACGACCCGCAGCGCGAAGGTCGCGATGATGATGGAACCGATGACGACGAGGACGCCGGCGGCGGACGCCAGACCGTTCTCGTGGGCCTGGTAGAAGCTCTGGTAGACGGTGTAGGGCAGGTTGGCGGTGCCGAGGCCGCCCGAGGTGATCGTGAAGACGGCGTCGAAGTTCTGCACGATGTAGATCGAGCCGAGCAGCGCGCCCAGCTCCAGATAGCGGCGCAGATGCGGCAGCGTCAGATAGCGGAACACCTGCCAGTTGCCCGCGCCGTCCATCCGGGCGGCCTCGATGAGCTCGCTGTCGCGGCTCTGCAGTCCCGCGAGCAGGATCAGCATCATGAAGGGCGTCCACTGCCAGATCAGGGAGGCCTCGATGGCGATCAGCGGGGTGTTGGACACCCAGTCGGGCTGGGCCGCGCCGTCGCCGCCCACCCAGTGCAGCAGGCCGTTGAAGAGGCCGTACTCGGGGTTGTAGAGCACGTGCTTCCACAGCAGCGCGGCGGCCACCGGCACGAGCAGGAACGGCGCGATGAGCAACGTACGCACGAATCCGCGGCCCCGGAACTTCCGGTCCAGGAGCAGGGCGAGGCCGAGCCCGATGACGAGGCTGGCCATCACGACGGTGGCCGTGAGCACGATGGTCGTCAGGACGGATTTGCGCAGGTCCGGATCGGTGAGGACCTCGGAGTAGTTGTCGAACCCGGCGAAGCTGCGGGCGTCGGGGTAGAGGGCGTTCCAGTCGAAGAAGGAGATCACCAGCGTGGCCACGAACGGCAGCTGGGTGACGACGACCATGAAGATCAGGGCGGGCAGGAGCGGGGCCCTGGTGGCCCAGGCCCGCAGTCTCCCCGGTGCCTTGGGTCCGGGGGCGCGCGCGGTGGTGGGCGCGACGGCGGTGGTGCTTGCGGTGGCGGTCATCGTCCCTCGTACTCCTCGGCGATCTTCTCGGCGAGCTTCTGTGACTTCTTGAGGGCCGATTCGACGGACTGGCGCCCGGCGATGGCCGCGCTGATCTCCTGGGAGACCTTCGTGCCGAGGTCGGTGAACTCGGGGATGCCGACGAACTGGATGCCGGGCGCGGGCCTGGGCTGCACGCCCGGGTCGGTCGGCCGGGCTCCCTCGATGGCGTCGTGGGTGACGTCCTGGAACGCGGCGGCTTCCTTGACGTACTCGGGGTTCTCGTACGTCGACGAGCGCTTGCCCGCCGGGACGTTGGACCAGCCGATCTTCTCGCCGACCAGCTCCTCGTACTCCTTGCTGGAGGCCCAGGAGACGAACTTCCACGCCTTGTCCGGGTTGCGCGAGGCCTTTTGCAGGCCCCAGGCCCAGGTGTAGAGCCAGCCGGAGTTCTTCGTCTTCTCCACGGGCGCGGGTACGTAGCCGATCTTGCCCTTGACCGGGGACTTGGCGGACTCCAGGGAACCGGCGGCGGCCGTGGCGTCGTACCACATGGCGGTCTTGCCCTGGGTGAGGTTGTTCAGGCATTCGGCATAGCCGGACTGGGCGGCTCCGGACTCGCCGTGCTCGCGCACGAGGTCCACGTAGAACTGTGTCGCCTTCTTGAACTCGGGGGAGTCGAGCCGGGCCTTCCAGTCCTTGTCGAACCAGGTCCCTCCGAAGGTGTTCACCACGCTCGTCAGGGGCGCGATCAGCTCTCCCCAGCCCGGAAGTCCGCGCAGGCAGATGCCCTTCATGCCGGACTCGGCGCCGTCGGCTTCGGCCGCGAGCTTGCCCACCTCCTGCCAGGTGGGGTTCTTCGGCATGGTGAGACCGGCCTTCTTGAAGACGTCCTTGCGGTACATCAGGAAGGACGACTCTCCGTAGAAGGGCTGTCCGTAGAGCTTGCCGTCGTCGCCGGTGAGGGACTGGCGCATGGACGGCAGTACGTCCTTCTCGTCGTACGCCTTGTCCTTCTTGGTGTACGAGCCCAGTTCGTGCAGCCAGTCGTTCTTGGCGTAGATCGGGATCTCGTAGTTGGAGAGCGTGGCGACGTCGTACTGGCCCGCCTGGTTGGCGAAGTCCTGGCTGATCTTGTCGCGGACGTCGTTCTCGGGCAGGACCGTGAAGCTGACCTTGATGCCCGTTTCCTTGGTGAAGTGGGCGGCGGTGAGCTTCTGCAGTTCGACCATCTGCGGGTTGTTCACCATCAGTACGTTGATGGAGTCGCCGGAACCGGTCCCGCCCGCCCCGGCCCAGCAGCCGGAGAGCAGCGGGGCAAGCAGCGTCCCTGCGGCTGCCGCGGCGAGTGCGCGCGACCTCCGTCGGCTCTGGGTTCGCATGAATGCTCCTGGAGTGGATTTTGGGCGTGCGGGATCACGAGAGGTGGGAGGTGTGTGTGAGGGGAGTGAGCGGGGGTGTCAGACGCGGATGACCTGGGGGCCCTGGAGCGAGTAGCGGTGCGCCTCGGAAGCGGGCAGCTGCGTGCTCGTGACGATGGCCTCCAGCTCGCCGACGTGCCCGAACCTGCAGAAGCTCGTCGCCCCGAACTTGGTGTGCACGCCCGCGAACACGGTGCGCCGTGACGCGCGGATGGCCTGCGTCTTCACCTCGCTGACCGCGGGGTCGGGCGTGGTCAGACCGTGCTCGCGGGAGATGCCGTTGGCGCCGATGTAGGCAAGGTCGATGACGAACCCGGCCAGCATGCGGGTCGTCCAGTGGTCGACGGTCGCGAGCGTGCCGGGGCGGACGCGGCCGCCCAGGAGGAGGACGGACATGTTGTCGGCCTCGGCGAGGGCGCCGGCGGTGGCCAGCGACGCCGTGACGATGGTCAGGGGGCGTCCCTTGGCGGCTTCGGGCAGTGCTTCGGCGATGAGCTGCGGGGTGAAGCCCTCGTCGACGAAGACCGTTTCGGCGTCGCCGAGGAGATCGGCGGCCGCGGTGGCGATCCTTCTCTTCTCGGGGACGTGCATGGTGGTGCGGAACGCGAGGGTCGTCTCGAAGCCCGCGCTCTCCACGGGGTAGGCGCCGCCGTGGGTGCGGCGGATCAGACCGTGGTCCTCCAGGGCGCGCAGGTCACGGCGGACGGTTTCCTTGGCGACGCCCAGTTCGGTGGCGAGCGCGGTGACGTCCACGGAGCCGGAGGTCCGTGCGGCCTTGACGATTTCCCGCTGTCGCTCTTCCGCGGTCATGGATGCCGCCTCCTTCCCTGGCTGTGCCCGTTCGGGCCCTGTGGGGAAGTTCTACAGCGGGGGACGGTGCGTGAACAGGCTCGGAGTGCGGGCGATGGTGCCCGTCTCTGCCCGTTTGGCAGAGCTGCGGCCTCTGCTTCGGGCGGAAGGGCTGCCCGTTCGGGGGGTTCGAGTGGCCCGTTTGGTGCCCGGTTCAGGTTCGGGCGGCTCTTCCGCAAGGCCGGAAGGGCTGATTTCAGTCCTTCCGGCCTTCCGGCAGGTGCCCCGCTCTCAGTACGGCCAGACCGGCGGGTTCGTGCAGAAGTGGCCCCCGAGGTTCGCGTGATCCGGGTTCGACGGGTCCAGCTCCCCCTGCTCGGCGACGAGCTTGTCCGCGTACTGCTCGGAGTCGTCCTGCGGTTCGTAGCCGATCGCGCGCGCCGACGAGAGGTCCCACCACAGCCGCGTGTTCGCGGACGAGCCGTAGACCACGGTGTGGCCCACCCCGGTGGCGGTCAGCGCCGCATGGAAGAGCCGGGCGCCGTCGCCGGGGCTCATCCAGACCGACAGCATCCGCACGCTCGTCGGCTCCAGGAAGCACGAGCCGATCCGCACCGAGACCGTCTCGACCCCGTGCTTGTCCCAGTAGAACTGGGCGAGGTCCTCGCCGAAGGACTTGGACAGGCCGTAGAAGGTGTCGGGACGGCGGGGCGTGTCCACCGGGATCAGCGGGTCGTCGCCGACGGGCCGCGGCGTGAACCCCACCGCGTGGTTGGAGGAGGCGAAGACGACACGGCGGACGCCTTCCTCGCGCGCCGCCTCGTAGAGGTTGTACGTCCCCTCGATGTTCGCCCGCATGATCTTGTCGAAGGAGGACTCCAGGGAGATGCCCGCGAGATGGATGACCGAGTCGACACCCCGTACGGCCTCCCGCAGCGCCTTCTTGTCGGAGAGGTCCGCCGTGATCGCGTCGGGCTCGCCCTCGATGGGCCGCACATCGAGCAGCCGCAGTTCGTGGCCGTACGCCGGAAGGAGCCCCCGCATCAGGGTGCCGAGGCCGCCTGCGGCGCCGGTGAGCAGGACGGTGCGGGGAGCGGGCATGAGGGGGTCTCCTCAGAGTTCGTGTGTGCGTACAGCATTCACATCCGTGGACAAAGTAAGGATCAACGCCGCGTCGAGTCAAGTGTCGTACGGAGGCGGAGAATCCGCTGCTCGATCGCGGTTCTCTTCTCGATCTCTTCCCGATCTATTGCCGACCTCGCGGCTTGACCGGGGCTCAGGAGGCGGCTTAGCGTGGGTGCGTTCAGAAATATGGACGTGGATCAGAAACGTGCACGCTTAGGGAGAGCCCGTGACGTCAGCACCCCTCGCCGATCGACTCAATGTCCCCAGCGGGCCGCTGTTCTTCCCGGTCACCGCCTACGGCCCGGACGGCTCGGTCGACCTCGACGTCTTCCGCGCGCACGTGCGCGCGGGCGTCGAAGCGGGCGCGGCGGCCGTGTTCGCCTGCTGCGGCACCGGCGAGTTCCACGCCCTGACGCCCGAGGAGTTCCGGGCGTGCGTCGCCGCGGCCGTCGAGGAGTCGGCGGGCCGGGTGCCGGTGGTCGCGGGCGCCGGGTACGGCACCGCGCTCGCCGTGCGGTACGCGAAGCTCGCCGAGGAAGCGGGCGCCGACGGACTCCTCGCGATGCCGCCCTATCTCGTCGTCGCCGGGCAGGAAGGGCTGCTCGCGCACTACGCCGAACTGGCCGCGGCGACCTCGCTCGACGTCATCGTCTACCAGCGCGACAACGCCGTGTTCACTCCGGAGACGGTGGTCGAGCTCGCCCGCACCGAGGGCATCATCGGCTTCAAGGACGGCCTCGGCGACATGGACCTGATGCAGCGCATCGTCAGCGCCGTGCGCGCGGAAGTCCCCGGAGAGTTCCTCTACTTCAACGGACTGCCCACCGCCGAGCTCACCGGGCTCGCCTACCGGGGCGTCGGCGTCACGCTCTACTCGTCGGCGGTCTTCTGCTTCGCGCCCGACATCGCGCTCGCCTTCCACCGGGCCTTCAACGCCGGGACCCCCGAGGGTGACGCTCTCGTGAACCGGCTCATCGACGGCTTCTACCGGCCCTTCGTGGAGCTGCGCGCCGAGGGGCGCGGATACGCCGTCTCGCTCGTCAAGGCGGGCGTGCGCATGGCGGGGCTCGACGTCGGCGGGGTGCGGACGCCGCTGCACGAGCCCGCCGACGAGCACATCAAGCGCCTGGCCGAACTGACCGAGCGCGGGCGCGCCCTGGTGCGGGAGGAGAGCGCGTGAGGACCTCCGCCTTCCTGTACCCCTGGGACGTCGTCGGCGACCCCGGTGCGCCCCGCCGCATCGCGGACCTCGGCGTCCGGCAGGTCACCCTCGCCTCCGCCTACCACTCCACGCGCGCGCTGACCCCCCGCCACCCCCGCCACCGCATCGTCACCGCCGAACACGCGGCGGTCCTTTACGAGCCCGGCGACCGGTGGCAGGGACGCGAACTGCGCCCGTACGCGGCCGGGGACTGGGCCCCCGGCGACGCCTACGGAGAGGCCGCCGGCGCACTGGCGGACGCCGGGCTCGACGTACACACCTGGGTGGTCCTCGCCCACAACTCCCGTATGGGCGCCGACCATCCGGACACCTCGGTCGTCAACGCCTACGGAGACCGCTACCCCTGGGCCCCCTGCATCGCACGGCCCGCCACGCGCGCGTACCTCGTCGACCTCGCGGCGGAGGCCGCCGTGCGCCCCGGTGCGCGCGGCACCGAGCTGGAGTCCCTCGGCTGGTACGGCCTCGCGCATCTGCACGCCCACGACAAGATCGCGGGAGTGCCGCTCGGGGAGGCCGGTCAGTACCTGATGTCGCTGTGCTTCTGCGCGGACTGCCGTGCGGGGTACGCGAGTCGGGGGCTCGCCCCCGACGACCTCGCGGCCGGGGTCCGCGGCGCCCTGGAGCCCGTGTGGCGCGGCGAGGAGCCTTCCGGCGGCTGGGAGGCGGTGGAGAAGCTGCTCGGCGCCGGGACGGCGGCCGCCACGCGCGCGTGGCGCGAGGAAACCGCCCGCACCCTCCAGGAGGCGGCGATCGCGGCCGTGCGCGCGGCGGCCCCGGACGGCTTCCGGGTGCTGCTGCACGCCGACCCGGTGGCGTATCACTGCGGCGCCAATGCCGGAGTCGACCCGGAGCACATCCTCTCCGTGGCCGACGGCGTGGTCGTGCCCTGCACGGGCGGCGCCGGGGCCCTTGTGCCCTTCGACGCGCACCGCACGGCCCGCACCACCCTCGCCGCGAACTTCACCGTCGTCTCCGGCATGGGCGGCAGCCCCGCCACCCTCGCCGCCGACGCCGCGCACGCGGTCACGCTTGGCGCCGACGAACTGCGGCTGTATCACGCCGGATTGGCATCCGACGCTGATCTGGCGCTCGTGACCAAGGCCCTGGAGCACCTCGAACAGCCTCCGCCGCACCGGAAATAGCCTCTGTCGCACCGGAAGTGGAAGCGGTTACCATCCGCGCAACCATTTCGCTCCAGTACGAGGAGACAAGGTGCGCAACAAGGGGATATCGGCGCTGGTCTGTGCCGGGTTCATGGCGGGCGCGGCGGTACTCGGCGGGGCCGTGCCCGCCGCCGCGCAGGCCGGTGACGCGCAGGCCGGTGACGGGCGGGCCGGCGCCGCAACCGACATCCGGGAGCGGCTGGAGAAGATCCCCGGCATGAAGGTCGTCTCGGTGGCCGACCGGGAGGGCTACCCCTTCTACACGCTCACCTACGCCCAGCCCGTCGACCACGGCAACCCCCGCGCCGGTACGTTCACCCAGCGCGCCACGCTCTGGCACAAGGCCACGGACAAGCCGACCGTCCTCTACACCGGCGGCTACACCCTGGCGTCCAACACCACCGCCCTCACCAAGCTGATCGACGCCAACCAGGTCAGCGTCGAACACCGCTACTTCGAGCAGTCCCGCCCCACGGGCGCCGCCGGTGCCGACTGGTCCAAGCTCACCATTCAGCAGGAAGCCGCCGACGAGCACCGCCTCACGCAGGCGCTGCGCGGCATCGAAAAGGGCAAGTGGCTCGGCACGGGCGCCAGCAAGGGCGGCATGACGGCGACGTACCACGAGCGCTTCTACCCCGGCGATCTCGACGCGGTCGTCGCGTTCGTGGCCCCGAACGACGCGAACAACAGGGACGACAGCGGCTACGAGCGGTTCTTCAAGACCGTCGGCACGGCCGAGTGCCGGGCCGCGCTGAACGCCGTGCAGCGCGAGATGCTTCTGCGCCGTGCGGCGCTGCTGCCCAAGTTCGAGGCCGACGCGAAGGAGGCCGGCGACACCTTCGAGGAGACGCTCGGCACCACCGACCGCGCCTACGAGTTCGCGGTGCTCGACCAGGTGTGGAACTTCTGGCAGAGCGGCACCATCGACAACTGCCCGACCGTGCCCGACGCGAAGAAGGCCACCGACGACGAGCTCTACGACTGGTCGAAGAAGCACGGCTTCAGCGTCTACCAGGACGAGACCCTCGGCACGAACGGCACGGGCCCCTACTACCGCCAGGCCGCGACTCAGCTCGGCTGGGCCGACCTGGAGTTCAAGCACCTCAGGGACGTCCGCCGCTACCCGGACATCTACCAGCCCAACTCGGTCCTTCCCGAGGCGATGCGCGGCTCGTACAACAACAGCACCACCGCCGACGTCGACCGCTGGGTGAAGACCCGGGGCCAGCGGATGATGTTCATCTACGGCGAGAACGACCCGTGGAGCGCGGAGAAGTTCACCCCGAGCCACCGCGACTCCTACCGCTACGAGGTCCCCGGCTCCAACCACGGCGCCTCCATCGCCAAGCTGCCCGCCGCCGAACAGGCCGAGGCGACCGCGACGATCAAGCGCTGGGCGAACGTGAAATAGCGATGAGTTCCGGGCGCCGGCCGGTCTACAGGGCAAGGCAGCGGTCCGAGGGGGCGGGGCCGCCTGGATTCGGGAGGACCCATGTCGCAGATGATTGACTTCGCGCCGCAGGCCCGGCTTGTGGCGGCCGTCGCCGAAGGTGTCGCCGACGAGCAGCTCGAAGGGGCCACGCCCTGTCCGGAGTACCGGGTGCGCCATCTCCTCGGCCACCTGATCCATCTGACCGGCGCGTTCCGGGACGCCGCGCGCAAGGACTTCGGGCCCCACCTGGACCGGGATCCGGGCAGTGTCGTGCCGGACGCCGGCCCCGAGTGGCGTGCCGCTCTGCCGAAGCTGCTGGACGAGCTGGCGCAGGCGTGGCGCGACCCGGCCGCGTGGGAGGGCATGACCCGCGCGGGCGGTCTCGATCTGCCGGGGGCCGTCGCGGGTGCCGTCGCCATGGACGAGCTCGTCGTGCACGGCTGGGACCTGGCGCGGGCGACGGGCCAGGCGTATGAGCCCGACGTGGTGAGCCTCGGGGTGGCCGAGGCCCTGCTCACGCCCGAGGAGGGGGACAGGTCGGGGAACAGCCTGTTCGGGGCCGTGGTCCCGGTGCCGGACGACGCACCGCTCCTGGACCGGGTGATCGGTCTCAGCGGCCGGGACCCCGGCTGGGCGCCGGGCGCGTAGGGCGCGGCGCCCGGGCAGCGCTTCAGTACCGGGCTTTCCCCGGATCAGGTATCGATCGGGCAAAGGGTCTCGCGGCGCACCGTGTGATGCGCGTAGACAGTGCGCGTAGACAGGTGTTGACCTGCTCGAACTCATTGCCCCTGTACAGGCCCCGAGGCCCTGATCCTGATCCGGAGAAATCGACCCATGCACAAGCCCCTACGGGTGGCGGGCATCGCCACCGCCTGTGCCGTCGCCGGCGCCGCGCTGTACGGCACAGGCGCCGCCACCGCCGACGACGCATCGGCGCGGCACACCGCCGAACCGCAGAACATCGGCCTGCTCGTCGGCGAGATCGACGACTACTACGGCGCGTACCAGGACGCCGACGGCGTCTGGCGGTCCTCGCCCGACAGCCCCTACGCCAAGGACCTGGCGCGCATCCAGGCCAAGGCGAAGAAGGACATCAGGAAGGCCGCCGCGCGCGGTGCGAAGGGCGGTGGCCATGGAGCGAAGGGCCACGGTCACGGCAAGAAGCCCGCGATCGTCCTCGACGTGGACGACACCTCGCTGCTGAGCTTCGACTACGAGAAGTCCACCAACTACACGTACAACAACAGCACGTGGGACGCGTACGTGAAGGCGGCCAAGCGCCCCGCCGTCTTCGGCATGCCCGAACTCGTCGCGTACGCCAAGGACAAGGGCGTCGAGGTCTTCTTCCTGACCGGCCTGAGCGAGGCCCAGCGCGAGGGCGCCGTCACCAACCTCGCCAAGGCCGGGTACGACACGAAGCTCGACACCGAGCACGTGTTCACCAAGAACAAGACCGCCCCGCCCGCCTATCTGAGCAACTGCGCCACGCCCGCCAAGTGGGAGTGCACCACCGTGCAGTTCAAGGAAGGCACCCGCAAGCACATCGAGTCGACCGGCTACGACATCGTCGGCAGCTTCGGCGACCAGGTCTCCGACCTCGCGGGCGGATACGCGGACAAGACATACAAGTTGCCCAATCCGACGTACTTCGTGGAGTAGGGACGCCCCGTCGGCACTCTGCATCGCGAGATAGGTTGTATTCCTGACTAGGTCGCTCTACGGTCTAGGTAGCTCACATGCTCATGGGGTCGTGCGGGTGGTGCGGCATGCGCCGCGCACCGCGCGACCCCGTCGGGAAGGGGGAATCCCATGACCATCTCGCCGGACTTCTCAGTCGCCTCGACCGCCGTCACGGCCGTGCTCGGCGCCTATCTGCTGCTCGGTGAGCCCTGGCTCGGCCGCCGCCTCTACGGCTCGCTGGCCCGCCGCCGGGACGCCGAACCGCGAGCCCTCGTCGGCTACTTCACCTTCGTGCTCGTCTTCTGGTGGGTCCTCGCCGCGCTCGCCGTGGCGGCCCTGCTGCTCTCACCGGACATGACCGCCGCCGACCTCGGCATCGCGGCACCCGAATCGCCGGTGTCCGCGGCCATCATCGTCGTCGCGTTCCTGGCGGTCACGGTGACGTCGGGGCGCAATATGCGGACCCTCGCCCAAAGCGGCAGGAACGTGCCGGGGCTCGCCTCCATCCAGGCGATGCTGCCGCGCACGGCACAGGAGCGCCGCCTCGCGATCGCCGTCGCCGTGACCGACGGGATCTGCGCCGAATTCGTCTACCGCGGGCTCCTGATCGCCTTCGGCGTCGGCGTGCTGGGCCTCAACCTCTATGCGGCGGCGACCCTTTCGGTGCTCGTGTACGCCCTCGCCGGTCTCTACCAGGGCCGCAGCGGCGCCATCGCCTTCGCCCTCGTCGGAGTGCTGTTCGCCGGGCTCTATGTGTCGACCGGGAGCCTGCTGCTGCCCGTCGTCATCCATGTCGCCCTCTCCGTAAGGGACTTGACGCTCCCCGAGCCCGAGCCGATCGGCAGCGTGCCCGTGCACGCGCCCGCTCCGAAGGGAAGCTGACCATGGCCGCACCCGCCTCCGGAGGCGCGAAGACCGACCGCCGGGCCAGCTGGTTCAAGGGCGTGCTCGATCTGCTCGTGCTCGCCAGCCTCACCGACGGCGAGAGCTACGGCTACGAGATCGCCAAGCTGCTCGGCGCCGCCGGGTTCGGCCAGATCAAGGGCGGCACGCTCTATCCCGTGCTCAACCGCCTGGAGGAGGCGGGCCTGGTCGCCGCGGAGTTCCGGGCCACCGAGAAGGGCCCCGGCCGGCGCTACTACTCCCTGACGGACGCCGGGCGCGCCACGCTCGGCGAACAGGGCGGCCTCTGGCTGGCCTTCGACGGATCCGTGCGCGAGGTCCTGGCGAAGGCGGGTGTGCGATGACCTACTTCGACGACCTCGCCGAGCGGCTGCGGGAGCAGGGGGTGCCGTCCGACCGCGTGGCGACGACCCTCGCCGATCTGGCCGCGCACCTGGAGGAGTCGGGCGGCGCGGACCCGGAGTCGGAGTTCGGACCCGCCGACGAGTTCGCCCGCGAGCTGGTGCCCGCGGAGGGGCAGGGGCCCGCCGCACCTGACGCGCACGTCGAGACGTGGCGGTGGACCGCCGACACGTACGTCGACGAGGAGCTCCTGAACCGCTTCGGCGGCGAGGGGTGGGAGGTCGAGCGGGTGGACGCGCTCGGGCGCTTCGTCAGCCACCGGGACCTGGAGAGCCCGCAGCGCTGGGAGTACCGGCGTGAGCTGGTCACGCGGGGGCGTGAAGGGCTCGACGAACGGCTTGCTCCCGACGGCTGGGAGGCGTGCGGCAACTGGATCGTCTACGCGTGGTTCAAGCGGCCGGTGGCTGCGAGCCTCGGGCCGGGCGCGGAGATCTCGGAGCCGCCGGAGGTGCCGGAGCGGGGGCGGTTCTTCAGCCGGCGGTTCTATGTGCTGGTGGCCGTCGCGGGGGCGGCCGTCGTCCTGGCGGGCGTGGCCGTCGCCGTCGACGACGGCCACGCCGACAGCGGGATCGGCTTCGCCGTGGGGATGGTGACGGGGCCCTTGGGCCTGTTCGCCGGTCTCTGGGCCGTGCAGGTGTGGCGAGCGCGCCGCTGACCCCTCACCGCTCACCGCCTCTGCCGTGGGCGGCCGCTAGTTCAGGGCCGCCGACATCATCGCCTTCGCGATGGGCGCCGCCAGGCCGTTGCCGCTCACCTCGGACCGCGCCGCGCTCGACGACTCGACGATGACCGCCACCGCGACCTCCTTGCCGTCGCTGCCCTTGGCGTACGAGGTGAACCAGGCGTACGGCGTCTTGCTGTTGTTCTCGCCGTGCTGGGCCGTGCCCGTCTTGCCGCCCACGTCCGCGCCGCTGATCCGCGCGTTCGTGCCCGTGCCCTTCTCGACGACCGTCTCCATCGCCGACTGGAGCTGACTGGCCGTGTCCTCGCTCATCACCCGCTGGGAGTCCGCGTCGTCGTAGGACTCCAGGACGTCGCCGCCCGAATCGGAGACCCGGGACACCATGTGCGGCGAGACCAGCTCACCGCCGTTGGCGATCGCTCCGGAGACCATCGACATCTGGAGCGGCGTCGCCGTCACGTCGAACTGGCCGATGCCGGTCAGCGCCGTCTGGGCCTTGTCCATGTCCGAGGGGTAGACGCTTTCGGACGCGCGCACCGGCACATCCAGCTTGTCGGTGTTGAAGCCCATCTTCTCGGCCATCGACTTGACCTTGTCCTGGCCCAGGTCGACGGCCATCTTCGCGAAGACGTTGTTGCACGAGTACTGCAGGCCCGTACGGATCGACGCGTCCTCGCAGGGCGCGCTCGCGCTCTCGTTCTTCAGGTCGGTGGTCGTGCCGGGCAGCCTGTACGGATTCGGGCTGTCGGTCTTCGTGTCCGCCGAGCCGTAGAGCCCATCCTCCAGGGCCGCCGCCGCGACGACCAGCTTGAACGTCGAACCCGGCGGCAGCGGCTGCCGTATCGCGCGGTTGACCAGCGGCTTGTCCTCGTCCTTCAGGAGTGAGCTCCACTCCTTGGAGTCCGTGGAGCCGCTGATGTCCGAGGGGTCGTACGACGGGGTCGACACCATGCCGAGGATCTTGCCCGTCTTCGGGTCGACGGCGACCGCCGCGCCCTTCTTGTCGCCGAGCGACTTGTACGCGGCCTTCTGCACCGCGGGGTCGATCGTCGTGACCACGTCACCCGGATCGGCGCGCTTGCCGGTGACCGTGTCCAGCGGGTTCTTCAGCCGAGTGTCGGTGCCGTCGAGGACGTCCTTGTAGATGCCCTCCAGCTGCGTCGCCCCGTACACCTGCGAGCTGTAGCCCGTGACGGACGAGTACAGGTCGCCGTCCTTGTACGTGCGCTTGTACTTGAGGTCGCTGCCCTTCGTCCGCTCGGAGCCGGTGACGGCGTCACCGCCCACGATGATGTTGCCGAGCGGGTTCGCGTACTGCTCGATCGCGTTGCGCCGGTTCAGCTTGTCGTCCGCGAGCGCCTTCGAGTCGTAGAACTGCACCCAGGTCGCCCGCACAAGGAGGGCGACCACGAGCAGCAGTGTGAAGACTGAGGCGCGCCTGATCGTCTTGTTCATCCCGTAAAAGGACGAGCGGCGCGGATGTATTCGTTCCGTTCTGCCGGGTTTCTCAGAGATTCTTCATACTGCGGGATCAGCCGGCGTTCATGAAGCCCGCCTCGTAGGCCGCGATCACCGCCTGCGTGCGGTCCCGCGCCCCCGTCTTGGCGAGCACCGAAGCCACATGCGTCTTGACCGTCGCGGGGCCGACCCCCATCCGCGCCGCGATCTCCGCGTTGGTCAGACCCGCCGCCATCAGCCTCAGCACCTCGCTCTCGCGCCCCGTCAGCCGGCCCACCCAGGCCGGCGGCGCGGGCTTCGCGCGCCCGTACTCGGCGGCCAGGGCGCGCACCGCCGCCGGGAACAGCAGCGAGTCGCTGCGCGCGACGAGCCGCACCGCCTGTACGAGCGAGTCCGCGTCGGCCCGCTTCAGCAGAAACCCGGAGGCCCCGGCGCGCAGCGCCTCGTACACGTATGAGTCGTTCTCGAAGGTCGTCACGACCACGATGCGCGGCGGATCGGCGAGCGTCCGCAGGATCTGCTCGGTGGCCCTGATGCCGTCGATCTCCGGCATGCGTACGTCCATGAGCACCACGTCCGGCCTGAGCTCGCGCACGACGGACACCGCCTCGGCGCCGCTCGCCGCCTCGCCGACGACCTCCAGGTCGGGCTCGGCGGAGAGGATCACCCGCAGGGCGGTGCGCACCATGCGCTCGTCGTCGGCGAGCACGATGCGGATGGGAGCTGTGACCGGCTCGGTCATGGTCGTACGGGTCCCTTCGGGTCGGTCGTCGTATCGGCCCCGTCGGCGGGCCCTTTCAGGGGAAGTCGTACATCCACCCGCCACACCCCGTCGGCCGGGCCCGCCCGGACCGTGCCGCCGAGCAGCCTGGCCCGGTCGGTGATGCCGCGCAGGCCGTGACCGCCGCCGGGGCGGGACGCGGGTGCGCCGCGGGGCAGCGGGTTCTCCGCGAGGATCTCCAGGGCGGTGCCTTCCAGGGCGATCCGCAGGGTCAGCGGGGCGTCGGGGCCCGCGTGCCGCAGCGCGTTGCTCAGGCTCTCCTGGACGATGCGGTAGGCCTCGCGGGAGACCATCGGGGGCAGGGCGTCAGGGCCCCCTGGCCCGAGGTCGACCGTGGCCCTGACCCGCAGGCCGCCCGCGCGGGTGCGTTTGAGGAGCCCGTCGAGATCGGCGGAGAGGGTGGGCGCGGGGGCGGTGGGACTCGCCCGGTCGGTGCCGCCCTCGCCGCCCTCGCGCAGTACCCCGAGGACCGCGTCGAGTTCGCCCACCGTGCGCCGGGTCGTCTCCTCGATGGCGGCAAGGGCCTCGCGGACGAACTCCGGGTCGCGGTCCAGGACCCTGCGGGCGGCGCTCGCCTGGAGCGTGACGGCGCTCAGCGCGTGGCCCACCGAGTCGTGCAGCTCACGCGCGAGCCGGTTGCGTACGGCGAGGTCCGCGGCGCGCTGTTCGGCCGCCGCGAGCCGGTCGGCGGGCGATGGCCCCAGGAGGTCGGGCGCCCAGCGCGCGAGCAGGTTCCCGGCCGCCGCCGCGCACCCCGCGAGCGCGACGAGGCAGAGGATCCCGGCGACCGGGGAGAGCGCGAGCATCCAGCCCTCGTCGAGGGCCTCGGGCATCCCGACCCGGCTGTCCCGCAGCGCGGCGACGAAGGGCAGCGCGACGAGCACCGCGGCGAACGGCGGCAGCGCGAGCGACATCCCGCTGATGATCCCGCCGAACCCCAGGTGCAGCGTGAACCACGCCACCGTGCGCCCGCGCGCCTGCCGGGACCGGGCGGGTCCGTCGGCGAGCGCATCGCCCGGCACGTCGCACAGCGCGCGTACGGCGGCCACCGACATGGGCCGTGTGAGCGGGAAGAGGGCGGTGATCGCGGCGAGCGGCAACCCCACGGCGAACGCGCCGAGTTGGGAGGTGATCGAACCGAAGACGTTGCCCTCGCCGAGCAGCGGCCCGACGATGACGGAGCCCACGAAGACGTACGGCATCGCGAGTGCGCCGCCGAGGATCAGATGGATCCAGCGGCGCCGGGCCCGGCGCCCGAAGAGGGCGCTCAGGGTCGCCGCGAAAGCTTTCACGCGGGGCGCCGCGCTGCCGTGGTGAACGCGCCCGACCGCTCCTTGAGGAAGCGTGCTCCGAGGATGGCCACGAGCGTCCCGACGATCATCTGCACAGAGTAGGTCAGGAGCATTCCCGCCGTCGGCCGCCGGGCGATGTCGTCCACGCCGACGACCGAGGCGAACAGCAGCCAGCCGCCCCAGCAGGCGATCGCGCCCGAGCCGGTCCAGGCGAGGGCGAGCGGCACCTTGACGGGCAGGGCGGGGGCCCACCGGAAGGCGATGAGCAACCCGCCGGCCACGGCGGAGCCGAGGTAGACCATGTCCAGGGCTTCGAGGACGTAGAAGTCGGTCGTACGCTCCTCGGCCCGCGCCTCGTTCAGGGCGAAGGCGGAGCCGCTGATCCACAGGAGGTGCAGGGCGGCGGGGACGACGGCCAGCAGGGCGGCGGCGACGGCGGTGCGCCGCTGGCGGCCGTCGCGGGCCGCCGGGCCGAGGAGCCGGCCCCGCCAGAGATGGCCCCAGCGGGCCCGTGCGTAGCGGACGAACAGGGCGCCCAGGGCCAGGCCCTGGAGGATGAAGCCGCCGTAGACGACACCGAAGACCCACTCGTCGAGGAAGGCGCCGCCGTCGTCCTGTGCCGAGGGCTGGTTGACGCTGCCGCCCAACGCCTTGACCAGGAGCTGGAGCGGGAACCCGGCCATGATCGGGACCAACAGTCCCGTCGCCGCCCACATGGGGAAAGCGAGCAGCCACGCGGGGGTGCGCAGGCCCCATGGGCGGGTGAGGAGCAGGGCGAGGAGGATGACGCTCGCGTCCATCAGCAGGGTGAGGCCGTTGGCGAAGATCATCGTGGCGCGGTGTTCGAGGAGGCTGCTGTCCTCGGGGATGCCGATGTGGCTTCCCGCGATCCAGGCCAGTTTGAGGCTGAGGTAGGGGAGGGCGGCGAGGACGGCGACGGCGCGGAGGGCTTTCATGCCCTCCACGCTCCCTTCGCCGGGCGCGGGGCACGTCCTGCGTCGCGATGATCCGGGTCCGCCGTGCGGGGGAGAGCGGGCTGGGGTGGGGGACCCTGCGGGGCTTTCCCCGATCCCGCCCCTTCCCGGCTGCATCCATTGGCGGCTCCGCCGCGCAGGGGGCTCCGCCCCCAGACCCCCGGTCCTCAAACGCCGGACGGCTGAAAGACTTCCCCGGACCGGCGAAAATCTCAGCCCGTCCGGCGTTTGAGGACGAACTCGGCGGAGCCGGTGATGACGGTACGTACAAGGCACAGGGCCCCCGCGCCGAGCGGCCCGCGGCGCAGCCGCAATTGGATGCAGCCGGGAAGGGGCGGGGTTGGGGAGAAGGCCCCGCCCGGGCATCAACCCCCGAGTATGAGAACGTCTTCCGCGATCTCCGCCCCCCGCGCATGCGCGAACCCGCTCGCACGGGCGGTAACCCGGAACCCGCACTTCTCAAGGACCCGCAGCGACCCCACGTTGTCCGCCGCGGCCCGCGCGTAGAGGGGCCGCTCCGGGACCTCCGCCAGCAGCGCCCGCAGCGCGGCCGTGGCGAGCCCCCGGCCCCAGTAGTAGCGGTCGATCCAGTACGTGACCTCCCGCTCGCCCGGCTCCCCGTACACCGCCGCGCTGCCCACCACGTCGCCGTCCGCGAGGACGGTACGCACGTCGACGTCGGCCGACTCCCGAAGCCCCTTCCAATGGGCTTCGAAGAGCGTCCGGTCCGCCGTTTTCGGCGAGGTGAACGCGGCGACGTGGTTCGACTCGGGATCGTTCATCTGCCGGTAGAACACCGGGAGATCGCTGTCGTGCACCGGGCGCAGAGTGACATCCATACCGACCATGGTCAGAGCCTACGAGTAGCCAGTGTCAACCGGTCCCGCGCGTCGAACAACGCGTCCTTCACCATCTGTTCGTGCGCGGGCGTAAGGCGCGCGACCGGCACGGAGCAGCTGATCGCGTCCCGCGCGGGCGTGCGGTACGGGATCGCGACGCCGAAGCAGCGCAGGCCGAGCGTGTTCTCCTCGCGGTCCACGGCGAAGCCCTGCTCACGGACCGTGCGCAGCTCCTCGATCAGCTTTTCGCGGTCGGTGATCGTGTGCTCGGTCAGCGCGGGCAGCGTCTCCGGGAGCATCTTGCGGACCTGCTCGTCGGTGTGGGTGGCCAGCAGCGCCTTGCCCAGGGACGTCGAGTGCGCCGGGAGGCGGCGGCCGACCCGCGTGAAGGGGCGGAGGTAGTGCTGGGACTGGCGCGTGGCGAGGTAGACGACGTTCGTGCCGTCCAGGCGCGCCAGGTGGATCGTCTCCGTGGTGTCGTCCGAGAGGCGGTCGAGCGTCGGACGCGCCGCCGCCACCACCTCGTCGCCGTCGATGTACGACGTGCCGACCAGCAGGGCCCGTACCCCGATCCCGTACCGCGTGCCCGTGGCGTCCGTCTCCACCCAGCCCAGCTCCACCAGCGTACGAAGGAGCATGTAGAGGCTGGACTTGGGATACCCGACGGCTTCCTGCACGGCGGCCAGGGAGTGCATTCCGGGGCGGCCCGCGAAGTATTCGAGCAACTCCACCGTCCGCACCGCGGACTTGACCTGTGCCCCGCCAGTCTCGCCAGCCGACATCGCCCTTGACCCCTTAGTTCGACGAGAAATAGTCTCCGAAGTCTTCGGTTCATCACCGGAGACGGCGTTCAGCATATCGAACAGCCCAGGTGGGTGGCAGCACATCTGTAAGCACATCTGTGGCATCACCTCTGGAGGACCCCGCGGTGGCAGCAGCACCAGTCTGGAGTGTCGACCCCCGAACCGGGAAGCAGCGCGAACAGGTTGCGGTCGAAGCCACAGCCCAGGAGGTCGATCAGGCGGTACGTGCCGCACTGGCCGCCCGGGACGCGCTCGCCGACCGCACCGTACGCGCCGCCTTCCTGCGCTCCGCGGCCGATCTGCTCGACGGAGCCAAGGACCACCTGGTGGAGGCCGCGGACGCGGAGACCGCGCTCGGTCCCGTCCGGCTCACCGGTGAGCTCGCCCGCACCTGCTTCCAGCTGCGCGCCTTCGCCGACGTGGTCGAAGAGGGCGGCTTCCTCGGCGTCGTCATCGACCACCCCGACAGCAGCGCGACCCCGCCCATCCCGGACCTGCGGCGCTACAAGATCCCGCTGGGCGTCGTGGCCGTCTACTCCGCGTCCAACTTCCCCTTCGCCTTCTCCGTGCCCGGCGGCGACACCGCGAGCGCGCTCGCCGCGGGCTGCCCCGTGGTCGTCAAGGCGCACCCGGACCATCCCGCCACCTCCGAGCTCGTGGCGGCGACGCTGCGGCGGGCCGCCGTGCAGCACGGCATCCCGGAGGGCGTACTCGGCCTCGTGCACGGCTTCGAGGCGGGCGTCGAGCTCGTCAAGCACCCGCTCGTCTCCGGGGCGGGCTTCACCGGCTCGATCCGCGGCGGCCGTGCCCTCTTCGACGCGGCGGCGGCCCGTCCCGTGCCGATCCCCTTCCACGGCGAGCTCGGCTCCCTCAACCCGGTCGTCGTGACCGAGGCGGCGGCCGTCGAGCGCGCGGAGGAGATCGGGGCCGGTCTCGCGGGTTCGATGACCCTCGGCGTCGGCCAGTTCTGCGTCAAGCCCGGCCTGGTCTTCGCACCGGCGGGCGCGGGCGGCGACCGGTTCATCAAGTCCCTGACCGAGGCGGTCAGCGACACCGAGGCCGGGGTGCTCCTCGACCACCGGATGCGGGACAACTTCGTGGCGGGCGTGCGCGAGCGCGGCGAACTGCCCGACGTGGACGCGCCGGTGACGCCGGGCGCGGGCAGCGAGCACACGGTGAGCGCGGGCTTCCTGACGGTTCCCGCGGCGAAGCTCGCCACCGAGGGCGAGCACGATCTGCTCCTGGAGGAGTGCTTCGGCCCCGTGACGGTCGTCGCGCGCTACGAGGACGAGGCGGAGATCACCTCCGTGCTCACCCGCCTTCCGGGCAACCTCACGGCGACGGTGCAGCTGTCCGCCGAGGAGGCCGCGGGCGAGGGGGGCGGCTCGGCGCTGCTCGCCGAACTCACGCCGCTGGCCGGGCGCGTGCTGGTCAACGGCTGGCCGACCGGCGTCGCGGTGGCGCCCGCGCAGCACCACGGCGGCCCGTACCCCGCGACGACGTCGACCTCCACCTCCGTGGGCGGTACGGCGATCGAGCGCTGGCTGCGTCCCGTCGCGTACCAGAACACACCGGAAGCGCTGCTCCCGCCCGAGCTGCGGGACGACAATCCGCTGGGGCTCCCGCGCCGCTACGAAGGGCGCCTGGAACACTGACGTCCATGGACGTCAACATCCCCGAACTGCCCTTCTCCTTGCGTACGTACGGTCCCGACGGGAACTGGTCGTACGAGGACGGCGTGCTCACCGGCTGGGCAGGCGCCCGGCAGGACCGTTTCGTGCCGCCGACGGGCGAGGCGCTCGACCCCGCGTCGGACGCGCCCCGCCTCCTCGGCGCCCCCGAGGGGGACTTCCAGCTGATCGCCCGCGTGACGGTCGGCTTCGCGGCGGCGTTCGACGCGGGCGTGCTGTACCTGCACGTGGGCGACCGGGAGTGGGCCAAGCTCTGCCTGGAGCGCTCGCCCGACGAGGCGACGGTCTGCACGGTCGTCACCCGCGGCCGCTCCGACGACGCGAACGCGTTCGTGGTGGACGGCAGCAGCGTCTGGCTCCGGATCAGCCGCACGGGCGCGGCGTTCGCGTTCCACGCGTCACTGGACGGCAAGCAGTGGACGTTCGTCCGGATCTTCTCCCTGGGAGAGGAGAAGACGGCGGGCGCGGCCCTGGTCGGCTTCATGGCGCAGTCCCCTGTCGGGGAGGGCTGCGTGGTGACGTATGACGGGATCGAGTTCCGCCCGAACTGGCCCCAGGGCCTCAGGGACGGTTCATAGTCACCCGGCGGGGTGCGTGCCGTCCGGGGGCTTCGCCCCCCGACCCCCGAAAAGACGTCCTCAAACGCTGGACCAGCGGGGTGTTGCACCCAGGGCCGCCGGTGATGGAGCAAAAGGGGGAGACCGGGGTTAAGGGGAACCAACGCCCCCGC
>NZ_JBSGSG010000058.1:0-62977 GCF_053606765.1 Streptomyces sp. NPDC055189
GGCCGGGAGGCAGTGCCTCCCGGCCGTCGCCGTGTCCGACGTCTCCCCCCGTTACCGCGCGCGGCACCCCCGTGTCCGCGCGCGGCGGAGCGTCGGCAGGGCCTGCCGGCCGCGTCCCCCGACACGGCCGGCAGGTGTGGTTGGCCCGGCCTGCGGCCCGTGCGCCCCCGAGCGCGCACGGACGGACAGGCCGACGGTGACGTAGTGGTGGCGCGTCACCCGTATGCGGGAAACCCTCGTTGCCGTCGAGCCCGCCGTTGCCGTCGAGCTCACCATGGCTGCCTCGCCTCCTTGTCGTGCCGCTCATCCGGCGGATAGCGCACCATCGTGCGGAACTGCTCCGAGGGTTCGATGCCGAGTTCCGTGCGGAGCAGGCCGCGGAACGCCTTGAAGTGGCGTACCGCCTCCGCGAGGTTGTTCTCGGCGAGGTGCACCGTCACGACCGCCCGGTGCGCGCTCTCGCGCAGCGGATCGATCCGGGTGCTCTCCAACGCGGCCTCAAGGGCGGGGGCGTACTGCTCCTGCACGACGAGCCGTGCCGAAAGGGCCTCGAGCGCGTGCAGCCGCAGCTGGTGCAGCCGCTCGCGCTCGAACACCACCCAGTCCTGGTACCAGCCGGGCAGCAGTTCGCCCATGCCCATCAGCGAGGCGCACGCGGCCCCGGTTCCCTCTGCCGAGGCCGCGAGTATGTGGTGTGCCGTGGCGGTGAAGTCCTGGATGTCCATCCGGACGTGCCGGCTGAGCCCGAGCACCCCGGGGCGGGGGTCGGTGACGGCCGAACCCGCCGTGTTGAGGCGCCAGATGGCGGTACGCAGACAGGCGCGCGCACGTTCCTCCGCGACGTCGGGCCACAGCGTCCCCGCGAGCACCGAACGCGTCGCGGGGCCGCGCAGACCGAGCAGGGCGAGCAACTGCTGCCCGCTGGCGGACACGTCGACCTGAGAGCCCCCGTGCCCTTCGCCGCGGCTGAGGTGGAATCCGCCGAGCAGCTGCAGGCGCAGGGCCGGTGGCGCGTCGCCGCGTATCCCCGGACAGTCCGTGACAGCCATCTGTGCACCCCCAGTCGTGCATCACATCCCCTGACCAGCAACGAAGTTACGCCGGGCAGCGGCAAGGGTGCCTCAGGGAACTGCCCAGGGATAACCCCGGTTTGTCAGGGCTCCGACCACGGGGGCAGGTCAGGACGACGTGCGCCGGTCCAGGGGGGCGAAGTGGTGCACGAGCCCGATACGCGAGGTGATCCCGAGCTTCGTATAGGTGTGGCCCAGGTGGTATTCGATGGTCTTGACGCTCAGCGCGAGCGCGGTGGCGATCTGCCGGTTGGTGAAGCCCTGCGAGGCAAGGCGCGCGACGGCCAGTTCCTGCGGGGTGAGCCCTTCGGCGGCGGAAGCGGAGTCGGCGGCCGACGGATCGTGCGCGGGCCGCGCGGGCGCCGCACGCCCGCAGGCGTCCAGCTCCCGTTCGCACCGCGCGCGGTAGGGCGCGGCGCCCAGCTCGCCCATCGTCGTGTACGCCGCCTGGAGCTGGGCCACGGCCACCGAGCGGCGGCCGATCCTGCGCAGGAACGCCCCGTGGTCGAGCTGGACGCGGGCGCGGCCGAAAGGCGAGGGGATCTGCGCCGCCTGGTCGTGCGCCCGCAGGAACGCCGCCTGCGCACGGTCCGTCTCCCGGCGCGCCGCGTGCAGGTTGCCGCGCACCCGTGCCGCGGCGGACAGCGCCGCGTGCTGCCCGCGCTCCGATGCCCGCTCCTCGTAGGGCAGCAGGACCGCCTCGGCCTCGTCGAGCTCACCGAGCTGGATGAGCGCGTCGACCAGGAGTTCACGCCAGGACACCACGCCGGGTTCGTTCACCCCGTCGTGCGCGGCGAAGTCGAGCAGCGGCCGCAGCGCCTCGACGACCCGCTCCGGCTCGGCGCGCGCCTCGGCGAAGGCCCCGTGCGCCGAGGCCGCGTACGCGTAGGCGAGGGCGCTCTCGTCGCAGCCCGGCGCGTCCAGGGCGAGCCGCAGATGGGCCGATGCGCGGTCCCAGGTGCCGCGTGCCGAGAGGATCCAGCTGGCGATGGCGTGCGTGACGGGCTTCAGCCACGACTGCTCGGTGTCGTCGGCGATCGACGCGGACGCCTCGGCGTGGATCAGCGCCTCGTCCCAGTCGCCGAGCCGGTGCAGGGTCTGCGCGAGCGCGGACGCCGAGAGGAGACGCAGCGGCACGGTCCCCCTGCGGCAGTTGGCCACGGCCCCGAGCAGATCGGCGCGCGCGCCCCGCAGATCGTCCGACCAGAGCCTCAACTGGCCGCGCGCGAGCAGCAGATCGATGTTCGCGGGCGGGACGAGGAGAGGATCGGGCAGGTCACCGGCGAGCTCGATGCCCTTCTTGGCGAATCCGCTGAGGCCGAGAGCGAGCAGGTGGTTGAAGCGCAGCATCCGGCTCGGCCCCTGAAGGGTGGAGAGCCGCTGCGCGCGCTCCGCCCACTGGGCGGCGTCGGCGGAACGCCCCCGCATCACGGCGGCGTAGCTCAGCTGCTCGGCCGCCCGCGCGGCCAGGGACGGATCGCTCTCGTGATCGCACTTGTTCCAGGCGTCGAGAAGCAGCGTCTGCGCCTGTTCCATGCGTCCCTGTACGCGGGCCACATATCCGCGTACATAGCCGCGCAACGCCGGGTCGGCGCCGACCGGAAGACCGGCCGCGAGCTCCGCCGACTCGTGCACCCGGCCGTCGAGGAGCAGCGCCTCGACCGCCTCGACGGCGAGCCGGTCACGTTCCATGCCGGTCGTCGCCACGCGGGAGGCGTGCCGCAGGTGGGTGCCTGCGACCGCCCACTGCCCGGTGGCCGCCTCGCGCCGGGCGCACGCTGCGAGGGCGGCGGCGAGGTGCTCGTCGGGGCCGGTGGCGGCGAGCACCCGGTGGCGCAGGCTCGCGTAGTCGTCGTCGACCAGGGCGGCGGCCCGGGTGTGCAGGTCCGCCCGGTGCGCGGGTCCGATGTCCTGGTAGACCGCGGCGTGGACGAGCGGATGCGGGAAGGCGATCTCGGGCGCGGCCCCCGGCTGTGTCTCCTTCAGGAGCCCCGCCTTGACGGCCCGTTCGAGCGCGGGCAGGGGCGCCGTGACACGGGCGAGGGAAGCGGCCGTGCTCAGCGGGCAGGAGAGCCCGAGCACACTGACCGCCTGGACGAGCCGCAGCGCCGGGGGTCCGCACTCCGCGAGGTTGGCGAGCACCAGCATGGCGTACGACCGCGGGGCGGGCAGGGGCGTGGTGACATCCCTCAGCACGTGCGAGGGCACTTGGTCCAGGAGCGCGCGGGCGTGCAGCGGATTGCCGTGCGTGTGGTCGTGCAGGCGTACGGACGCGGAGTGCGGCAGGCGGTCGTTCCACAACTGGGCGCCCAGAGAGGCGAGTTCGTCCGGGCTGAGCCCGTGGAGCGGGATCCGCCGGGTGCGGACGTCGGCGAGCAGCCTGCGGATGCCGTCCGGCAACTGGGGGGCCTGCGGGTCCCGGGCCATCACGATCGCGAGGACCTTGTCGAGGCGCAGCCGCCGCAGGGCGAACGTCAGCGCGTTCAGGGACGCGGAGTCGGCCCAGTGGGCGTCGTCGAGCACCAGGATGACCGGGCCCTTGTCCTGCAACTCGCTGAGCAGGTCGAGCAGTCCGAAGCCGGCCGCGAGCGGCGGCAGGGTGCCGGGCGCCGAGCGAGGTGTGCGCACCAGCGTGCCCAGGCAGTCCGGGATCGGGATCGGACTCTGCCCGACGAACTGGGCGAGCACCCCGCAGGGCAGCGCGCTCTCGTTCTCCTCGCCGCTGGCCTGCAGCACGCAGGCGTCGCCCGCGGTGTCCAGGAACCTGCGCACCAGCGCGGTCTTGCCGATGCCGCCGGGCCCGTCGATCAGGACGAGGCGCGGCGCGCCTTCGCACGCCAGGCCGAACTCCTCCTGAAGCGCGGCGAGTTCGTCCGTGCGCCCGGCGAACGCCTCATGCGGCGCCGGTGCCCGGGCATGGCCGTACAGGGTGTCGCCGGACGTCATCACCGCCCCCACATGTCGGCACCCGGTACGGGCGCCGGGACGGTGACGGCGACGCGTGCCGGGCGCATGGCCCTGAACGTCCACGATGATGCCGGGACCGGCCCGGATACAAGCACATTCCGCGCTCCCGCAGAGCTGTTTGCCGTGCCGTGGGATCAGGCGTCACAGGAGTCGCCATCCGTCGCGGAGGCCGGTTCTCCGTTCTCCGCGGACGCGGCATCCGGCGGTTCGAGCAGCGAGAGCAGTTCGAGCCAGCCGTGAAACGGTGTGCGGTGGCCCGCGTCCCCTTCCTCGTCGCTCTCGTCCACCACGTTCCCGTGAACGCCCCCCGGCGAGCGGAACACCTCGATGACGTAACGCACAACGCCCTCCCGAGGGCCGGTACGGGGCCCCGAACCGTGACACATCGCGACAGGGCCACGGTAGGAACCCCGGTGCGCCGGGCGCTTCGGGGAGTCACCTAGGGATGTCCCCGGGCCCCGACCCTTGGCCTCAGACCATCCGGTGGTACTGCTGCGGGGTGGCGACCTCGCCGCCGAGTTCGTTCGCGGCGTGCCGGGCCCACGAGGGGTTGCGCAGGAGTTCACGGCCCAGGAGCACGGCGTCCGCCTCGCCGTTGGCGAGGATCTTCTCGGCCTGCTCCGGGTCCGTGATCAGGCCGACGGCCGCCACGGGGAGCGACGTCTCGGCCTTCACGCGGGCCGCGAAGGGAACCTGATAGCCGGGGCCCGCCTTGATGCGTGCCTTGGGGGCGTTGCCGCCGGTGGAGACGTCCAGGAGGTCCACGCCGTGGGCGTGCAGTTCCTTCGCGAGGCGGACCGTGTCGTCGGCCGTCCAGCCCTCGCGCTCGTCCTCGGGGTTCTCCGTCAGCCAGTCGGTCGCGGAGATCCGGAAGAAGAGGGGCAGTTCCTCGGGCCAGACGGCGCGAACGGCGTCGACCACTTCGAGGGCGAGCCGGGAGCGGTTCTCGAAGGAGCCGCCGTACTCGTCCGTGCGGTGGTTGCTGAACGGCGAGAGGAACTCGCCGATGAGGTAGCCGTGGGCGCCGTGGATCTCGACCACATCGAAACCGGCGTCGAGCGCGCGCCGGGCCGCGTCCGCGAACTGGCCGACGACGTCCCGGATCTCCTCGGTGGTGAGTTCGTGCGGCAGGAGGTGGCCCTCGTCGAAGGGGAGCGCGCTGGGCGCGACCGGCTGCCAGCCGTGCTCGTCCTGGCCCAGCGGTCCGCCGCCCTTCCAGGGGCGGTCGGTCGAGGCCTTGCGGCCCGCGTGGGCGATCTGGATGCCCGGAGTCGTGCCGTGGGACTTCAGGAAGCCGGTGATGCGGCGGAAGGCCTCGACCTGCGTGTCGTTCCATATCCCGAGGTCCGCGGGGCTGATGCGGCCCTCGGGGCTGACGGCCGACGCCTCGACGAGGATCAGGCCTGTGCCGCCGGCGGCGCGCGCCGCGTAGTGGGCGAAGTGCCAGTCGTTCGCCACACCCGCGTTCGGTCCGAAGACCTCGGCCGAGTACTGGCACATCGGCGCCATCCACACGCGGTTGGGGACGGTCAGCGATCGCAGGGTGTAGGGCTCGAACAGCGCGCTCACGGCGGACTCCATTCGTCACGGACTTCGGTAGCTGCTCGTACGATAGACCTCGTAGTACGGCAGATGTCAAACTACGATGGTTCTCGTACTATGGAGGCCTTCGAGAAGACGTGAAGCCCCGACGAAGTGGAGCCGTCATGACCACCGCCGCACCCGTCAGCACCCGTGCGCTCGACCACCCGGCGCGTGCGGAGATCCGGCTGGAGGGTGTGCTCCACGCGCTGTCGGACCCGATGCGGCTGCGGGTCGTGCGGCAGCTGGCCAGGAGCGAGGCGGGGGTCGACGGTCTGTCCTGTTCGCAGATCGACCTGCCCGTCACGAAGTCCACGAGCACCCACCACTTCAGGGTGCTGCGCGAGAGCGGTGTGATCCAGCAGATCTACCGCGGCACGGCCAAGCTGAACGGCTTGCGCCGGGACGACCTGGAAGCGCTGTTCCCGGGCCTCCTGGACACGGTCCTCACGGCGGCAACGGCACAGGAAGGGCGCGCAAGCGCCCTATAGGGGCGCGGGGAACTGCGCGCCAAGCCCCCACGACCCGCAGACGAACTACAGCCCGGCTTTCACTGCTCAAGCCCCCGCGCAGCGTCCCGCAGTCCGGCCCAGTCCGGAATCTTCACTGGCCCGCGCCCCAGGGAGAGACCGAGCGCCGCCTCCGCCCGCTCGATCGAAAGCCAGCCCTGCCACTCGACGGGCCGCAGCCCCGCCGCGCGCAGCGCGGCCAGCGGATCTTCCGGAACCCCTCTCCGTGAGAGAGCGGGCGCATCGTCGATCAGCGAAAGCACCGTCTCCTTGGCGCACGGACGGTTGGTTCCGATGACGCCCGTCGGCCCCCGCTTGATCCAGCCCGCCACATACTCGCCGGGCGACGCGGCACCGTCCCGCAGCACCCGCCCCGCCGCATGCGGCACCGTGCCGAGCCCGGGGTCGAACGGAAGACCGTCGATCGGCACCCCGCGATAGCCGACCGAGCGCAGGACCAGCTGCCCCGCGATGTCCTCGTACTGCCCGGAACCCGTCACTCCGCCGAGCCCGTCCGGCAGCGTCCGCTCGAACCGCACCCCGCCGACCCGCCCGGCCGCCTCCGCCACGGCCACGGGGCGCAGGAAGAACCGGAGCCGGATACTGCGCGGCAGGTGCTGCGCCGGGCGCTCGGCCCAGGCACGCATCACCTCGATGTTGCGGCGCCCCGCCGCGGGCAGACCCGAGGGGTCGGCGTACGCGGGATCGAGCGCCAACTCGGCCGGATCCACGATCACTTCGGTGTCCGGGAGCGAGCCGAGCTCGCGCAGTTCCTTGGTGGTGAACCGCGCTTGTGAAGGGCCGCGCCGCCCCACCATGTGCACCTCGCGCACCCGGCTCCCGGCGAGCACGCCGAGCGCCGCCTGCGGCATGTCGGTGGGCCGCAGCTCGGCCACGCCGCGGGCCAGCATCCGGGCGACGTCCACCGCGACGTTCCCGACGCCGATGACGACGGCGGACTCCACGCCCGCCACGAATCCGTCGGCCGTCGCGTCCGGATGCGCGCTGTACCAGGACACGAACTCCGTGGCCGAATGGCTCCCCGGCAGCTCCTCGCCCGGCACGCCCAGCTTGCGGTCCGCCGCCGCGCCCACGCAGTAGACCACCGCGTGGTACATGTCGAGAAGGCGCGTGGCGGGCAGGCCGCCGGGGCCGATCTCGATGCCGCCGAGGAAGCGGACATGGTCGTGCTCCAGAACTGAACGCAGGTTGTTCTGGAGGGACTTGATCTTCTCGTGGTCCGGCGCGACACCGTAGCGGACGAGGCCGTAGGGGCAGGGGAGCCGGTCGATGACGTCGACGCGCACCCCCGGCACGAGGTCCTGCTGGATCAGGGACTGCGCGGTGTAGACCCCGCTCGGGCCCGATCCGACGACGGCGACCTGCAGCACGGCGGTGCTCCTTCCGCGAGGCGGCCTCGGGGGATGAATTCAGCATCGCACCCCCGTGCGTCGAGGGGGAGATGCGGTGCGGGGGCGCGTTGTTCCGGGCGCCCCGCTCCGGGGCCGGTCGGCACGCTCCGGGACCGGCCTTCGCACCCCCGGGTCTCCGCGAGGGCTTGTGCGCCGCCTGTGTGCCACCTGCGTGCCGTTCGTGACCTAATGCGATCGCACGGCTACCTTTTGATTGTGCTTGAGAGCTCCTTTTTTGGCGTTTCTGATCACTATCGACCGAACACTGCTGAATCTCCCTCATGTCCGCCCGCTCCCTCTCCCTCGCCCTCGTTCCATGTGCGGCTGACCTTCGGTGACGGTGCCGCCGTCGACGCGCGGGCCGTGGTGTCGGAGGGGCGGATCACCCTGGAGGGCCTGCACGCTCACCCGCCGGTTCCGGCTGCCGACGCACCCCTCGCACCCGGTCACGGCAATGTCGTGCGTCTCGACGAGGAATCCGCCGTACGACGCGCCCGCCCCGCGTGGCCGCGCGGGCGCGAGGGCCGGCTGATGGCGGCCCGGGAGTACCGCACGGCGCAGGCCGAGGGGCGGGACCCGGTGCTCGCGGTGATGCACGCGAGCGGCCGCAGCCGCCGCAGGTCGCTCAAGCTCATCGCCGCCGCGCGGGACGCGGGCGCCCTGCCCGCACGCCACAACCGCCGATAGGGGCCGCGCCGACGCCGCTTCCTTGGAATACAACCGAAGGTTGTGGGTCCGCTCGATGCGGTTGTTTGACCCGCGGGACCGTCGCCGGTTTGGATGCCGCAGGTCAGAGCCAGGCTGATCGAGCGGAACGACGGGGAGCGGCACCGGCATGGAAGCCAGGAGGCACCTCGGGCGGCAGTTCGGATGGTTGTGGACGGCCTACGCGGTCAGTGCGTTCGGCACGCGGCTGGCCTTCGACGCGTTCCCCTTGATCGCGATCCTCGCCCTGGACGCGGGGCCGGCTCAGGTGTCGGTCCTCGCGGCGGCGGGCGTCGCGGTGGGCGCTGTGGTGGCGGTGCCGCTCGGACCGTGGGTCGAGTTCCGCCGCAAACGGGCGGTGATGATCGCGACGGATCTGATCCGGTGCGCCGCGCTGCTCAGCATCCCCGCCGCGTACGCCGTCGGCCTGCTCGGCTTCGGACAGCTCCTGGTCGTGGCCGTCGTCGTCGGCGCGGCCGACATCACCTTCACCGCGGCGAGCGGCGCGGCCCTCAAGGCGCTCGTACGACCGGCGGACCTGCTCGTCGCCAACGGCCGCCTGGAGTCCACGAATTGGACGGCCCTGGTGCTCGGGCCGCCCCTCGGCGGGGCCGCGATCGGACTCTTCGGCCCCGTGATGACCGTGGTGGCCGACGCGGTCAGCTATCTGCTCTCGGCCCTGGGCATCCGCGCGATCGGCGGCAAGGAGCCCCGCCCCGAGCGCACCGTGCCGCCGACCCCGTTCCGGCCGGGCGACCTGCTCGACGGGTGGCGCTACATCCTGGCGGGCCCGGTGCTGCGCCCGCTGTTCTTCAACACGCTCCTGAACAACGGCCTGATCATGGCGACGTCGCCCCTGCTCATCGTCCTGATGGTCGGCGAACTCGGCTTCGCGCCCTGGCAGTACGGCCTGGCCTTCGCCGCGCCCTGCGTCGGCGGCCTGATCGGATCACGGCTCGCCCGGCCGCTCGTCGAACGCTTCGGACGGCACCGGGTCCTGCTCACCGCGGGGACGCTGCGGGCGTGCTGGCTGTTCGGCCTCGCCTTCATCGGCCCCGGTGCCGCCGGGCTCGTCCTGGTCATCGTGGTCGAGTTCGGACTGATCACCTGCTCGGGCGTGTTCAACCCGGTGTTCGCCACCGTCCGGCTCGATCACACCCCGGCGGACCGCGTGGCCCGTACCCTCTCCGCGTGGTCGGTCACCAGCAAGCTCAGTATCGCGGCCATGACCGGTCTCTGGGGCCTGCTGGCCGCCGTCACGGGACCGCGCACCGCGGTCGGGATCGCCGGAGTCCTCCTCCTGGCCTCACCGCTGCTGCTGCCGAGGCGCGACCACGCGCCGCTCGACGAGCGGGACGCCGCCGCCCCCAGTCACACCTGAGAACTCGCCCCGGCGCCCCGTCTCACATCTTGCGCATCCGGGTGATCTCCGCCGTCTGCTGCGCGACCACGTCGTTCGCCATCTCCTCGACCTGGATGTTGTTGCCGTCGGAGAGCAGATCCGTCGCCATCGTGATCGCGCCGTTGTGGTGCGTGATCATCAGCTTCAGGAAGAGCTCGTCGAACGTCTTGCCCTTCGCGGCGCGAAGCTGCTTCAGCTGCCCCTCCGTCGCCATGCCCGGCATCGTCCCGTGGTCGTGCCCAGGCTGCTTCTTCGCGCCGCCGTGGGTCTTCAACCAGCCCTTCATGGCGCCGATCTCCGGGCGCTGGGAGGCCGCGATGCGGTCGGCGAGGCGCTTGACCTTGGTGGACTCGGCGCGTTTCGGCGCGAGTTCGGTCATCGTCAGGGCCTGCCCGTGATGCTTGATCATCATCTGGGTGTAGGTGAAGTCCGCCGAGTTGGGGGCGTCGTCGTCGGCTCTCTTCTTGGCCGCGTCCTCGGCGGACATGGTCTCCGCCTTCTCGCCCGGCTTGCCCGGAGCGATGACCGAAGGGCCGGATGCGGCCTTCTTGTCCGACGGCGAACCGGAGTCGGAGCCTCCTGAATCGCAGGCGCCGAGCGCCAGAACGGCGGCCGTGAGGAACACGGCGACGGCGGGCGTACGACGGTGGTGCACGGCTGCCTCCTGTGGCGCGCGGGGGAGTTGAGGACCGTCCTAGCACGCTTACGAGCGTGAGTGATCAAAAACTTTCATTACAGGTGCGTTGCCATCTGTTGATCTGTGCATGAGGAGCACGATACTGCGGGGTGTCCGTGGTCCGTTCAACTACGAACGGCGACAAGGGAGGACGCAGTGACCCTGTTGAACAATTCCCGAACACGGCGCAGACGCTTCGGCGTCGGCGCGGCCGCGCTCGGTCTGATTGCCGCGCTGTTCAGCGCGGCGCCCGCCGGAGCGACGCCCGACCCGGGCGACTCGCCCGCCGCGCCCAAGAGCGTGTCGAGGAGCGACGCCGCCGATGCGAAGGCGGCCGTCAAGAGCGGTGAGATACCCGCGCCCGACGAGATCGTCCACTCGGACAACATCAAACATCTCGCCAACATCCCCAAGGACGCGCTGCCGGGGTTCAACACCGACCTCGCCTTCCAGGGGAAGTACGCCTTCGCGGGCAACTACGACGGCTTCCGCATCTACGACATCAGCAACCCGAAGAAGCCGCGGACCGTGTCCCAGGTCCTGTGCCCCGGCTCGCAGAACGACATCTCGGTCTCGGGCAACCTGCTCTTCCTCTCCACCGACTCCTCGCGCAGCGACAGCTCCTGCAACAGCACCACGCAGCCCGCGACCGAGAAGTCCTCGTGGGAGGGCATGAAGGTCTTCGACATCAGCGACAAGTCGAACCCGAAGTACGTCTCCGCCGTCGAGACCGCCTGCGGCTCGCACACGCACACCCTGGTGCCGGAGAAGAAGAACGTCTACGTGTACGTCTCCTCGTACTCCCCGAGCGCGACGTTCCCGGACTGCCAGCCCCCGCACGACGGCATCTCCGTCATCAAGGTGCCCCGCAAGGCCCCGCAGAAGGCGGCGGTCGTCGACTTCCCCGTGCTCTTCCCGGGTGAAGGCCCCGACGGCGGCGGAAACCCGGGCGGGCCCACCAACCCCGGCGTCTCCAAGACCACCGGCTGCCACGACATCACCGTGCTGCCCTCCGAGGACCTCGCCGCCGGTGCCTGCATGGGCGACGGAATCCTCTTCTCCATCAAGAACCCGGAGAAGCCGAAGGTCATCGACCAGGTCCAGGACAACAAGAACTTCGCGTTCTGGCACTCGGCGACGTTCAACCAGAGGGCCGACAAGGTCGTCTTCACCGACGAGCTGGGCGGCGGCGGCGCCGCGACCTGCGACGAGGCCACCGGTCCCGAGCGCGGCGCCAACGGCATCTACGAGGTCAGGGGCAAGGGCGACCACCGCAAGCTCGTCTTCAAGAGCTACTACAAGATCCCGCGCCACCAGGCCGCGACCGAGAACTGCGTGGCCCACAACGGCTCGCTGATCCCGGTCAAGGGCAAGGACCTGATGGTCCAGGCGTGGTACCAGGGCGGCGTCTCCGTCTGGGACTTCACCAACTCCTCGAAGCCCAAGGAGATCGGTTACTTCGAGCGCGGCCCCCTGTCCACCGACGCGATCCAGACGGGCGGTTCCTGGTCGGCGTACTACTACAACGGTTACATCTACTCGAACGACATCGCCAAGGGCTTCGACGTCCTGAAGATCGACGACAAGCGGACGGACCCCGCCGAGCGGGTCCGCGTCCGTGAGCTCAACGTCCAGACCCAGCCGGACTACTTCGACTGACCGGACTATTTCGGGCGGGTGGCACGCTGAGCGGACCGCGTCTCCTGCGCGGCCTGGTCGTCCGCTCGCTCATGTGTCCCGCCGGGCGGCTCGTCGCCCGGCGGGACACCCAGTTCCCACGCGAGCCCGTACCGCTGGAAGAGCTCGGCCCGCAGGGCACCCTGCGGCATCGGCGCCCCCGGAAGCAGTACCGCGAAGACCGCGCCCATGAGCAGTGCGCGCAGCAGCGGATAGTCGGTGTCCACGTCGAGCGACCCGTGCCGTACGACGGTGTCGCGGAGCAGTTCGGCGAGGTGCTGCTGTTCCGGGCAGCGCACGAACCCGTCCGCCTGCAGGATCCCCGCCATGTGCGTGCGCATGAGGAGGGGCTGGTCCCTCGCGAGGCCCAGGATCGCGTCGATGGCACGGGCGAGGCGCTCCTGGCCGTCCGCGCTGCGCGGCTCCCGCTCCAGGGCGGTCTCCAGCGTGCGGTGCATCAGACGGTGCACCGCGGACTGCAGGAGTTGCCGCTTGCCCGGGAAGTAGTACGAGACGAGACCGCGGGCCGAGCCCGCGCGGTCGGCGATGTCGCCGAGCGTGGTCGCCTCATAGCCGCGCTCGCCCACGAGCTCGACCGTGGCCTGCAGGAGTCGTTCCCTGGAACGCCTTCGCAACTCTTCATTGACCGATGCGCTACGCGGGGACATCCTGTAACTCCTGCGTTGACTGGCTCTGAGCCAGTATACTCAGCGTGACTCGGACCAAGACCCTCAGTGGGCATCTGGTCCGGTGTGACCTGGGGCAGGCAACACCGCGGGGGAGTGTTGCCTGCTCACGGGTGCCGATCGGCCGAACCCTCCTTACAGTGGGCCGGGGGGCCGAGGAGGCTTGCTGAGATGGACCAAGAGCAGATTCTGGCCCGGATCGCGTCGATGGTCGACGACGAGCGGACCCTGCGGGAATCCCTGGCGTCGGGCGCGATCGACGTGGCGACGGAGCGTGCGAGGCTCGGCGCGATCGAACGTGAACTCGACCGCTGCTGGGACCTGCTGCGCCAGCGGCGCGCGAAGGCCGAGTTCGGCGAGAACCCCGACGAGGCGAGGGTGCGTCCTGTCGCCGAGGTCGAGGGCTATCGGTCGTAGACCGCCCGGCCCCTGGGTCCCTCTCAGCTCTGGTCGACGAGGCCCAGGACGGGGCGCAGCGCGTCCGGCCTGCGGTCCACGGGCAGATGGTCCACGAAGTGCACGGCGCAGCCGAGCGCGGCGGCGCCGGCGTCCGCGTGCCGGTCGTCGCCGATCATCAGCGTGTCCGCCGGATCGACGCCGAGTTCCCCGCAGGCGCGGGCGAACAGGCGCGGGTCCGGCTTCTGGAGTTCGTGCTCGTACGACAGGGTGTAGGCGTCGATGTACGGGGCGAGGCCGTGGGCGCGGAAGACGGGGCGCAGGTCCCACCCGATGTTGCTGATCACCGCGATACGGATGCCCCGCTCGCGGAGCCCGGCCAGTACCTCGGCCGCGTCGGCGTAGGGCCGCCAGGCCGCAGGCTGCATGTGGCGTTCGTACAGGGCGTCGTGCAGGCGCGGATCGGGCAGCGTGACCTCGCGCGAGAGGCCCGTGAAGGCGGCGCGGTGCTGTGCGGCGCTGCGGTCGCGCTGGGCCCACAGCTCGGCGAGACGCTCGGGTACGGCGGTGGGGCGCGCCCCGCCCGGCAGCGCGCCCGCCCGCTCCAGGTCCGCCGCCAGCCGCTCGAACTCCGTGTCGGTGAGCGGGAGCCGGGCCTCCTGGAGCACCGCGCGCAGCCAGGCGGCGGTGGACTCGATTCCGAACAGGGTCCCGGAGAAGTCGAAGAGCGTGGCCTTGATCGTCATGCCCCGGATCCTCCGGGAACGGCCGATGAGCGGTCAAGTGCGCTCGGCCGCGGGCCGGTTACGCGGGGTCGGCTTGCGTGCGGGCGCCGGGGCGGCGCGTGTACGTGGCGATCGCGAGGGCCACCGCGAGCGCGCCGAGCAGCCAGCCGCCCAGGACGTCCGACGGCCAGTGCACGCCGTTCCAGATCCGGGTCACGCCGACCCCGGCGACGGAGACCACGGCGATGGTCACCCCCGTGCGCCACAGGGCGGGCCCGGCGCCGTACATGCGCAGGAGCCACAGGACAAGACCGCACACGACCGTCGCCGTCATGGCGTGGCCCGAGGGGAAGGCCGCGAAGTGCGCGGAGTCCACCGGATCCGGCCACACCGGGCGCGGCTTGTCGACCGCCGCCTTGAGCCCCTGCTGCACCAGCGTGCCCACCGCGCAGGTCACCGCGAGCCACAGGGCGAGGCGGTACGCGCCGCGGAAGGCGACCCACAGCACGGCCACGGTGATCAGCGCGCGCATCGTCCACGGGTCCCACACCCAGTCGGTCAGGATGCGGCTGGCCCGGGTGAGGCCGTCGTGCTCGACCGCCCAGCGGTGCGTGGTGCGCGCGATGTCGCCGTCGAGGGTGCGCAGCGGGCGCCACTCCAGCTCGACCAGGAGGATCAGCAGGAGCGAGGGGACGCACAGGAGCGCGGCGGTGAGCGCGGCACGGGGCTTGTCCGGGCGCGGCGGGCTGGGCGGCGAGTCGAGCGGTGCGGCGGAGTGCATGAAGTGATCCTCGCCGACGGGCGGCGACGGGGGCCATCCCGGTGCGTGATCCGGTGGGCGAGTCATGCCGGCCGGGCGGCTAGCCGAGCGCGCGCAGCCCCGGCACGAACGTCACCAGTAGCGGGATCACCGGCACCAGTGCCGCGGCTGCCGTCAGGCGCAGGCGGCGGCCCGCGGTGAGGCGCGGGCGGGCGGACAGCAGGCGGTGTACCCGCTGCGGTACGTGTGCCTGCGGGGTCGGGCAGGGGCCGAATACCCCACGGTCCTCGTTGAGCTCGATCAGCGCGAGGGCGATCGTCAGGCGGCCGAAGCGGCGCGAGGCCACGTCGTCGGCGGCCAGTTCGACCAGGCGGTGCATCTCGTCCCGGAACGCGGCGAACACCGGCACCTGCGGGAACCCCGTGGCCAGCGCGCCCGAGCAGTGCAGGAGCCAGTCGTGCCTGGCCTGGGCGTGCCCCTGCTCGTGGGCGAGCACCGCATCCAGCTGCCGGCCCTTCAGGCGGCGCAACGCGGCGGTGGTGATGACCAGTTGGGGCGCCGTGCCCGGCAGCCACCAGGCGTCGGGACGCTCGCCCTCCAGGACGACGAGACGGTCGGCGCCGGGCGCCTCGCCGGGCAACAGCGGGGATCGGAGGAGGAGTTCGGCGCGCCGCCTGCGGCGCCGGGTCCGCGCCCCGGCGATCTCGCGGGTCAGCATCGCCGCGGTCCACACGCCGCCGAGAGCCAGCGCCACCGCGGTCGCGGGCGCCCAGGAGCCGCCCGCCCCCAGCGCGTAGGCGTCGACCACGTCGTGCGGCGCGGGCGCGAAGACATGGCCGCGCACGGCCTGCCACGCGGCGGCGGCGCTCAGGGTCATCGACAGGGCGCAGCACATGAGCACACCCGCCACGACGCACTGCCATGCCCACAGCGCGACCACCGGTTCGCGCTCCGGCCAGTCGGCGCGTGCGAGGAGGCGCGGGGCGACGACGGCGGTGAGGGCGCCCAGCAGCAACAGCGCAACGGGGAGCAACATGTGTCAAGACTATGAGGGCGGCGCTCCCGGAGGGTATGGCCTATCGCCTCAAGTGACGCACGCCACGGCCGATCGCCGGGATATCACCCGTTACGGGCCCGCGGGGGCCTGGTCCTCGCGTCTGCCGCGCCGCTCTGCAGCGTAAGCAGCGATGCTCTGCAGCGTAAGCCGCACCGCTCTACAGCGTAAGCAGCATCGCGATCATGGCGATGCCCATCGACAGCCGGCACGCCATCGCCAGCTCCGTGCGGTCGCCCCACCCCGTGACCGTGCCCCCGCCGCCCCCCTCCGCTGCCGCGAGCGTCGGTACGGGCGCCACGGGCAGGAGGCGGACTCCCGACCACAGCACGTATCCGGCGAAGTACAGCAGGAGCGCTCCGGTGAGCGCCGGTGCGCCACCGCCGCCGTGGCCCGTGTGGGCGGCGGGCGTCGCGGTCATGGCCGCCGCCATGTAGACCATGGCGCAGGCGCCGACCAGGTGATGCAGGTGGTGGCGATTGCTCCGGGCGGCCCACAGCGCGCGCAGTGCCGCCGCGCCGAACACGGCCGCGTATGCAAGCCAGACCCCCCGCGGCGGGTCGAGGACGGCCGCGGGCACGGCCATCAAGGCCATTCCGAAGCCCATGAGCGCTTCACCGCCGGCCGCCCGGCGCTGTTCCTCGACTCTGCTGCGCATCCGCAGCAGGCAGTAGGACCCGGTCGCCGCGCACAGCGCGACGAGCAGCCAGCCGGCCTGCGCCGGTCCGTGCACCGCGCACCTCCCCGATCGACGGTGTCGTCGGGTCGATGCCCTCCCGCGGGGCGTCGTATGCGAGCGCACGGGTGTACGCGGGGAGCGCGGAGGGAGCGGACGCGGCGTGACGGAGGAGACTTCCGGGGTAAATCGTTTTCGAGTAAAACACTTGCTAATGTTCTTGGTATGAGCAGTGCACCACCCCCTTCGCCCCGCCCCTTCGCCCCCTCCCGCGCCCGCCGACTCCCGCTCGCCGGTGTGCTGCGTCCGGGCAAGCCGTCCGACATCTGGTTCAAGCCCGCGTCGAGTGTGGTCGTCGCCACCGCGATACCGAATCTGACGCTCCTCGCGCTCGGCCGCCTCGACCTCGTCATGTACACGATGGCCGGATCGTTCTGCGCCCTCTACACGCACAACCTCCCCTACGCCGCACGGGCCCGCGCCCTCGCCGGGGTCGTCCTCGGCATGCTGGCCGGCGTCGGCATCGCCATGGTCGCCGCCTCGCTCACCACGTCGGCGGTCGTGCTCGTGGCCGTCGGATCGCTGCTCGCCGCCGCCCAGAAGACGCTCTGCGACGCCACCCGCATCGGCCCGCCCGGCCACCTCATCTTCACCTTCATCAGCTCCGCCACCCTCTTCGCGCCGCAGGCCATCGGACAGGTCCCCGGCCACCTCGCCCTCACTCTCGGCGCGGGCGCCATCGCCTGGCTGGTCGGCATGGCCCCCGCCCTGGTCCGGCCGCACGGCCCCGAGCGCCGCGCCACCGCACGGGCCCTGAACGCGGCAGCCGCTTACGCCGAGGCCACGGGGCCCGACCGGGAGCGCGCCCGCCCCGGTGCGGCCGCGGCCGTCCACGCCGCCTGGCAGTCACTGCTCGCCACCGGCTCCCGCACGGCGGCCCGCCGCGCCCTGGAGCGCCTGGTGATCCGCGCCGAGGACGCCCTGGCAGAGCCCTCGGCGGCCGACCCCGCCCAACTCCGCTCCTGGGCGACGGGCCTGCGCGGCACGGGCGCGGTGCCGCGCCCCGGCGACGTACGGCCCGGCGCGGACGACGAACTCCTAGGGGTGGAGTCAGAACTGGCGGCCCGCCCGCCGAAGGGCGCCCTGTGGCGGCGCCTGGGCCCCGGATCGCCGCTGCTGCCCATCGCGCTGCGGACGGCCGTCGGCTGCGCGCTCGCGGGATACGCGTCACTGGCCCTCGGTGTCGGCCGCCCCTACTGGGCCCTCGTCACGGCGGCCTCGCTCTACCAGGCCAACGTCACGCTCACCTGGAACAGGGGAGTGCAGCGCGTGGTCGGCAACCTCGTCGGAGTGCTCGCCTTCGCCGCGATCGCCCCGCTGGCCCACCTCAGCCACGCCGCGCTCATCGTCTGCTGCCTGGCGCTCGCCTTCGGCGCGGAGGCACTCATCGGCCGCAACTACTGGCTGGGCAGCGTGTGCGTCACGCCGATGGCGCTCCTCGTCACCGAGTTCGCACGGTTCCAGCAGCCCGGCGACCTCATCCTCGACCGGGTCGTGGACACGTTCGTGGGCGCGCTGCTCGGCATCGTCGCGGCCATCGCCGTCACCAACCGGCGTGCCGCCGACCACATCGAGCTGGCCATCGACGCCACGGACCGGGCCCGCGCCCGCGCCGAACAGGCCCTGGCGGCCCCGCGCCCCGCCCCCGGCGCCCTGCGCCCGGCCCGTCGCGGCCTGACCGCCGCCCTGGTCGACCTGCGCACCGCCCACGACGCGGCGGCGGGCGAATGGTGGCAGCGCGCCCTGCCGGACCAGCGGGTGATGGCAGCCGAGCAGGCAGGACACCGTACGCTCGCGGCGACGGTACGCGGCATGCAGCACGGCGAGCGCGTACGGGTGTGACCAGCCGGGCGACGCGGAAGGGCGAGGACAGGGGCGCATGAGGAACGGGAGCGAACGGGACACGGCGGCGGACGCCGTGGCCCGCGCGGGAGACGGCGGCGCGGGCGGTGCCGTGGACGGTGCCGCCGCGGTGGGGTCCACGGATGCTGCGGGCGGTGTTCCCGGCGTCGTGCCCCGTGACACCGTCGCCGCCGTCGTGCGGCAGTGGCAGGCGGTGCGGCCGGACATCGACACGGGCCCGATGGAGGTCATCGGCCGCATCAACCGCTGCGCGGCCCTCCTGCAGCAGGCCGAGGACGCGCCGCTGCGCCGCGTCGGTCTGACCCGCCCCGAGTTCGACCTCCTGGGCGCGCTGCGGCGCACCGGTCATGAACTGACCCCCGGCGAACTGGCCCGCGAGACCTTCTCCTCGGGGGCCGCCGTCACCAAGCGCCTCAAGCAGCTCCAGGAACGCGACCTGGTCGACCGGCGCGCCGACACCCGTGACCGCCGGGTCTCGCACGTCGGCCTGACCGACACGGGCCGAGATCTCGTCGACTCGCTCCTGCCCGACCAGCTCGCCTACGAGAACGTGGTCCTCGCCGGGCTCGACGAGGACGGGCAGGGTCAACTCAGTTCACTGCTGGGGGAGTTGCTGCAACAGCTGGAGGGGCGGCTCGGTCTCTCGCCGGGGTTCCGGGGCTGACTGACCGGCTCGTACGGGGGGCGAGCCCGTCAGTGATCCTCGACCGAAGCCGCCAGCATCTCCCTTGTGCAGGGCTCCACATGCCCGGCGTAGTACTCGTGCAGCGCCGTGCGGCCGAGGCGGGCCGCGAGAGGTCCGTCGCCCGCGGTGATCGCCGCCAGGACCTCGCGGTGGTGGGCTATGGAGCGCTCCATCCAGGCCGTGGTGTCCGTGACGCCCGCGATCTTCTTCTCGATGACCTCCACCACCGCCTCGTGCACGGCCCGTGCGCACAGGGCAAGGAGGGAATTGCCGCTGGCCTCCGCGATCGCCCGGTGGAAGAGCGCATCGGCCTCGCTGAACGCGTGCAGGGCCGCCGGGCCGCTGCCGCTTCCGCTGCTGAGCGCCTCCATGCGGGTGATCTGCTCGCGCATCCTCGCGAGGTCGTCCGCGCCGTGCAGGCGGGCCGCGAGGCGATTGCTCTCGGCGTCCAACACCATGCGGAACTGCACCAGTTCGCCGAGCGTCGCCACGCTGGAGCGGGTCAGGCGGCCCAGGGCCTGGCTGAGATTGTCCGGGGAGACGCCGAGCACCTCGGCGCCCAGCGGATCGCCGGGGCGTGAACGGATCAGGCCCGCCGACTGCAGTACGCGCAGCGCCTCGCGGACCGTGGAGCGGCCCACCCCGAAGCGGTTGACCAGCTCGCGCTCGGCGGGCAGCCGTGAACCGGGCGGCAGATCCCCGCTGAGGATGCGCTCCTCGATCTGCTCCGCCACCCGCTGATAGGCGCGGACCGGTGTGACCGGCCGGAACAGGTCGGCGTCGTCGGCGGCCATCGGCCCGCCCCCTCCACGTACGTAGCTGATACGCGATATCGGCACGGGAAAACCAAGATCTGGTGGTTGACCCGGCCGTGAACGTGGAGGCAGAGTACGGGAACTCAACTGGTCTGACCAGTCGACTGGCCTCGTGGTCGGCCGACTTGGAGGTTCCATGCACACCGGCTCACGTCACACCAGCTCAAGCGCGCCCGCCGTCGAACCGACCGTCGACCCGACTGCCGTTGTCTCCTTCACCCGGGATCTGGTCCGGCTGCGCACCGTCAACGCGGCCGGGGCCACCGAGGTCGAGCAGCCCGCCGCCGAACTCGTCGCCCGGCTCTTCACCGAGTTCGGCTGGACGTACGACGTGGTGGAGGTCGCGCCCGGCCGGCCCAACACCGTCGCCGTCATCGAGGGCGGGGGCGGCGAAGGACCGACCTTGATGTTCGAGGGGCACATCGACGTCGTCACGGAGGGGAATCCGGCGGACTGGAGCGTCGACCCCTACGGCGCCGAGATCCGCGACGGCAAGCTGTGGGGGCGCGGCTCCGCCGACATGAAGTCCGGCGTCGCGGCGATGATCCACGGGGTACGGGCCCTGCAGCTCGCGGGCCCCTTCCCCGGCCGTGTCGTCCTCGGGGTGCTGTGCGACGAGGAAGGGCTGATGCTCGGCGCGAAGGCGTTCGCCGCGACACCGCTCGCGCGCGAGGTGGACGGGGTCATCGTCTGCGAGCCCGAGGGGTACGAGGTGTGCACCTCCGCCCGCGGCGGCATCCGGCTCCGGCTCGATCTCGACGGGGTGATGGCCCACGGCGCCATGCCGCAGGAGGCCAGGAGCCCGATCGTCGCCGGGGCGCGCATCGTCGAAGCGCTCGGCGGCGTGCAGGACTGGGCCCTGAAGCGGTACGGCACCCACCCGCACGCCGGGAGCGTGACGGTCACACCGACCGTGCTGCACGGCGGGGACCCGGACCAGCTCAACGTCATCCCCGCGCATGGGCTCGTCGGCGTCGACGTACGCACGATTCCCGGTACCGATCACGCCGAACTCATCGCCAAGGTGCAGGAGTTCGCGGTCGACGCGGCCGGGAGTGTGGGGGTGGGCGTCCGGCTCACCGTCGTCGACGACCGGCCCGCCATCGAGATCGCCGATGACCATCCGGTGGTCACCGCGCTGGTCGACGGACACCGCCAAGTACACGGCACCGCCCCGCCGTTCGGTGCAGTGCCCGGCACCACGGACGGGACCATCCTCACCCGCGACGCGGGTCTGCCGACCGTCGTCTACGGCCCTGGCGGGAAGTGGATCGCGCACCAGAAGGACGAGTTCGTCGAGGTGCGCGAGATCGTCGAGTACACGCGGGTGTACGCCGCGGCGGCCCGCTCGTTCCTGAACGGCACCACGGGAGGCGCACGATGACCCGCCCCGACGCGATGACCTGCCCCGCAGGACTGCCCGTGGGGGACGGCTGGGTGGCCGCGCGCGCCAGTCAGCCGGTCCTCTTCCCGTACGACGGAACCGAGATCGCCGCGGCGCCGGTCGGCGACGCGGACCTCGCGGGGCGGGCCGTCGAGCACGCCGCGGCGGTCCGCGTGCGGGTCGGCAGGCTGACCGCGGGAGTGCGGCGGCAGGTGCTCGCCGGGGTCGCGGCGGCGCTCGCCGAAGCGGTGCCCGACCTCGTGGACCTGCTCGTCCTGGAGACCGGGAAGCCGCGGGTCGACTGCGGGGTCGAGATGCAGCGGGCCGTGGCCACCTGGCAGGCCGCCGCGGACGAGGTGGCCCATCTGCACGGGGAGACCGTGCCGCTGGACCTGCAGCCGTCCGGGGAGGGCCTCTTCGGCTTCTGGACGCGCAAGCCCGTGGGCGTCGTGGTCGGCATCGCGGGCTTCAACTACCCCGTCCTGCTCGCCTCCCACAAGATCGCACCGGCGCTCGCCGCGGGCTGCCCGGTGATCGTCAAGCCCGCCCCCGCGACACCGCTCGCCACGTTGCGGCTCGTCCATCTCGTACGGGAGCAGCTCGTTGCGGCGGGCGCGCCCGCCGGAGCGGTGCAGCTCGTCACGGGGGACGCGGAGGTCGGCCGAACGCTCACCACGCATCCGGAGGTCGCGGCGGTCTCCTTCACCGGGTCCGCGGCCGTCGGCCACCGCATCGCCCGGGACGCGGCTCCCCGCAAGGTGGTCCTCGAACTCGGCTCCAACGCGGCGCTCGTCGTGGCCGCGGACGCCGATCTCGACGCGGCGGCCGACGCGGTGGTGCGGGGCGGGTTCTACGCGTCGGGCCAGGCCTGCATCTCCGTACAGCGGGTCATCGTCGTCGCCGCGGTCGCGGAGGAGTTCGAGAAGCGGCTCACGGAGCGGCTGCCGGACATCGTGGTCGGCGACCCCCGCGACGCCGGGACCCGCGTATCGGCGCTCATCGACGAGACGGCGACGGAGCGGGTGCTCGACTGGGTCGGACGGGCCCGGGCTGCGGGCGCACGGCTCGTGGCCGGGGGAGCCCGGGACGCGGGAGGGGGCCGGTGCGTCGCCCCGACCCTGCTCGCGGAGGTCCCCGACGGCGAACCCGCCTGGGACGAGGAGATCTTCGGCCCGGTCGTCTGCCTGCGTACGGTGCCGGATCTGGACACCGCGTACGACATGGTCAACGCGAGCCGCTACGGCCTGCACGCGTCCGTCTACACCAGCGGCCTGCGGGCAGCGCTGCAGGCCGTGGACCGCCTGGACGCCGGCGGTGTGGTGGTGAACGAGGTCCCCGGCTACCGCAGCGACGTCGCCCCGTACGGCGGCGTCAAGGACTCGGGCATCGGCCGCGAGGGCCCCAGGTTCGCCATCGAGGAACTGACGGTGACCCGGATGGCGGTCATCAGGCCTTAGGCCAGCAACAGCAGGCCCTGGGCCAGCAGCGGACAACGGCCGATCCGGTCACCCGACCCCGACCCCGACCCCCAGCCCCGGCAAGAGAGGCATCACCACCATGGATTACGGCAATCTGTTCCGGCTCGACGGCCGTCGCGTCGCGGTCGTCGGCGGCGCGAGCGGTATCGGGCGCGAGGCCGCCCGCGCGCTGGTCGCCCAGGGCGCGCACGTCATCGTCGCCGACCGGGACGCGGAAGGAGCGGCCGAGACGGCGGCGCTCGCGGCGGGGAAGGGCGAGGTAGGGAAGGGCGAGGCGGGGGCCTCCGGCATCGGCACGGCGGTCAACCACCCCCTGGACGTCCTTGACCCGGACGCCGTCCGCGCCGCCGTCGCCGCATGGGGGGCGCTCGACGGGCTCGTCGTCACCGTCGGGGCCAACGTGCGCAAGCGCATCGCCGACTACGGCCTCGACGAGTTCGACCGCGTCATCGCGCTGAACCTGCGCTCCTACCTCACGCTCATCCAGGCTGTCGCCCCCGGCATGGCCGAGCGCGGCCGGGGGAGCGTGGTCGGGTTCGCCTCGATGCGGGCCTTCCAGGTGGAGCCGGGCCAGGGACCGTACGCCGCGTCGAAGGCGGGCCTTGTCCAGTTGCTGCGGACCGCCGCTGCAGAATGGGGGCCGCAGGGCGTACGGTTCAACGCGGTCGCGCCCGGCGTCGTCCGTACTCCGCTCACCGATCAGATCGCCGCCGACCCCGAATGGTTCGATGCCTACGCCCGGGCCTCCGCGCTCAAGCGGTGGGCCCGCGCCGACGAACTCGCCGGCGCCGTCGCCTATCTCGTGTCCGACGCCTCCACCTTCGTCACCGGCACCGTGCTGAGCGTCGACGGAGGCTGGACCGCGGTCGACGGCCGTTACGACCCCTCGGTCTGATCCGTTACGACCCCGCTGTCTGATCCGTGGCGCCCCCCTCCGTGCAACCCCGCGTGACCCTCCCGGCCCTTCCCCAAGGAGTCCCCCCATGCCCCCGACAGCAGAAGACAGCGGCGAGCAGAGCCCACCAGGCCCACCGGACGCCGCGGCCTCGCCGCTGGACGGCCTCCCCACCCTCCGCGGCGTGGCCCGCCCCTCCCTCTGGCTGCTCCTCGTCCCCGTCCTGCTCTACGGCGCCGCCCCGTTCGTCGCCAACCGCATCGAGCCGCGCATCCTCGGCATCCCCTTCCTCCTGTTCTGGGTCATCGCCGCCACGGTGATCAGCCCTCTGGTCATCTGGCTCGCCGCCCGGCTCGACCCGGCGTACCGCACGAACGCCGTCGAGCCCATCCCGGCCGACGACCTCCCCGGTAGCGACCCCGCCCCCGAGGGAGGCCGCCGATGAACGGCTCCGCAGCCGTCGCGACCACCATCTTCGGGCTCGCCATGGTCGCCACCATCGGCATCGGCCTGTGGAGCGCCCGCGGCCGGTCCAAGGGCCTCGCCGAGTGGTCCGTCTCCAGCCGCGGGCTCGGCGTCCTGTTCATCTGGCTGCTCATGGCAGGCGAGACGTACACGAGCTTCTCGTTCCTGGGCACCGCCGGCTGGTCGTACTCCTTCGGCGCGCCGATCCTCTACCTGGTCGCCTACCTGACCGTCGGTTTCGCCGTCGCGTACGTCGTCGGCCCCGCCCTGTGGACGTACGCGAGCCGGCACGGCCTCATCTCCATCGCGGACATCGCCGAATTCCGGTTCCGCTCGCGCCCGGTGGGGATTCTCGTCGCCGTCGTCGCGACGGTCTTCATCGTCCCCTACATCCAGGTGCAGATTCAGGGCATGGGCGTCGTCGTGAACGCGATGACGTACGGCAGCGTCGATCTGAAGGTCGCCGCCGTCATCTCCTTCGTCGTGGCCGAAGTGTTCATCCTCGTGTCAGGGCTTCGCGGCTCGGCGTGGGTGAGCGCGCTCAAGGACATGCTGGTGATCGTCGCCGTGGTGTTCCTCGCCGTGTACATCCCGATGCACTACCTCGGCGGCGTCAGCGACTTCATGCAGCGCATGGTCACCGAGAGGCCCGAGTGGCTGACCTTCCCCGGTCACGAGTCCGGCGGGCGCAACGCCATGTGGTTCCTGAGCACCGTAGTGCTCAACGCCGTGACGATCACCATCTTCCCGACCACCGTCGCCGGTTACCTCAGCGCCAAGAGCCCCAACGCCCTGCGCCGCAACGCGCTGCTCCTGCCCTGGTACCAACTGCTCCTGTTCGTACCGATGGTGGTCGGCGCCACCGCCCTGTTCGTGATGCCGACCCTGGGCAACCCCGACCTGGCCCTCTTCAGCCTCGTCACCGACTCCCTTCCCTCACCCGTCGTCGCGCTCATCGGCGTCGCGGGCGCCCTCTCGGCGATCGTGCCGATGAGCGTCTTCATGCTCTCCATCGGCACGCTGTGGGGCCGCACGATCCTCGGCGGCGGCAACGGCGCCGATCCGCGGGCGCGCCGCCGTGCGCTCGGCACATCGGGCGACGCCGGCGACATGCGGGCCAAGCGGCTCTCCCAACTGGTCTGCGTAATCGCCGGGTTGATCGCCCTCGCGGGCAGCCTCTTCTACCCGAACACCCTCGTCGAGCTCTCCGTCCTGTCGTACGAGGGCCTGGCGCAACTCGTGCCCGTCGTGCTGCTCGCCCTGTTCTGGCGGCGGCTGACCGCGCGGGCCGCCGTATCCGGCATGCTCACCGGGCTCGCGGTGATGACCCTGCTGTGGGCCACCGACAACGACCCGTACCACGGGGTGAACGGCGGCATCATCGCGCTCGCCGCCAACCTCGTCGTACTGCTCGCGGTCGTCTGGTTCGCACCGGGCCCGGGACCGGCCCCGGCCCCTTCCGCGGCCCCGGCCGTACCGGAAGAGGGAGTGAAGCGCGCATGACGACGAACGAGGGCGACAAGGGCGACTTCTTCGAGGTGCCGGGCCTCCGGGAGCCCGTGGAGATCCGGATCGACCAGTGGGGCGTCCCTCATCTGTACGCCGCGTCGCAGGACGACCTCTTCCTGGCCCAGGGCTTCAACGCCGCCCGCGACCGCCTCTTCCAGCTGGACCTGTGGCGGCGCCGCGGACTCGGCCTGCTCGCCGAGGTGCTGGGGGAGCGGTACGCCGAACACGACCGCGCGGCCCGGCTGTTCCTCTACCGCGGCGACATGGCCGAGGAGTGGCGCGCGTACGGGGACGACACGGAGCGGGTGACGACGGCGTTCGTGAACGGCATCAACGCGTACGTGACGCTGTGCCGCGCCGACTCCGGCCAACTCCCGCCCGAATTCGCCCTCCTGTCATACGAACCGTCGTACTGGGAGCCCTCCGACGTGGCCCGCATCCGCAGCCACGGCCTGCAGTACAACCTCCGTGACGAGGTCGCCCGTGCCCTCACCCTGCGCGACCACGGCCCCGGCACGGAGGACCTGCGCCGCCGCCGCGAGCCCGCCCCGCACCGGCTTCGCGTCCCCGAGGGGCTCGACCTGTCCGTCATCCCGGCCGATGTCCTGCGCGTGTACGAGATGGCCACCACGCCCCCGTGGGCGGCGGGCGCGGCGCCCCGCCAGGGCCTGGACGGCTCCAACAACTGGGTCATCGCCCCGGCCCGCACGGCCACCGGCCGCCCGCTCCTGGCCAACGATCCGCACCGCGGGATCGCCCTGCCCGCGCTGCGCTATCTCGCGCACCTGTCGGCGCCGGGCATCGACGTCATCGGGGCGGGCGAACCGGCCCTGCCCGGCGTCTCCATCGGCCACAACGGGCGGATCGCCTTCGGCCTGACGATCTTCCCGATCGACCAGGAGGATCTGTACGTCTACCGCACGAACCCGGCGAACCCGCACGAGTACTGGTAGGAGAACCGCTGGGAGCCGATGACGCGCGTCACGGAGTCGGTTCCGGTGCGCGGCGGCGAGGCGGTCCGCACGGATCTGTGGTTCACGCGCCACGGCCCGGTGATCCGCGAACTGCCCGACCGGAACGCCGCGTTCGCGGTCCGCGCGGCCTGGCTGGGTCCCGGCATGGCCCCCTATCTCGGCAGCATGGACTACATGCGGGCGGCGAGCCCCGACGCGTTCGTCGCGGCGATGCGCCGCTGGGGAGCCCCCGGCGAGAACCAGGTCTACGCGTCCCCCGACGGCACGATCGGCTGGCGCCCCGCGGGCCGCGTCCCCGTCCGCCCTGGCTGGGACGGCACACTGCCCGTACCGGGCGACGGCCGCTACGAGTGGGACGGCTTCCTGGACGTGGAGGAACTCCCCTCGGCCCGCAACCCGTCCGAGGGCTGGTTCGCCACGGCCAACCAGCTGAATCTGCCGCCCGCGTACCCGAACGCGGAGAAGACGGTCACGTACGACTGGTACGCACCGACCCGCCACGACCGCATCACGGGGGAACTCGCCGCACACGCGTCCTGGACGGTCGAGGACTGCGTCCGCCTCCAGACGGACTACGTGAGCCTGCCGGGGCGGCGGGTGCGGGCGCTGCTCGCGGAGTTGCCTGTCGGGACCACGGTGTCCGGGGCTTCCGCGCCCGGCGATGCGAAGGCCGACGCCCCCGCATCCGGCCATGGCGTGTCAGGCACGGGGGCGAGTGAGGGCGGCCCGCGCGGCGAGGGTATGTCCGTGGACGGGGCGTCGGGCGACCACGTTGATTTGTGCGGCGACGGTTCGACTGCGCACGCGGCGGCGGGCGTCGGGGGTGGCCCGAGGAGCGACGGCGGGTCCCCGCACGCGGTGACGGGCGAGGGTGCCGGTGTCGCGGCGGGCGTGGCCGGATCCGGCCATCCCGTCGGCCCCGCCAGCCCTGCCGACCCGGGCGGTTCCGTCGGCCCTGCCAGTCCTGCCGACCCGGGCGGTTCCGTCGGCCCTGCCAGTCCTGCCGACCCGGGCGGTTCCGTCGGCCCCGTCGGCCCCGCCGACCCCGTCGGCCCCGCCGCCTCCGGTGACCTCCTCGCCACCGCCCTCGACCTCCTCCGTGACTGGGACGCCCGCCTCACCCCCGAATCCCCGGCCGCCGCGCTCTTCGAGGTCTGGTACCGGCGGCATCTGCGGCCCGCCCTCCTCGCGCGCGCCCTCGAAGGGATCGCGGGCGAAGGGCCGCGTGAGCGGGCCCTGGCGCGGGTGCTTCCCGTCGAGGACGCTGCGGCGGACGCCCGCATCGATCTGGAGCTGCTCGACGGTGATCCGGACCCCGGGCTGCTGCTCGGCACGCTTTCCGCGGCCGTCGGTGAACTCAGCGGGCTCCTGGGTCCCGACCCGGCCGCCTGGTCGTGGGGCGCCCTCCACCATGCCCACCCGCACCACCCCATCGCGGCCCTGCTCGACGGACCCGCCCCGGAATGGGCCTCCGTGGGGCCCGTTCCGCGCGGCGGCAGCGGGGACACCGTGGGTGCCGCCGCCTACGGGCCGGGGTTCCGGCAGACCGCGGGGGCCACCTTCCGGATCGTCGTTGACGTCGGCTCCTGGGACGATTCCGTGGCGATGAACTCGCCGGGGCAGTCCGGTGTTCCGGGCAGTCCGCACTACGACGACCTGTTCGCGAGCTGGGCCGCCGACGGGTCCTTCCCGCTCCTCTACTCCCGCGACGCGGTGGAGAAGCACACGCGGCGGACGATCACGCTGCGACCGTCCGCCGGGGCGCGGGCTCAGGGGGCCGAAGATCCGAAGGGCAGGTAGTCCACCTCGTACCCGAAGCAGCGCGGACCGGCCAGCGCGAGCCCGACCGGGGTGATCCAGCGCGGGTCGCAGCGGGCGGCGAAGACGCTGACGCGCAGCCCGTAGCGCAGGCCCTCCGTGGTCACCGGATCGCCCGTCTCGCTGTCCAGGACGCAGATCAGGTCGGGTGTGGTCGCGACGGTCACCCCGTCGCGTGTGGCGAGCAAGTGCTCGTTCTGGAAGCCGAGTTCGACCGCCCGGCCCGCGTCGTCCTGAGTTCCCTCGATGCGGGCGCGCCCGCGCGCGAAGCCGCCCTCCGTACGACGGATCACGTCGACCACCTTGCCCGTCAGGAGCGGGACACCGGCCAGCATCGCCCTCGCCGCCGCCACCGGATCGCCGTGCGCCGCGCGCGCCTCGCGCACCGCCGCGCCGAGCCGCCCGGCGAGCGTCAGGGTGGCGGGCACCAGGCTGTCGGCGAGCTGATCGCCCCGCAACACCGTGTCCGCGCAACTGATCTGGCAGCCGAGTTCCACGCACACCGCGCGCGCGATGCGCTCGGCCGCGTGATTGTCGACGGCCTCCACGACGACCGTGTTGCCCTTGTCGTCGGCGAGCGCCATCGGCGAGATGGGGATTCCGGCAAGTCCCGGCAGCACCATCTGCGCCTCAGGGAACGCCCGACCCATCGCGTCCCCGTCCACGAGCGGAAGGCCGGTCCGCGCGGCACACGCGATCGGCAGCATCGAGTTGACCCCGCCGACCTCCAGCGGGGTCAGGTGGGTCGCCCGGCGTCCGATGTGTTTCTCCAGGGCCCGCAGCGCCGCCAGGTCCTCCCTGCCGTTGGGCACGCGTTCCAGGAGGACGGTGGGCGCGCCCATGCCGGAGACGGGGACGACGGTCGCCTCTGCGTCGACCTCGTCGATGCGCTTGACCCGTACCGGACCGTGCGCGCGGATCGCCTCGCGGGCGAGCAGTTTGCCGATGTAGGGGTCTCCGCCGCCGCCCGTGCCGAGGATGCCCGAGCCGCGGGCGATGTCGTCGAGGTTGTCCAGGGTGATCTCACGCATCGGGGATCGCCCCGGCGCCGCACCGGGTGGTGTCGCCGATCCGCTGCAGGTCGAGTTCCCCCACCGCCTTGACGCGGATACGCGTCGCACCGCCGGGCAGATAGGCCAGCGGTACCTCCTCGATGTCCACGACGCGTACGCTGCCGTGGCGCGCCCCGGCATCCAGGGCACGCCCGACGGCCTCGTCGCGGGCCCCGGCGAGCACCGAGTCCCGGCGCCCTTCGGGGACGCGGAAGACCCGGTCGACCTCGCCGCCGACCTGCGCGATCGCCGCGCCCACCGCGTTGGCCACGTCGAAGTGCGCGGGCCTTCGCACATCGGTGAAGCCGGGTAAGGGCTCGGGAACCAGGACGGAGCCACCGCCGACGGCGACCACCGGAAGGGGCGCCGCCGAGGTCCGCATCCGGTCGACGCCCTCGGCGAGCCGCCCGGCGATGCGCCCCAGGGCGTGGTCGGTGAACTCCGGGTCCAGATGCGCGACATGAGCGCTTTCGCCGATGTCCGCCCGGCCCGCGGCCACCGCCAGATCCGTCGCCGTCAGCCGCGTACCGCCGAAGACGAGCGCCTCCCGCGTGAGCAGATGACCGACCGACCGCGGGCCCGTTCCGCCGCCGCGCGACACCAGGGAACCGCCGCCGATACCGAGCGAAAGGACGTCGGGTATACGGAAGTTGACGCGGATCCCCGCGGCCTCGCTCTCGCCCGCCGCCTCGCGCGGAAAGCCCTCCGTGAGGATGCCGATGTCGGCCGTGGTGCCGCCCACGTCGATGACCGCGCAGTCCCCGAGCCCGGAGAGGACGGCCGCGCCCCGCATCGAATTGGTCGGTCCCGACGCGAACGTCGCGACGGGGCACGTGCGCGCGAAGTCGACGTCCATCAGCGTCCCGTCGTTCTGCGAGAGGAAGAACGGCGCCGTGATCGACATCTCGGCCAGCGCCTTGCCGAACGACTCGACGATGACGGTGGCCAGGTCCCGCAGCGACGCGTTGATGATCGTGGCGTTCTCGCGCGCGAGCAGACCGACCCGGCCGAGGTCGTGCGAGAGCGACAGGTGCACGCCCTCGCCGAGTTCGGCCCGCAGGATCTCGGCGGCGTGCTGTTCGTCGGTCTCCGCGACCGGCGAGAACACCGAGGAAACGGCGACGGAGGTGAGCCCGCGCGCGGCGATGTCGGCCGCCGTGCGCCTGAGCTCCTCCGGGTCGAGCGGCGAAAGCGGCCGCCCGTCGAACTCGCGCCCGCCGTGGCAGAGATAGCCGTGTCCGCCGACGGCGGCCCGCTGCCGGGCGGGCCAGTCCGCCATGGGCGGCAGGGCGGCGGTGGCGGGCAGGCCCAGACGCACGGCCGCCACGGGGGTGAGCCGGGCGCCCTCGACGAGCGCGTTGAGGAAGTGCGTGGTGCCGATCATCACCGCGGTGACGGATTCGACGGGCGGGGCAAGGGCCCGGACCGCGGCGGTGACACCGGAGGTGATGTCGGGCGTTGTCGGTGACTTGGCGGCCGCGAGCACGCGGTCGTCGTACCCGAGGAGGGCGGCGTCGGTGTTGGTCCCACCGACATCGATGCCGATACGCATGGTGGTGGAGTCCTTCGTGTGGCGACGGGTGCTGCGTAGTACGGAAGTGACGCACGCCGCGATCAACGAGGCGGCAGGACGGCGCCTTCCGTGGGCGTCCCCCCGGCCTTCAGACGGCGGCATTAACCATTCAGACCTGCGCAAAGCCGAAGAGGCGCGTGTTTGCGCCACTGCCGACCGCCGGCCCGTCACGGCCGGCAGCCCGTACCAGGGTGGCTCAGGCCACCCCGATGCGGGCTGCTCGGTCGTTCCTTGTCGCGGGCGCTACGGGAACAGCGGCTTCTCCGGTGCCATCGACCGCCGCGCCACCTCAGCCGTCACCCGCGCCTGGATCTCCTCGGGCGAGAGATAGACGTCCGTCATCTCGAAGTCCCTGAGCGTGGCGGGCCGTTGGGACTGGAATCCGGTCCGTACGTAGTCGTCGCCGGCCAGCGCGTTGAGCCCCCAGTTCGCGGCCGTGCGGAAACGCGCGGTGACGGTGCGCAGCGCCCCCAGGTGATAGCCGCGCGCGACGATCTGGGCGGGCAGGCCGGTCAGCTGCACGCCCATCGGCTTCGACACGGCCTGGATGCCGCCGAGGTCGACGACCAGGCCCATGTCCTTGTGCCGGTAGTCGCTCAGGGGCGCGCCCCGCAGCGCCGCGGTGACGTTCTTCGCGGCGGCCCAGCCCTGGCGCATCGCGTGCTGTGCGGTCGGCGGGCACATCGCGTCGCCGCCCTTGACGAGGTCGGGGACGGCCGCCGCGTCGCCGAGCGCGAACACGCCGTCCAGGCCGGGCACCGTCAGGTCCGGCTGTACGACCAGGCGGCCCCTGTTGGTCTCGGCGCCCAGCGTGGCGATGAGCGGGCTGGGCGCCACGCCGGCGGTCCAGATCAGCGTCCGGCAGGGCAGTGTGCGCCCGTCGGTGAGGGTGACGGTGTCCTCGGTCGCCTTTTCCACCGTGACCCCGAGCGACACATGGATCCCGCGCCGGCGCACTATGTCCAGGGCCTTCTCCCCGAGCCGGTCGCCCAGCTCGGGCATCAGCTTCGGCGCGACGTCGACGAGGTGCCAGTTGATCTGCGACGGGTCGAGCCCCGGATACCGCTTGGTGGCGGCGCTCGTCAGGCGGTGCAGATACGCCGCCGTCTCCGTACCCGCGTAGCCGCCTCCGACGACCACGAACTGCAGCCGCGACTCCCGCTCGGCCCGGTCCGAGCTCGCCGCCGCCAGGCTCAGCTGCGAGATCACGTGGTCCCGGATCCAGGCGGCCTCGGCCAGCGTCTTCACGCCCACGGCGTACCGGTCGACACCGGGGATGTCGAACTGCCGGGTCACGCTGCCCGGCGTCAGGACCAGGTAGTCGTAGCGCTCCACGACCTCCTCGCCGTTGATCTTCCGTACGATCACGGCCTTCGCGTGCGGATCCACCCCGATGGCCCCGCCCGGCACGATCGCCGTACGGCGCAGCATGCGGCGCAGCGGCACCGCGACCGACTGCGGGGTGAGCACGCCGGAGGCGACATGGGGAAGCAGCGGCAGGTACAGCTGGTGGTCCTGCGGGCTGATGAGCCGCAATTCGGCGTCCTGCGCCTTGAGCGTCCGCTCCAGCTTGTGCGCGCACTCCATACCGGCGAAGCCACCGCCGATGATCAGAATCCGGGGACGTTGCATAAGAGATCGCTCCAGGGTTGGGCTCACCCGAGCCAGGCGAGCGTGGCGACGACGAAGGCCCGGACACGCGGGTCCTCCTGGGCGAAGGGTCCGGTTCATCCTCCGACGGCGGGCGGCCCGGCGCACGTCGGATGCGCCGGGCGGGGAACCCGGGTACCCCCGATCCGCCGGATCAGCCGCAGCCGCCCCGACGTGTGCCGTTCGCGGGCGTCTCAGATGCCGGGGCGGTAACGGATGGGGTGGTCCTCCGGGACTTCCACCATGACGATCTTGACGCCGTCCGGGTCCGCGATCCACATCTCGATGAGACCCCAGGGCTCCTTCACCGGCTCACGCACCACTTCCACCCCCTGCGCCACGAGGTCCGCGTGCGCCGCCCGCGCGTCCGCCACCTGCAGCCACAACTGGAGGCCGGGTGCGGGCGGAGTCTCGGAGCGTCCGGAGACCTCCAGGAAGCCGCCGCCGAGGAAATAGACCGTGCCGCGTTCGGGGCCCGTACCGAATTCCCGGTAGACGCCGAGCCCCAGCGCATCGCCGTAGAACGCCCTGGACCGCTCGGGGTCGGTGGGGCGGAGAAGGATCCTGCTGCTCAGTACATGCACCATGCAGCCGCACCTTAGTGGGGGGATACCCTCTACGGTGCCTCGCCCGCGCCGCGCCGGACAGCGGTGGGCCAGAGAGATCGGAGAATCCGCCCCATGGACACCGCACCGCGCCCCAGCACGAGCGACCTCACCTTCCGCGCCGCCACCGACGCGGACGTCGACGTGCTCGTCTCGCTCATCGAGTCGGCGTACCGCGGCGACTCCAGCCGGGCCGGCTGGACCACGGAGGCGGACATTCTCCAGGGGAATCGGACCGACCCGCAGGGTGTCGTCGACGTCATCGAGTCCCCGGTCAGCAAGCTGCTCACGGTCGAGCGCGACGGCGAGGTCGTCGCCTGCTGCCAGCTCGAACACCGCGGCGAGCACGCCTACTTCGGGATGTTCGCGGTGAGCCCGAAGCTCCAGGGCGCGGGCCTCGGCAAGGTGATCATCGCGGAGGCCGAGCGGACGGCTCAGGAGGCGTGGGGCGTGCAGGAGATGCACATGACCGTGATCTCCGTGCGCGACGACCTCATCGCCTGGTACGAGCGGCGCGGTTACCGCCGTACGGGAAAGATGACCCCCTTCCCGTACGGCGACGAGCGCTTCGGCATCCCGCAGCGGGCCGACCTGCAGTTCGAGCTGCTGGTCAAGCCCCTCGGCTGAGCACGGAGGCGACGAGCGGTCAGGCCGTGAAGCGGCCCGTCCGCTTGATCTCCGGATAGTCCGTGGTCGCCCCGTCCAACTGCAGCGCGCGCACAAGGCGCAGATCGTCCTGCGAATTCACGACCCAGCCGATGATCCGCAGGTCGGCCTTCCTGGCACGCTCGACGATCTCCAGGGTCAGGCGCCGGATGTTCAGTACGAGGGTGGTGGCGCCGACCGCCGTGGCGCGCTCCACGACGTCGGTGCCGTAGCGGCTCGCGACGAGCGCGGTGCGTACGCCGGGGACGAGGCGGGCGATCTCGGCGATCGCCTCGTCGTGGAAGGAGATCACCTCCACCCGGCCGACCAGGTCGCGCCGGTGCATCACCTCGGCGAGGGCGCGGGCGGCGGCCACGTCCTTGATCTCGGCCTGCAGCGGCGCCTTCACGGCGTCCAGGACCTCTTCGAAGACCGGGATCCGCTCACCGCGCCCCGCGTCGAGCTCCCGCAGCTCGGCCAGGGTCTTCTCGGCGATCGGTCCCTTGCCGTCGGTCGTACGGGCCACGTCGGCATCGTGCATGACGACGAGGGCGCCGTCCTTGCTCAGATGCAGATCGAGCTCGATGAGATCGAGGCCCGCGGCTTGCGCGGCGATGAAGGACCGGAGGGTGTTCTCGGGTTCGACACCCATGACCCCGCGGTGACCGATGGTGAGGAAGTTCAAGGTTCACTCGCTTCCGTCGACGGCGGCTCGGTGGCCGCGGGGCGAGGACAGGGGTGCCACGCGGCAATGTCGCAGCCTAACGGCCCGCTTCCGCGAAGGAACCGCCCGTACGGGGGCGCCAGGAAGAATCGGAGTCGTCCGTTCTGGTTCCCGCGATGCCGAGCAGGAGCCCGGTGATGACGGCGGCGGCAAGGACGGCGCGGGTGCTCACAGGTGCACTGCTCCATACGGCGGGGTCGGCTGACCCCGCCCGTCCTACCGCTCGGCGCCACCGCACCGCGAGCCACGTCACCCGTGGGTGGGCGAGTCCCGTCAGGGTTGACCGGGGGGCGCGGTGCCGGTGATTTCGGCGGGATCGGTGCGCGTCGCCGCCGCCGGTCGCGCGGGACCGGCAAGTTCCGCCAGGTCGGCGAGCATCGCCTGAGCCAGTTCGATCTCCGCCTCCAGACGCCGGCGGCTCCAGCGCAGCGCGATCTGCGGATGCGTCCACGCCTCCTGGCCGTCCGCACGGGCGAGCGCGTCGTCGATCTCCGTCAGCTCGCCCCGCGTGTGCGCGATGTGCTCGGTCACCAGGGCCCGCAGATGTTCCGGCGCCGCGAGATGCCCGAGCCAGACCCGCAGGAGCAGCGGGTGCTTCAGGACGGGCGGACCCGCGTCCCCGGCGCCCGCCGCCCAGCCGACGAGCGCGGCACGGCCCTCCGCCGTGATGGCGTACGACCGCTTCGCGCGCGGCTCCTCGGGTCCCGAGCGCCGCGAGGTGGCGTACCCGAGCCCTTCGAGGCGGCGCAGTTCGGCGTAGATCTGGCTGATGGCGGGCGACCAGTAGAAGTGGCGCAGCGAAGCGTCCGCCCACTTCTTCAGTTCGTACCCCGTGCGTTCTCCGGGGAAGGAGAGCAGACCGAGCACGGCCCACGCGGTCGGCGGCAGCTCGGCGGACGGCCGGTGCCGGGGTGAGGTCGGGCGGGGGGCTGCCATATGACTGATTGAAGTGAACGTCACAGTGCCGGCGCAAGATGTGTGCGATGCGAACGGCGTGCGCGGGTATAGGGGGTTCATGAGTGATCTACCGACGTCGCACATCCGCAGACTGCTCGGCGCCACGGACCGCCTCGCGTTCAGCCGGGTGGCCGCCCGCTCCTGGCCGGCGGCCCAGCCCGTCCTGCCGCGGCTGAGCCGCAGCGCCGACCACGGACTGCTGTGGTTCGGCATCGCCGCGGGGATGTGGGCGTTCGGCGGCGCACGCGGCAGGCGCGCCGCGGTGCGCGGTGTCGCCTCCCTGGCGCTCGCGTCGGCCACGGTCAACACCCTGGGCAAGAGCGCGGTGCGCCGCTCCCGGCCGGTCCTCGACACCGTGCCGGTGATACGGCACCTGTCCCACCAGCCGATCACCAGCTCCTTCCCCTCCGGGCACTCGGCCTCGGCGGCGGCCTTCGCCACGGGTGTGGCCCTGGAGTCGCGGGGAATGGGCGCGGCCGTGGCCCCGATCGCGGCGTCCGTCGCCTTCTCCCGCGTCTACACCGGCGTGCACTACCCCAGCGATGTCCTGGTCGGCGCGGCCCTCGGCGTGGGCGCCGCCTACGCGGTGCGCGGCATGGTGCCCTCCAGGGCGCAGCTGCCGCCGCCCGCACGCCCCCGTACGGACGCGCCCGCGCTGCCGGAGGGCGAGGGCCTTGTCGTGGTGGTCAACCCCTCCTCCGGGGCGCAGCCGCAACTCCTTGACCCTGTAAGGCAGTTGAAGACCGCCCTGCCCCGCGCGGAGGTCATCCTCTACGAGGAGGAGGCGGGGCCGCTGCCCAAGGTCCTGGAGGAAGCGGCCAGGGACGCGGCCCGGCGCGGCGGCGTCTTCGGCGTGTGCGGGGGAGACGGCACGGTGAACGCCGCCGTGACCCCGGCCCTGAAGTTCGACGTGCCGCTGATGGTCCTGCCCGGCGGTACGTTCAACCACTTCGCCGCCGACCTGGGCGTCGACACGGTCGCGGACGCCTGCGCCGCCCTCGCCACGGGCAGCGCCGTGCGGGCGGACGTCGGCCGGGTCAAGCCGCTGGCCGGGATCGGTCCTGACGGCCGGACGTTCTCCGAGCCGGTGTACTTCCTGAACACGTTCAGCCTCGGCGCCTACCCCGAGCTCGTACGCATCAGGGAGGAGTGGTCCCCGAAGATCGGCGGCCCGCCCGCCGCCCTGCTCGGCGTCGCCCAGATCCTGCACACCGGGAAGCCGTTGCGCGCGGTGGTGAACGGCAAGGCGCGGGACATGTGGCTGCTGTTCGCGGGCAACGGCGCCTACCGCAGCACCGGCATCGCCCCGGTGCGCAGGCACGACCTGGCCGACGGACTGCTCGACGTCCGTATCGCGAACGGCGGGAGCTTCGCCCGCAGCCGCCTGCTCGCCGCGGCACTGGCCGGACAGCTGGCCAAGACCCGTCTGTACGCGTCGGCCAAGGCGCAGCGTCTGCTGATCTCGGGCCTGCCCGAGGAAACCCAGATGGCGTACGACGGCGAACTCGCCCCCGCGCCCGCCTCGCTGCTCCTCGACAAGCTCCCCGAGGCGCTCACCGTGTACCGGCCTACCCCCGACTGACGCCGACGGTGCCGTGCCGCGGGCATGCGGGGTGTTACGCCAAGCGGAGCATTCGGCGTGCGCGCCGGGCCCGCCGCCAGTGTGCTGGCCCTCATGGGCTATGACATAGACAGCCCGCGTGAAGCGGGCAGCACACGACGTGACGTACTGACCGTCGCCGCCGGTCTCATGGCAGGCGGCGCGCTCACGGTGGCGGGACGCCCGGCGCACGCCGCCGAGTCCGAGTCCGGCGACGGCTGCGGCGTCGGCTACGACGCGGAGTTCGAGGAGGCCCTCGCCGAAGGGGACGAGGCGGTCCCGGAGACCCGCTCGCTCGCCCCGGAGAAACCCCGCCGGAGATTCACCCTGCCGCTGCGCCGGCGCTACCGCGTGAGCGCCCGCTACGGCGTGCGCGGCGACTGGGCCGCCGGGCACCACACCGGCATCGACCTCGCCGTCCCGAAGGGCACCGCGGTCCATGCGGTCGGCTCGGGCACCGTCGTCCTCGCGCGCTGGTCGGGGGCGTACGGCAAGGCGGTGACGGTGCGGATGCGGGACGGGCACTACGCCGTGTACGCGCACCTCTCCCGCATCTCGGTGCGCCGGGGCGCCCGCGTCGGCACCGGCGACCGGCTCGGCAGGAGCGGGGCCACGGGCCGTGCCACCGGGCCCCACCTCCACCTGGAGATCCGGTCCCGGCGCGGCTACGGGTCGGACATCAATCCGGTCCGCTATCTCGCGAAGCGCGGGGCCCGGCTGTTGTGAGACCAGGGGCACGGTGACGCAGTACTTACCGTCGAGTAAGGTCGGGCCTCCGTCACCACTCGAGGAGGCAGCATGTCGCTGGTGCCCCGTTCGCCCCTGCTCCTGGCCGGTCTGCTGGCCGGGGCGGGCGTCGCTCATCTCGCCGCCCCGAAGGCGTTCGACGCCACCGTGCCGCGTTCCCTGCCCGGCTCGCAGCGGAGCTGGACGTACGGCAGCGCGGTGGTCGAGTTCGCGCTCGCGGCCGGAGTGGCGCTGCCCCGCACCCGGCGCCCCGCCGCGCTTGCCACGGCGGCCTTCTTCGTCGGCGTGTTCCCCGCCAACGTGAAGATGGCGGTGGACTGGCAGAGCCGCCCCGCCCCGCTCAAAGCCGCGGCGATCGGCCGCCTCCCGCTCCAGGTTCCGCTCGTGCTGTGGGCCAGGAACGTGGCAGGGGCGGCCCGTCGCGCGTCCTAGCCCTGGCTCACGGTGCTGCGGCCCGCGACCGCCGTGGAGGTCGCCGTGGTGTGCGCCAGGCGCGCCGTCCGCGTCGGGACGTCGACCGTGTAGGTGTCCACGGTCATGGCCCGCTCGGAGACCTTGAGGACCATGAACCCCACGTCGGAGAAGTTCTGCCAGGCGGCGGGGTGGTCGAAGTGGGCGCGGCCGTCACCGGACTTGGCGGCCGCCCCGCAGACGATCTGGCGGGTGCCTGCCGTGCGGGTCGTGGGCTCCAGGACCTGCAAGGTGTGGTCGTGCCCGGACAGGATGAGATCGGCCCGGCCGCACACCACCTGCTCGTACAGCTCCTTGAGGTGGATCCCGCTCGTGTAGTGGCCGATGACGAACCCGTCGTACGAACCGGCGCTGCCGTGCTTGCCGTTGTTCAGGTAGGGGTGGTGGCCCAGAACCACCTTCCAGCGCGCCCGGGACGCGGAGAGCGCGGTGTCCAGCCACTGCCGCTGGTCGCGCATGTAGGGGCCGTCCCACCGGTAGTGGGGCGAGATCTGGGCGACCGTCGAGGCCACGGGGTTGGTGTCGAGGGCGAAGAACTCCACCACGGGGTCGCCGCGGCCGGGCCCGTCGGCGGAGGGCAGCGCGACGTTGTAGTAGCGGCTCGGCATGTACCAGCGCGGCGAGGAGGCCGCGTAGGAGACCTCGCGGTCGCCGCGCGCCGGGTCACCGCCGCTGCCCGGGATCAGGCCCGAGCAGTCGTGGTTGCCCAGGACCATGAGCCAGGGGACGTCGATGCCGGTGTTGGGCGTCTCGAACTTGTCCCGGAACTCCGAGTCGTGGTCGGACTCCGGCCCGTTCTCGTAGATGTTGTCGCCCAGGCCGACGGCCAGCGAGATCCCCTCGTCGCGGCACACACGCCGGGCGGCCTCGGTCACGGCCAGCTGCTCATCGCCGCCGGTGCCGGCGTCCCCGGTCACCAGGACGGCGAACTCCCCGTTCAGGTTCGGCTCGTCGGGGAAGGGGAACCTCGCGACGCCCTGCGCGGCGGCGGCCCGGCGCGCGCCGGACGGCAGCACGGCGAGCGCGGCACCGGCGGCGGCACCGCCGAGCAGCGTGCGGCGGTGCAGCGTGAGCGCCTGCGGCCCCCACTTGTCGGCGAGATCCGCGGCGAGCGGCGCGTCGGCCCGCAGCCACTGCTTCTCGGTCAGATCCGCCCGCGGCGGTATCAGTTCGTCATCGCACATCCGAGCGTTCTCCCATATCGACCCGGACAGGGGAAGACGATCAGACGAATTGCCGGTGGCGATCTTCTGCCGGGCAGCCGGGCCCGCTCTGGACCGCCCGGCCGAACTGGCCGAGGGTGGACGGATCCCGATCGCCACGGTGAAGGAGCAGGCCGCACATGTCCGAACAGCACAACCCCGCATCACCCCTGGCCGGAATGAAGGTCGTGGACCTCTCCAAGATCCTCGCGGGGCCCTACGTCACCATGTCCCTCGCCGACCTCGGCGCGGACGTCGTCAAGGTCGAGCACCCTCAGGGCGGCGACCCGACCCGCGCCTGGGGCCCGCCCTTCAACGGCCCCGACGCCACCTACTATCTGGCGGCCAACCGCAACAAGCGCTCGGTGACCCTGGACCTCAAGTCCCCCGAGGGACAGGAGGCCGTACACCGGATGCTCGCCGACGCGGACGTCCTGGTGGAGAACTTCCGCCCCGGCAGCTCCCTGGCCGACGTCTTCGACTACCGCACCCTCAGCGAGCGCTACCCGCGCCTGGTCCTGCTCCACATCTCGGCCTTCGGCGATACCGGGCCACTTCGCGACGAGCCGGGGTACGACATGGTCGCGCAGGCGAGCGCCGGTCTGATGTCCCTCACGGGCGAGCCGGACGGACCGCCCGTCAAGGCCGGTTACGCCATGGGCGACCTGGGCGCCGCCCTCTTCGGCCTCATCGGCGTCACATCGGCCCTCGTCGAGCGCGAACGCACGGGACGCGGGCAGTACGTCACGACCTCCCTTTACGAGTCGCAGCTCGCCCTGCACATCAACTGGGCCACCGGCTACTTCGCCACCGGGGAACGCCCCGCCCGCCTCGGCTCGGGCCATCCCAGCCTCGTCCCGTACCAGGCCTACCCGGCCGCCGACGGCCACTTCGTGATCGCCGTCGGCAGCGACGGGCTCTTCCGCCGCCTGAGTCGGACGCTGGGCCACCCCGAGTGGGCCGACGACCCGCGCTTCGCCACCAACCGCGCCCGCGTCACCCACCGGCGTGCCCTCAACGCCAAGCTGGAAGCCGTCCTCGTCGACGAAACGGTGGCCCACTGGTGCGCGCTGCTCAAGACGCACGGTGTCCCCGTCGCCCCCATCCGCACCCTCGACGAGGTCTACGACTGCCCGCAGACCGAAGCGCTCGGCATGGTCCAGAAGGTCGACCACCCGGACGTGGGCCCGCTGCGGCAGGTCGCCTTCCCCGTCAGCTTCCGCGGCGAGCGCCCCGCCGTACGCACCGCACCGCCCACTCTCGGCCTGCACAGCAGGGAGGTGCTCGCCGAACTCGGTTACGACGAAGCGGACATCGACCGTCTGCTCGACCACCCGCAAGGAGCCTGACCCCGGCCGACGGCTGACGGCCGACGGCCGGGGCGCTCTAGGCGCCGAGTTCGTGGAGCGCGGCACCCACCAGCGTCTGGACGCCGGGCAGCAGGACCGAGAGGTCAGGGGCGAACAGAGGGCTGTGGTTGCCCGGCACGCCGGTGATCTTCTCGGCGAGTTCCCTGCCCGGCGCGGCCTGCCAGGTGGCGTGCGTCGTCGAGGGCACGAACCAGAAGCTGTAGGGCACCCCGGTGGGCACGAGGAGGGAGAAGTCCTCGCTGCCCATCGCGGGGCCGAAGTCGAACACGCTGTCCTTGCCGAAGATTTCACGGTGCACGGCCGTGATGTCCGCGTCGAGCGCGGCGTCGTTGACGGTGGCGGGGAAGCTCGCGCCGACGGTCACCTCGGGCGGCGTGGGGCACCCGGCCGCCCGGCACTCGCCCTCGACGATGCGGCGGACGGCGGCCAGGACCCGATCGCGCACCGCCACGTCCTGCGTACGGAGGTTGAGGCCGAGCCGGGCCTCCGCCGGGATGATGTTGGGCCGCTGCCCCGCGTGGAACTGCCCGGTCGTGAGCACCACCGCATCCGACGCGGACACCTCGCGGGAGACCACGGTCTGCAGCCGGGTCACGATGTACGCGGCCGTCACCACCGGATCGACGGTGGCCTCAGGCCGTGAACCGTGGCCACCGACGCCGTGCACCACGATCTCCACGTTGTCCGCGGCCGACATGATCAGCCCCGGCGTGTGGGCGAAGAAACCCGCCGGGCCGGGGGCGACATGCTGGCCGAAGACCGCGTCGGGGCGTGGGAAGCGTTCCTGCAGCCCGTCGGCGACCATCGCGGCCGCCCCGCCGCCCGCCTCCTCGGCGGGCTGCCCGATCACCACGAGCGTGCCCGACCAGGTCTCGCGGGCCGCCGCGAGCGCGTCGGCGGCGAACGTCAGCCAGGTCACGTGCGTGTCGTGGCCGCAGGCGTGCATGACGCCGTCGACGGTGGAGGCGTACGCGAGGCCGGTGGTCTCCTTGACCGGCAGCGCGTCCATGTCGCCGCGCAGCCACACCACGGGCCCGTCACCGTTCGCCAGGACACCCACGACCCCCGTGCCGCCCACGCCGGTGGTCACCGCGTACCCGGCGCCGCGCAGCCGTTCGGCGAGGATGCCGGCCGTGCGGTGCTCCTGGAAGGAGAGCTCGGGATGGCGGTGCAGGTCCTGGTAGTAGGCCTCCAGGTCGCTGGCCCGCAGCCCTGAGGTCACGTCCAGGGCCAGGCTCGCTGCGGTGGCTGCCATCGGTATCCGGCTCCTTGCGTTCGAGGCGTTCTTCGAGCGTTCTTCGAGGCGTACGAGGCGTTCGGAGGTACGAGATCACCTTCGCACAGCGTCCGCGGCCTCGCGCCGGGCGTGCAGTTCCCGCTGGACGCGGGCGACATCATCGGCGTACGGGCGGTAGAGCAGGGTCAGGAACGCGCCGTTGACCAGCATGAGGAACACCAGGACCCACAGGAATACCGCGCGCAGGCCGATGGCGTCGCCGAGGAACCCCGCGCCGAGACTGAAGCCGGCCCAGGCGATCGCCTCGAAGACGGAGACGTAGACCGCGAAGGCGGCGCCGCGCAGCTCGGGCGGCGTGATCGCCATGACCATGGGCCGGTTGACGCTCGGGTTGACTCCCTGCGCCGCGCCCATGAGGGCGAAGAAGACACCGAACAGGGCGATGCTGCCGTAGTCGAACTGCGTACCGAAGTAGGCGACGAGAGCGAACACGAACTGGGCCGTCTGCAGGACCGCGACCAGGCCGTGGCGAGGGCTGCGCCGATGGGCCCAGTCGGCCGTGACACCGCCCAGGAGCGTGCCGAGGAAGTAGCCGATGCCGAAGGGCAGCAGCACGATCGAGGCCTTCTGGGTGCTGAAGCCGTACACGTCCACCAGGAAGACCACTCCGAACGTGCCCACCAGGAGATGGCCCGACATCAGCCGCGATATCAGCAGGACGACCAGGCTGCGGATCCCGAGCAGCGAGAGCGCCTTGTCCCATGTGAGCTTCGAGTGGGCCTCGCGCGTGGCCCGGTCGAGGTCGGCGAGCTGTTCCTCGGCCGCTCCCCGTCCCGGATCGCGGAACCACACCCACAGTCCGATGCCGAGCAGGATGTTGAAGGCGCCGATGCCCCACAGGCCCCAGCGCCAGCCGTCGTCGACGCCCGCGAGCTGGCCCTTGAGCGGGCCGATCCCGGCGCTGACCAGGGAGACCGCACCGTAGACCACGCCGACCGCGCGACCGCGGGACGAGCCGCCGAAGAGGTCGCCGATCAGCTCGGTGATGATGGGGTGCGCTGCCGCGTAGCCCGCCGCCAGGACGGTGTAGAGGACCAAGAGCTGGCCGAAGTTCTGCGAGAAGCCCGCGGCCACGCCCCAGACGCCCCAGAGCCCGGTGGCCACGACCAGGACGCTCTTGCGCGACCAGCGCTGGGCCGCCCACACCCACAGGGGCCCGGTGAACGCGCCCGCGATCTTGCCCGCGGCGGTCAGGATGCCGAGGGCGCCGAGCGAGACCCCCAGGGACTGCCGGATGAGCGGGAACAGGCTGCTGACCAGGCTCGCCTCGGTGCTGTCGACGAGCATGGTGCCGCCGAGCAGGGACAGCTGCCGCCAGCGCCCCTTGACCTTGACCTCGGATCCGGGCATGACGGTGCTCTGGCTAAGCTCGGGCATCGCGCCATCTCTTTTCTCTGCGATTTTCTTGGCGGGAGATCTGCGGGGGAGACGGAGGGCGAACGCCGGTGGCGGGGCTGCAACCCCGTCACCGGCTCAAGTGGCCCTGAAGAGCTCAGAGTTGTGCGAGTTCCTCGGCGACACGGCGGAGACCCGGCGCCGGGAACAGTGCTCCCGCCATCGCGGCGACGTCGATGAGCGGTGTGGCGCCCAGCATCTGGAGGAGCTCGGAGTCGACGACGCCGGGCAGATGCTTGCGCAGCACCTCGACGGCGACCGGATCGGAGAGCAGGGCCTTGAGGGGCGTACGCAGCGAGAGACGGCCCTCGGGGTAGTCCTCGGCGCGGGGGAGCGGCTGGGCGGCCCGCTGTGCCTGCTCGCGCTGGGAGCGGACCAGCAGATGCCGCTCGGTCACCGGCCCCTCGGCGGGCAGCCCCAGACGTTCGTACTGGCTGGGCGGGGCGTCGTTCGCCCGCATCAGCTCCACCATCAAGGTGGCCATGCGCAGTTCGGCCGCGTCGTCGACCAGCGGCGAGCTCTGCTCCGGATCGGTTTCCAGGTCGAAGAGGAGCGTGCCGTGGTGATACGGGTTCACGAGGGTGCGGCCCGGCACGCGCAGGGTGCGGACGCCCTTGGTGAAGTCGAACGGCTCGGTCAGTTCCAGGTCCGCGAGCTCGGCGGGGGAGAAGCGGCCCCGCATGTGTGTGGGCATCAGGGTGTGTTCGTACAGGGGCGCGTTGTCGGGTGATGCGGGCGCCCGCATGTAGACGTGGCGGCCGTCGGTGACGTTGACGTGCCCGCCGTGCATGCCGAACAGGCCCGCCTCGCGTACGGGGGTGTCCTCGGCGATGGGCAGCGGCTCGCCCCGCATGTCGCCAGGGCGGTCGACCCCGAAGAACTCCAGGAACGTCGGGGCCAGATCGACGCTCTGCACCAGCGCCTCGTGCCGTGCCCCGGCGTTCGCCGTGCGCGGATCCCATGCGAAGAGCGGCAGATGGACGAGTTCGTTGAACCACGGCTGGACGCTCTTGCCCCACCAGCCCTTCTCGCCGAGCAGCAGGCCGTGGTCGGTGTTGACGATCAGCAGCGTGTCGTCCCACAGGTTCAGCTCGTCCATGGTGTCGAGGACCCGGCCCAGCGAGTGGTCGCACATCGACAGGAGTGCCCCGTACTCGAAGCGCGCGTGTTCCACCTGGTCGCCGGTTTCGACCACCCGCTTGTAGTCGGGCCAGTCGAAGTGCGGGCCTTCGTAGTCGTGCGGATAGAGGTCCTTGTAGGGCTGGTGGCTGAAGAACGGCTCGTGCGGGTCGAAGGTCTCGATCTGGACGAACCACCGGTCGGCGTCCTGGTTGGTGCGGACGAACTCCAGGCCCGCGTCGAAGGTGAGGGTCTGCGGGTGCCGGTCCTCGGTCGCCATGTGGGGGCGGTTCACCCAGTCCTGGCGGTAGACGCCGAAGCGCATCCGCTTCAGGTCTTCGGGTATGTCGGGCTCGGTGACCTGTCCCTTCCAGGGGTCGCCCTCCTGGCCGCGGAAGAACTCCCAGGTGTTGTAGCGGCCGTGATAGGTGGCGCCGCCGTCCTCCCAGTAGTGCGGGTGGTCGCTGACGAGGTGGGTGTAGACGCCGTTCTGCTTGAGGAGTTCGGGCATCGAGTCGTCGAACGGCTCAAGGGGGCCCCAGCTGCGGTGCAGGAAGTTGTGCCGCCCGGTGTGGATCTCGCGGCGGGCCGGCATGCAGGGCATCGAGCCCGCGTACGCGTTGTCGAAGGTGACGGCCCGTCCCGCGAGGCGGGCGAAGTTGGGTGCGTGGGTCCAGTCGCCTCCGTAGGGCGGCAGCATGTGCCGGTTGAGGCTGTCGAACATCACCATGATCGCCTTCATCGGAGGGGCTTCCCTTCGGTCAGGCTGTGCCGGGTCTGTTCCAGCCAGGCGACCCAGCGGTCCATGGCCGCCGCGCCGAGCCCGTGCAGGGCGTTGTGGATCTCCAGGTCCAGGTCCCGGTCGAGTCCGGGTGCCGGATCCTCGTAGCGCAAGGTGCGGTCGCGGCCCCGGTTCTCCGCGATCTGCCGTCGCCGGTAGTCGAGTTCGGTCTCGACGAGCCGGATCGTCGCGTCCCTGTCGAGCGGCCCGGTGATGCTGAGCCGGGCGATGAAGTCGATCTCCTGGAAGCGGCTCGGCGGCTCGTAGGGCGAGCGCACCCACTCCAGGAGCACCTCGTGACCGAGGGGCGTGAGCCGGTACACCTTGGCGTCGGGGCGGCCCTCGCGCGCGTCGATCTCGTGCCGGACCCAGCCGTCGGCCTCCATCTGGCCGAGCTTCCGGTAGATCTGGCTGTGGTGGGCCCGCGCCCACAGGAACTGCCCCTCGGTCTCCAGCCACTTGCGCAGGTCGTAGCCGCTGTAGGGGCGCCGGGTCAGCAGACCAAGCAGGACGTACTCGAACTTCACGGGCGCGGGCTCCTCTGCGTGACACGTATGTGCGGCTTCAGCTATGTGCGACTTCACCTATGTGAGGATTCATATACTCGCGCGGTGGCGACGTCAATGGATGCCGCGCGTCCGGCGTCAGTTCAGGGACTTCCAGAAGCCGTACCGGTGGTCATCGGCGAAGTTCACCGGGCCGATGCCGTCCGGGCCCGAGGCGAGGGCCTGCGTGTGGGGGTCGGTGGGGGTGGTGGGCTTCCAGTCGGCCCTGCCCGTGCGGGCGAAGTCGGTCCAGATGCGGATCATCGCGTCGGAGAGGTCGCGCTGGGCGGGGTCGAGCTTCTCGTAGTCGTCGATCTCGAAGAGGTAGGGGAGCTCGAAGAGGTGCCCGGCGCCTGCCGGGAAGCCGGGCTTCGGGTATGCCGGGTCCGCGTACCAGGGGGTCTCCTTCTCGGCGAACTCGTAGGAATAGGTGGGTACGTGCGTCGCCAGCGCGCGGCCGGTGTCGATGGCGGGCGTGGCGTAGAGGGCGTCGGTGAGGGCTGCGGCGAGGGCCAGGGCGGGGGTGTTGTCGTAGGCGCTGACGGGGTAGCGCTCGGCGACGGTCGCGGCCTTCTCCTCGCCGAACTCCTCCTCCAGACGGGCCCGGTAGTCGGCGGCGTCGATCGTCGCGTCGGGGTCACCGGTGGCCTGCTTCTTGGCCAGCTCCATCCCGTAGACCATCGCCCGCTGCTCGTCGCGGTTGATGCCCTGCAGGACCGGGACCTTGTTGAACCGGCCGGTCGCGAACGCCTCCTCGGGCGTCAGCGGCAGCAACTTGCCGCCGTAGACGGGGGAGTAGTGCGGGCCCTGCCCGAAGGGGTGGATCAGATTCTCGACCGGCGCCTTGCGCCAGTCCTTGACGCCGGGCTCCTTCTCGATGGCGGCGGCCGTCTGCTTTCCCTGCCGCAGTGCGGCCTCGCGGCTGGTCTTGCCGTCGGCGCTCGCGCAGGGACCGCTCTGCGAGATGACCCGGTCGAAGAGGCCCGCGGAAGAGGGGGCGACCAGGTGGGCGCAGGTGCTGTGGGAGCCGGCGGACTGGCCGAAGAGGGTGACGTTTCCGGGATCGCCGCCGAAGGCGGAGGCGTTGTACCGCACCCAGCGCAGGGCGGCCTGCTGGTCGAGGAAGCCGTAGTTGCCGGACTCGCCGCGCCGCTGGCCCTTCTGTCGATCCGCCTTCTGCCGATCACCCTTCTCCAGGTCGGGATGGGCGAGGTAGCCCAGGGCCCCGAGGCGGTAGTTGACGGTCACGACGATCACATCGCCCTGCGCGGCGAGCCGCTGCGCCCCGTGCATGGCGCCCTCGCCGTCGGTGTGGTCGCCCCCGTGCAGGTAGACCATGACGGGGCGGGGCTTGGTGGGCTCGGAGCGCGGGGTGGTGACGTTGACGAAGAGGCAGTCCTCGGTGTCGGATGCGGGCCCCGCGGGCGGAATGAGGCCGGTCTGCGGGCAGGCGGACCGCGGGGCGGTGGCGTCCTTGGTCCCGCGCCACTTCCCGGCGGGCGCGGTGGGAGCCCAGCGCCGCTCGCCGGTGGGCGGGGCGGCGTAGGGGATGCCTACGAAGGTGCGCACGGTGTCGGTGACGGTGCCGCGCACGGCGCCCTTGTCGGTCCGCATCACTGAAGGGCCGGCGCTGTTGCCGGTGCCGGTGCCGGTGCCGGTGCCGGTGCCGGTGCTGGTGCTGGTGTCGGCGGCGGTTGCCGTGCAGGTCAGGGCTGCCATGGTTCCGGTGGCGAGAGCGACGGCGATGGCTGTGTGTGCTGTTCGCTTCAACATGTAGACGAGCGTATGAATCCGCGGATTCCGCGAGCAGCCGGAGAGCCCCCGGACTCAGGGTGGTGCTGGCACCACCGTCACGACTGGCGCGGGGTGCTCCGCTCGTCGGCGGGCCGGGGAGCGGTGAGGTCGAGCAGCAGCATCGCGTCGTGGTCGGGTGTGCCCGGCTCCGCGACGTACACGCCCAGGCGCTGCCCGGGGGTGCCTTCCAGCTGCATGGCCTGGAAGCCGAGGGTGAGATCGCCGACCGTGGGGTGGTGGAAGGTCTTGGTCGCGTACTTGCGGCCCGTGACGTCGTAGCGCTCCCAAAGGCCCGCGAAGTCGGGGCTCTTGAGGAGGAGTTCGCCGACCAGCGTCGTCAGGTCGGGGGCGTCGGGGTCGGTGCCCGCCAGTGCGCGCAGGCGGGCGACGCAGCCGCGGATCTGGTTGTCCCAGTCGGTGAACACCTCGCGGGCGGCGGGGTGGAGGAAGAGGTAGCGGGCGAGGTTGCGCTGTCTGGCGGGCCAGTCGGCGATTCCGGCGTACAGGGCGAGGCCGCCGGGGTTCCAGGCGAGCAGGTCCATGCTGCGGCTGACCACGTACGCGGGGTGCGGGCGCATGGTCTCGAGGAGCAGCTGGATGTGCGGGCGCACGGTGCGGCCGGGGGCCGGGGGCGGCTCGGGGGCATACCGGGCGGCGCGGGCCGCCAGCTCGCGCAGGTGCTGGTGCTCGTCGTCGCCCAGGTGCAGGGCGCGGGCCAGGGCGTCGACGACCCCGGGGCTCGGCCGGGTCTCCTTGCCGCGCTCGAGGCGGGCGTAGTAGTCGATGCTGACCCCGGACAGCGTAGCCAGCTCCTCGCGGCGCAGACCGGGGGTGCGGCGGACGCCGGGGCCGGGGGTGAGGCCCGCCTGCCCGGGGCTTGTCTGGGTGCGGCGGGCGCGCAGGAAGCGTCCCAGCTCGGTGCCGCTGTGCTGCTCGGGTGCCATGACGCCAGTCTCACACCGCCGGGGCGTGAGCGACGGGCGCGAGGGGGGACCTGTCACACCGTGGCTGGCTGCTCCGTGGCACGACCCGGCCTTCCTGAAGATCGTGCGCGGCGGCACCGTGGATGACGTACCCGGGGACGTCCGAGCGGTTGCGCGCCCCGCGTCCGGAGCGGGAAATGACCAGGAGGAGGAGAACCGAGATGAAGAAGATCAAGCTGCGTGACCTGGAGGTCTCCCGGATCGGCCTCGGCGCGATGGGCATGTCCCACGGCTACACCGACTCCGGGACCGACGAGGCGGAGTCCGTGCGCACCGTGCACCGGGCCCTGGAACTGGGCGTCACCTTCATCGACACCGCCGAGATCTACGGCCCCTACACCAACGAGGAGCTTCTCGGCCGCGCGCTGAAGGGCCGCCGTGACCAGGTGGTGCTCGCGACGAAGTTCGGCCTCGTCTCGCACACGGGTCCAGACGCAGCAGTCGGTGCGGGCCCGGGTGCGGGCCCGGCGGCGTGGACACCGGACAGCAGCCCGGCCAACATCCGCGCCGCCGTCGAAGGCTCCCTCAAGCGCCTCGGCACCGACCACATCGACCTGTACTACCAGCACCGCGTGGACCCGAACACGCCCATCGAGGAGACCGCGGGGGCCGTGGCCGAGCTGATCGCCGAGGGCAAGGTCCGCGCGTTCGGCCTGTCCGAGGCCGGACCCGACACGATCCGCCGCGCCCACGCGGTCCAGCCGGTCACGGCCGTGCAGTCGGAGTACTCGCTGTGGACCCGCGGCCTGGAGGAGCGGGTGCTGCCGCTGCTGCGCGAGCTGAACATCGGCCTCGTGCCCTTCTCGCCGCTCGGGCACGGCTTCCTCACCGGCACGATCCGCTCAACGGACGACTTCGGGGAAGGCGACTTCCGGTACGGCAACCCGCGCTTCACCGGCGAGAACTTCCGGCGCAACCTGCGTATCGCCGACGAGGTCCGGGCCGTCGCCGAAGAAGCCGGTGCCACCCCCGCCCAGATCGCCCTGGCCTGGCTCCTCGCCCGGGGCGACGGCATCGCCCCCATCCCCGGCACCAAGCGCGTCCACCGGGTCGAGGAGAACACCGCCGCCGACGGCATCGCGCTGACCGCGGAGCAGATCGAGAAGCTCGGCAGCCTGCCGTCCGCCGCCGGGGAGACCCACCCAAAGAGCGCCCGCAAGTGGCTGGAGCGCTGACAACCGACCCCTCAGGCCCCGCCCCGATCAACGCAAGGAACACCATGCAGACCGTCACCCTGAACAACGGCGTCGACATGCCGATCCTCGGCTTCGGCGTCTATCAGATCCCCTCCGAGGACACCGAGCAGGCGGTGGGCGACGCCCTGGCCGCCGGTTACCGCTCCCTGGACACCGCCGCTTCCTACGGCAACGAGGAAGCCGTGGGCCGCGCGATCAAGAGCAGCGGCATCCCGCGCGACGACCTGTTCGTCACCACCAAGCTGTGGGTCTCCGACGCCGGCGAGGACAAGGCCGGGCGCGCCTTCGACACCTCGCTGCGCAAGCTCGGCCTCGACCACATCGACCTGTACCTGATCCACCAGCCCTACGGCGACGTCTACGGCTCCTGGCGCGCCATGGAGACCCTGCACCGTGAGGGCCGGGCCCGGGCGATCGGCGTCTCGAACTTCCACCCCGACCGGCTCGTGGACCTCATCGAGCACAACGAGATCACGCCCGCGGTCAACCAGATCGAGACGCACCCCTTCCACCAGCGCGCCACCGACCAGGCAGTCATGCGCGAGCGAGGCGTCCAGATCGAGTCGTGGGGTCCCTTCGCCGAGGGCCGCAACAATCTCTTCTCCCACCCGGTGCTCGGCGAGATCGCCGCCGCGCACGGCAAGTCGGTGGCGCAGGTGGTGCTGCGCTGGCTGGTTCAGCGGCAGGTCGTCGTGATCCCCAAGTCGGTGCGCGCCGACCGCATGGCGGAGAACATCGACGTCTTCGGCTTTGAACTCTCCGATGCCCAGATGGCGTCCATCGCCGCCCTGGACACCGGAACCTCACAGTTCTTCGACCACCGCGACCCGGTGATGGTCAGCCGACTCGGCACCGCGCCCCTGAACCACTGACACCAGGACGGCGAGGCGCCGCCGACGGTACTTCACCAGCCTGAAGGTCACCAAGTGACGCTCTGTGCAGCAAAGTTGATGTATTCGTGAGCCACGCTCAAGTACGCTCCGTGCGACATTGACCACCCGCCGCACAGCGGCCACGTCAGGCACGGGGGTGCGCGGATGAGCCGGGAACTGGGATTCGAGGGGCTCATCGAGGACGAGGGCTTCTTCCCCAGGCTGCTCGGCCGCAACGCCAGGGGCCGCGACGAGAAGCTGCTCTACGGGCCCGACCTGCCCGTCGTGCTGCTCACCGGCGGCCCCGGCATGGGCAAGCAGCGGCTCCTCGAACTGCTGCGGGACCGCTTCGGACGCAGGGTGCCGGTGGCGTACGCGGACTGCGCGGACGCACGGTATGCGGCGGAGGCCGGGCGGCGGCCCGCCTGCCGTTCGGAGGCGACGGAGACCATGTACGACGTCGCCCTGCGGATGAGCGAGTGGGAGGGGCCCGGCGGTGCGCTGCCCACGCCCCGCTTCTTCGCCGGAATGGCGGCGGTCGCCGCGGGCGCGCGGCTGCGGCGGCGCGATCTGGAACAGGAACTGGAGCGCTACCGCTCGCTGCTGCGGCCGCGCAGGGCGCTCGGCCGTTTCATGCGCAATCTGCTGACCGGCTACCTCTCCGCGCTCGCCGGAGTGGTCGCCCCCGCGGCGGCGCCGCTGGTGGGCGCGGGTCTCACGGAGTTCCTGGAGAAGCTGGCGAGCACCGGCGCCGAACCGGTGAAGGCCACCTACGGCGACTATCCCGGCGCCGCCGGCAGCGCGGGCACCGGCCTGCGGCTCCTCGCCCACGACTTCCAGGAGGGCGGCGAGGAGCGGCGGTTCGCGGAGGGTTTCCTCTTCCGCGCCCTGCGCGAGGACCTGGACGCCGCCTACACCGGCATCGGCGCCGCACTCAACCGGGTCGGCCGCCCCGCCGTGCTCCTGCAGCACGCCAACTGGCCCGTGGGCCGCGGGCTCCTGGCCGCGGCGCTCGCCGACCGGGCCGACGGCCACCGCGAGCGCACGGTCATCGTGGCGAGCGAACGGGTGGGAGAACCCCTGTTCCTGGCCGACGAGCCGCGCACCGAGGAACGCGCCTACTACCGGCCCGACCAGGAGGAGCCGCCCGGCTGGCGGCGGCTGCCCGCCCGCGGTCGCCTCGGCCAGGGCGTGCTGATGCTGCGGATGCCGCTGCTCACCACCGAGCACATCCACAAAGAGCTCCAGCAGCACACCGGCGGCGCACCCGAGGCGGCACGCCTGCGCCGGGCACAGAGCGCGGTGCACCGGCTCTCGGGCCGCCGCCCGCGGATGGTGCAGCGCCTGGTCGAGGCGGCCGGGGAGCTGCCGGAGCTGGACAACGACCGGGAGCTGCTCGACCAGCCCGCGGGGCTCGACGGCGCGCCCCTCGCCGTACGGGACGTACTGCTTGCCGAGCTGGTGCTGAGGCAGCTGCCCGAGCGGCTCCCCGTCGAGCACACCGGCCGCTGGCTCGACCTGCTGACCCAGCTGTCCGTCGCGCACACCGGTGACTGCGCCCGCGCCCTGCTGCGCAGCCCCGAGCTGGAACAACTGGCCGCCGGGCTCACCGCCGACGAGGTGGGCAGGTATCTCCACGAGAGCGGCTGGCCCGCCTGCGAGCGGCACTTCATCGGGGACTTCGGCCTGCGGCAGCTGCTGATGAGCAGGCTGCACGGACCGCCGGAAGCGGGCTCCGAATGGCGCCGCAACCACAGCCTGCTGCACGCGCACTACCGCAGCCGGGCGGAGTCCCCCGACCGCGCCTTCGGCACCACCGCGGCACACGGCCTCAACCACGACCTGGTCGCCAACGGCCCCGAACGAGCCGTGCACCACCTCGCCGCCAGGTTCCCGGCGGACGGCGTGGGCGCCGAGGAGTGGTGCGACCAGCTGCTCGCCCTCGCCCAGGCTCCCTCGCCCGGCGGCCTCGACGAGCGGCACGCCAGGATGACGGTGGCCCGCGTCCAGGGCACCAGGCTGGAGCGCCAGCTGGACGAGCTGCTGCACGCCGTCTGGCTCTGCGAGGAGCGCACCCGGCCGCCGGACATCGCGGCGGCGGACCGGATGGCGCAACTCCTTCAGGAGCTGGCCCGTGAGTATGCAGGGGCCGCGCCCGTCCTGACCGCACGAGCCGGGCGGTGGGACCGCCGCGCCCGCAACCGGCAGCCGCTGCAGTCCTGTTCCTGCACGTCCCACATCGGAGAGGGGAGCTGAGGGGATGTTCCAGACCGTCGCCGACCGGCTGCACGAGCACCTGTGGAACACGCTGCTGAAGAAGATCATCACGTGCGTTCTCGCCGCCCTCCTCGCCGTCGGGGCGTACGGCCTCGTGTCGCGCATCACCGAGCAGGCCGACGACTGCGCCGAGGGCGTCACCGAGTCCGGCGGCGAGTGCATCGGCGTCAACGGCTCCGGCTACGACTTCGGGGAGCCCGGCATAGCCCCGGTCGCCGCCCGGATAGCCGAGGAGAACCGCCGTATCGACAAGCAGCCGCACGTCACCGTGGCGATGATGCTGCCGCTGCAGCCCGACTCGAAGGCCGAGCGGCGGCAGTTGCGCAGCGAACTGCAGGGCGCGTTCCTGGCGCAGTACATCGCCAACCGGGAGCCGGGAAAGCCGGTGGTGCGGCTGGTGCTCGCCAACCCCGGCAAGGACTACCTGCGGCAGGACGAGCTGGTGCCGGACCTGGTGCGGATGGCCCACTCCGGGAGCGACAACCTCCGTGCGGTGACCGGCTTCAACCTCTCCCTGGACGCCACCAAGAAGGCCGTGCGCAGCCTCACCGAGCAGCAGGTGCCGGTGCTCGTGGCCCGGGCGTCGGCGAGCTCGCTGGCCAACCGGGAGAGCAAGGACGGAACGTACGACTTCAAGGGTCTCGCCCGGATCATCCCCACCAACGAGCAACAGGCCAGGGCGTTGGCCGCCTTCAACGGCAGCCGCAAGGACCGGCAGACCGTCCTGGTCCGCGACACCCGCCCCGACCCGTATGTGCGCTCGCTCGCGCGCGCCTTCCAGGGACTCCCCGAGGACGGCCCGGCGGGACCCGACGACATGACCTTCACGTCCCCCGGGGTCGCCGATCCCGGTGACGTCGACAACCAGTTCAGGCCGACGGTCAACACGATCTGCAACTCGGGCGCGGACACGGTCTACTTCGCGGGCCGCTCGACGCATCTGCGGCTGTTCCTGAAGCGTCTGGCCAAGGAGGCCTGCGGGGAGAAGAAGTTCACCGTGGTCTCCGGCTCGGACGCCGCCTCGCTGAACAACCGGATGACCGACGAGGACTGGGCCGAACTCCGGGACAGCTCCGGCAAACCGCGCCTGACCGTGCAGTACGCCGCACCGGCCCACCCCGATGCCTGGAGCACCGCGGTGCGGAACTGGCAGAACGACGAGAAGAAGCGCACCGGAAAGAAGCCGCCCGCCTCGCGGGCTCCTGCCTCACTGCGCGACCCGATGGTCGCGCTGGAGGAACTGAAGGGCACGATCAGCGAGCTGAAGTCCGCGGGCCGCGACATCGGCGGCGTGGAACTGGGCGACTCCCGCACCATGATGGTGCACGACGGGGTACGCACCGCGGTCGAGGCGATCCGCGGCGCGAAGCCCACCGGGGAGGCGGCGCCCACCGCCGAACAGGTGGGCAACCGCTGGGCCACGATGCAGTCGAAGAACCGCGTGAACGGCACCAGCGGCCGCATCTGCCTCACCAAGGCGGGCAACCCGTACGACAAGCCCCTCGCCGTCGTCAGGTTGCAGCCGGGCACGAAGGCGGGTCCGGGGACGCTGGCCTTCGTGGGCCTGGCCTGGCCGACCGGGAAACCGCAGCCGGAGGACTGTGTCGTACGCAGCGGGTAGGCACCTCAGCCCTTGACGGCGGCCGCGATCCGCTCGGCCGCCAGGGCGGGCGTGAGGTGTGTGGTGTCGACGACCTCGGCCGCGTCGTGCAGCCAGGTACGGGCTGCCTCGGCATAGGGCTCCAGGTACTTGAAGCGGAACGCGGAGGGGCCCATGACGGCATCCCCCTCGATACGCCCCCGCAGGGTTTCCGGGTCGGCATGGAGGGCGAAGTGCCGTACGGGAATGGAGTACTGGGCGAGACCCTCGCTGATCTCGCGCCAGTACTCCTCGACCAGGACGGTCATGGGCATCACGAGGGTGCCGCCGGTGTAGTCGAGCACGCGCCGGGCCGTCTCGACGACGAGCGGCCGCCAGGGCGGCCAGTGCTGGAAGTTGTCCGTACCGGGCAGCCCCGGCGTGATGTCCATGAGCGTCTCGCCGACCTTCTCGGCGTCGAACACCCTTGAGTCCGGGATGAGTTGCTGCACAAGCGCGCTGGTGGTCGTCTTGCCCGCGCCGTGCGTGCCGTTGAGCCATACGATCATGTCCCGCAGGCTAGCCTGCACGAGCGCAGGGCGGCCCGGAGTCCGTCAGTGGACCACGTCGAAGACGTTCTTCTGCAGCCCGTTGGCGTACGCCTCGTGCTCGACGAGGCGCAGCTTCTGCGCGTCCTTGTCCGTGTCGCTGAACAGCCGCTTGCCCGCGCCCAGCAGCAGCGGGAAGACGAGCAGGTGGTAGCGGTCGATCAGACCGGCGTCCGAGAGGTTCCGGTTCAGGGTGGCACTGCCGTGCACGATGATCGGCCCGCCCTCGGTCTTCTTCAGCTCGGCCACCTCGTCCAGCGAGCGCAGGATCGTGGTCGGCCCCCAGTCCGACACCAGGGCGCCCTCGGCGAGGCTGGTGGAGACCACGTACTTCGGCATCGGCTTGTAGTCGGCGAAGTCCTCCATGCCGGGCCAGACCGGGCTGAACGCCTCGTAGCTGATCCGGCCCATCATCATCGCGGCGGCCTCCTGCTGCTCCCGGCCCTTGATCTCGAACGCGTCGGGCAGGAACTCGATGTCCTTGAAGGTCCAGCCGGCGTTCCGGTAGCCGGCCTCGCCGCCCGGAGCCTCCACGACGCCGTCGAGCGAGACGAAGGCGGTGCTGATCAACGTACGCATCTCAAGGTCTCCTAGGTGAGTCGTCTTCGGCAGCCACGTGCCCGCTCTTGCGGCTTCATCCTCGCGGCTACGGGGTCAATGACCGAGAAGCGTGCCGGAACTAATCGGCGGCGTTACGCATGGCAGGCGGCAGGGCCATGGTCATCCCGGAGTACGGAAAGGCGTTGTCCGCTTCCGCCCGCTCGTTCTACCCTTGCGCCGAGGCCTGCCCCCAGCCCCCGGAAGGGCCCGACCGCACCGCTCGCGCTTCGGCATCGGGCGGAAGACATGTCGGTGACTCAAGACCGCCGGGTCCGTACCTCCTTGCAGCGGACGCACGGACACCGGCCCGTCCCACCGGTTGTTGCATCAGGGGGCCACTCCCGCGGTTCCCCGGTCACCGGTCGGTGCGGACACCTGCTCCCGGGGCGCCAGGGGGAGCCTGCCCCCGGGAGCGCCGCGGCCGCCGCCGCCGAATTCGGCGGCGGCCGCAGGCCCGGGCAGCGCCGTCCACTGCCGGAGCACAGCCTCTTTACCCGCCTCCCGTGAGCCGACACCTGCCCACTCTGTCCTGCGCTTCCCGAAGTGGATCGGCTTCCCGCTGCCGCGGTCGGAGTGAGCAGCGGATACGGTGCTCTGGTGATTGTTGGGGAGGGAACGGTGCCGGGGACCGCGCTGCTGATTGCGGCAGCGCCGGTCGGCAAGGCCCGTATGGTGGATGCGGCTTCCGTGCTGCCCGTACTCGCGGCGGTGTCGCCGGCGGTGCTCGCCGGTACCGCGACAGCGAGTGTCGTGGAGTTGGCGGACCCGCTCGATCCGCAGACAGTGCTCACCCGGTTGCGCGCGGCCGCGATGGCGCCGGGGCCTCTGACGATCTATCTGGTCGGGCAGTTGCACCTCGACCGCCGCCAGCGGATGCAGCACGTGGCCCTCGCGCGGACGACGGCGGCGACGGTGCGCTACACCGCCTTCCCCTGGCACTGGATCGCCCAGGAGCTGCGGCTGCGCACGCCGGGCAGCACCACCGTCATCGCCGATCTGCATGCCGACACGGACAGCTGGCAGCAACTGGCCCAGCGTCCCCTGGACGTGGGGGCGGGTGTGGCGCTGTACGGGCGGGTCGCTCCGCCGTCCGGTCGCCGTACGCGCGGCGTCGCCGTGCCCTCGTACATGAAGGCGCTGGCGACGGTCCTGCGCAGCGGACACCGGCCGCCGCTGCCCGACCTGCATCAGCATGTCACCGCCCAGGCGCTGGAGGAGGGCGCGACCGACGTCGTCCTGTTCTCCGACCCGGCCGCCCCCGCCCCCGCCTTCGCCGCGGGCGGGCCCGGCGACGTACGGAACCGGCCGCAGGTGCCCGCCCAACAGCAGGGCGGCGCCCCCGATATGCCGCCTTCCACGGCGCCGCGGACCGACGGCACGGATCCGCACGCCGCGATCACCAAGGCCGTGGAGGCGGGGCGGCACGGCGAGGCCGCGGCCATGGCGGCGGCGTGGGAGCAGGAGGCGTTGCGTACGTACGGGCGCTCCTCGCCCGAGGTGGTGCACTGGATGGAGGTCCGCGGGCATCTGGCGATCTTCGCCAAGGAGCCGAGCCGCAGCTGCGAGATCTGGCTCGCCGTGGTCTCCGCCAGGATCACGGCAGGCCAGGCCCCCGACGCCCCCGATGTCGAGGCCGCCGCGGACCTGGCCCACCACCAGTGGGAGCAGGTCCGCGACCCGGACACGGTCCGCGAACTCGGCCCGGCCCTGGTCGCTCTGCGCCACCGGGTACCGGGCCGCCAGCGCGGCACGGTGAACCTCGTCCAGCAGCGCCTGGTGCAGTTTCACACACAGGTCGGCTGAGGGCACCGTCGTCACACGGGTCGGCCGAGGTCTCCGTCGTCACACGGGTTAGCGGCGGTCGCCGTCGTCACGCAGGTCGGTCCAGGTCACCGTCGTTGCCCGGTGCGCCGAACCACTTCGGCAGCCGGGCGAGCAGGTCCTGCTGGTCGTCTCCGACCCACGCCACGTGACCGTCCGGCCGCAGCAGCACGGCGGGGGCGTCCAGTTCCTCGCTGACGTCGACGACATGATCGACGCGGTCGGTCCACCCGGCGACCGAGAGCCGGCCCGTCCGGTCGAGCAGCAGTCCGCGGCCGTCGTGCATCAACTCGTAGAGACGGCCCTGCTTCAACTCCACGTCGCGCATCCGGAGACCGAGCAGCTCGTGCGTCCCGCCCTCGCCCTCGCCCTCGCCCTCTGCGAAGTCGTAGCGGACGTCGACCGCGGTGATCATCCCGGTCACGTACCGATTGACCTCCTCGAAGTCCATCAGCCGGGAGAACAGCTCACGCAGCGCGGTCGCCCCCGGATCGGTGCCGAGCAGCGTGATCTGCGCGCGGGTGTTGTCGATGACGCGGGCGCCCACCGGGTGCCGTTCGGCGTGATAGGTGTCGAGCAGCCCCTGAGGTGCCCAGCCGTTGACCGCCGCGGCCAGCTTCCAGCCCAGGTTGAACGCGTCCTGCACGCCGAGGTTGAGCCCCTGACCGCCGGTCGGCGGGTGGATGTGCGCCGCGTCGCCGGCCAGGAACACCCGCCCGACGCGGTACTGCTCGGCCTGCCGCGACGCGTCGCCGAACCGGGAGAGCCAGCGCGGCGAGTGCACGCCGAAGTCGGTGCCCGCATGGGCCCGCAGCTGCCGCTTGAAGTCGTCGAGGGTGGGCTCGGTGGCACGGTCCTCGGCCACCCCGTCGGCGGGTACGACGACGCGGCAGACCCCGTCCTCGCCGGGCGGGGCGATGCCGAACCGCAGGTGGGTCTTGCGGACCTCCTCGACGACGGCGGCGACCGTCGCCGGATCCTCCGTCGTCTCCATCTCACCCAGCAGCGTCTCGACCGTGGCCGCCTGGCCGGGGAAACCGACGCCGAGCAGCTTGCGCACGGCGCTGCGGCCGCCGTCGCATCCGACGACATAGCGCGAGCGCAGGCGTGTGCCGTCCGCGAGCTCGACGGTGACCGCGCCCCTGTCCGTGCGCTCGCCCTCGCCCTCGCCTTCGCCCTCGCCCTCGCCTTCGTCCTGGCTCAGCCCGACCACTTCGCAGCCGCGCCGGATCTCTGCGCCGAGCTCGACGGCGTGTTCTAGGAGCAGCCGCTCGGTCACCGGCTGCGGGGTGGCGATGCCGTACGGGTGGGCCGTGTCGAGACGGTCGGGCCACGGCTTCATGATGCCGCCGAAGAGACCGCCGACCTGGAACTTCTCATTGGCCGCGAGGAACCGGCCGAGGAGGCCGCGCTGGTCCATCACCTCGACGCTGCGCGCGTGCAGGCCCTGCCCACGGGACTGCGGGGTCGGCTCCGCCAGCTTCTCGAGGACCACCACGTGCACGCCCTGCAGGCGCAGCTCGCTCGCCAGCATCAAGCCGGTGGGTCCGCCGCCAACCACGATCACGTCAATCATCGTTCTCATTTCGCTGGTTCCGGGCTGAGGCCGATGATTCTGCGACAGCACCCGGGCCTTGTGGCAAGGCCCCCCGTGAGCTATATCTTGATAGTGGCAAGGAGTTCGAACACTCCTTGCCTTTGTCGTGTCCGGCCGCACAGGGCGCTCGACGAGGGGCGTCACCGCATGAGCACTCTCGACATCCTGTCCGAGGACGAGCAGCTCGTCGTCGGTACGGTGCGGGACTTCGTCGACCGGGCGGTGAAGCCGGTCGTCCGGGAGCTGGAGCACTCCGACACCTATCCCGAGGCCCTGATCGAGCAGATGAAACGCCTCGGCATCTTCGGTCTCGCGGTTCCGGCCGAATACGGCGGCACGCCGGTCTCCATGCCCTGCTACGTCCTGGTCACCGAGGAGCTCTCGCGCGGCTGGATGAGCCTGGCCGGCGCGATGGGCGGCCACACCGTGGTCGCGAAGCTGCTGCTCCGCTTCGGCACGGAGGAACAGCGGCGCCGCTGGCTGCCGAAGCTGGCCACCGGCGAGATCCGGGCGACCATGGCGCTCACCGAGCCGGGCGGCGGCTCGGACCTCCAGGCCATGCGGACGACTGCGCGCAGGACCACGGGCGGGGATGGGGACAGGGACGGGGACGGGTACGTCGTCGACGGGGCGAAGACCTGGATCACCAACTCCCGCCGGTCCGGCCTGATCGCCCTGCTGTGCAAGACCGACCCGGCCGCCGTGCCCGCCCACAAGGGCATCTCGATCCTGCTGGTCGAGCACGGCCCCGGCCTGACGGTCTCGTGCGACCTGCCCAAGCTCGGCTACAAGGGCGTGGAGAGCTGCGAGTTGTCGTTCGACGGCTACCGGGCGCCGTCCGACGCCGTACTGGGAGGGGTGGAGGGCAAGGGCTTCGCGCAGATGATGAAGGGCCTGGAGACCGGACGGCTCCAGGTCGCGGCGCGCGCACTGGGAGTCGGCAGAGCGGCGTTCGAGGACTCCCTCGCCTACGCGCGGCAGCGGGAGTCCTTCGGCGAGCCGATCTGGAAGCACCAGTCGATCGGCAACTACCTGGCCGACATGGCCACTTCACTGACCGCAGCCCGCCAGCTCACCCTGTACGCGGCCAAGGAGGCGGAGGCGGGCCGCCGCGTGGACATGGAGGCGGGCATGGCCAAACTCTTCGCCTCCGAGACGGCCATGCAGATCGCCCTCAACGCGGTGCGCATCCACGGCGGTTACGGCTACTCGACCGAGTTCGACGTGGAGCGCTACTTCCGCGACGCCCCGCTGATGATCGTCGGCGAGGGCACCAACGAGATCCAACGCAACGTCATCGCGCGACAGTTGGTCGACCGAGGCGGCCTCGACACTTGAGGAGGACCGGCCGGGATTACCGATGCCCCACCACATTGATCACACGGCCATTGGGATCCCGTACGAAGAACCGCCGCACACCCCACTCCTCGTCCTGCAAGGGGTGCACGATCTCCGCGCCACTCTCGCGCACCTCCTTGTAGACCGCGTCCACGTCCTCCACCTCCACACTGATGTCGGGTACGACGGGCGCCGTGGCGTCGTGGCTCATGAAGGTGACCTGCGCCGTGGGGTTGGAGGGAGAGCCGAGCGTCATGACCCACCCGAGATTCATGACCTCCTCGAACCCCAAAAGACCGTAGAAATCCCGGCTTTCCTCCATGGACTCCGTCTGGATGTCGGGCATGGCCCGGCGGATGGACATGAGCGGCTCCTGTCGGCGGGTGTGGCTGAACGTACCCCGATTCTCGCCCAGCTCATGCTCAGCTCTAGCTCAGCGCACGGGCGCCTGCGCCGCGGCTTCCCACGCGAAACCGTCCGGGTCGGTGAAGGTACCGGCGTCGCCGCTGATCATGATCCGGTGCGATCCCGTGCCGTCGGGGGATACGCCAAGGTCCTTGGCGAGGGCGCGGCGGCGGTACAGCGCCAGCTTGAAGGGGCTCGACCCGCTCTCGAACTCGCAGTACATACGGCCGAAGCTCTTCGCCACGGAGAGTCCCTGACCGACGTAGAACCGCTTGGTGGCGGGCATGTCGGCCACTCCCAGCAGGAGCACCATCTCGTCGATCTGCCGGGTGGCGGGGCCGGTGTCCTTCTTCGCCGAGGTAGCGACCTTCCAGGCCGTCCCGTCCGGGGCCTGTACGACGCCGCCGTACCCCCAGAGCGACTTCGTGACCGGCTTCAAAGAGGTGGCGCCCTCGGCGAGGGCGGCGTCGATGAAGCTGTTGACGTCGGCGGGCCGGGACACCGTGAGGGCGAGCGTGAACCCGCGAAAGCCGGTGCTCGGCGCCTCCGAGGCCCGCAGACGCAGCTGCGAGTCCAGGCCGAAGGCGGCGGTGTAGAAGCGGCGGGCGGCCGTGGGGTCGGCCACGTCGAGGGTGACGGATTCGATGATTGCCATGCCCACCACGCTAGGCAGCGGGGTGCCGCCGGTGCTTCTTCATTCCTGATCGGTCCGGTCTGGCTGGTCGGTCCGTCCGGTCGGGTCCGGTCTGGCTGGTCGGGCTGGCCATCTCTGGTGTCCCTGGCGCGGTGCCATGATGGCGGCTTCGACCGACCATCCTGAGGGGCATACCGCGTGCGTTCGCCGGCCGACTACCTCGAACTGGCGCGGGCCGAGACCGACGGCTGCGCCCTTCGTCGACTCGTGCGATGCCCTTACCCCTTCGTCTGGCAGGCGCTGGCCGGCAACCCCCACACTCCGCCCGCAGCGCTTCTGGAGCTGAGCGCGGCCCGTGACAGCACTTGGAACGACAACAGGCTCCTGCGTCTGCTTGCCGAGCATCCCCGCGCCGACCGCACCGTGTTGCGGGCGGTGCTCGATGCCACGGCGGCGAAGCTCGCCGAGGGGGAGCGGCCCTACGCCGCCGTGCTCGCTCTCGCGGCCCGCGAGGAGATCGAGGCGGATGAGGTGAAGGCGCTCGGGGCCCTTCGCGGGGCCTCCGCGCGACTTCGCGGGACGCTTGAGCGGCGGCTACGCCCCGTGTCCCGATGACAGCGCTGGGTCGAGGAACTTCGGTGGCGGGGGAGGCGTTGGCTGGGTGACGTGCGGAACGCGCGCGGACGCAGCGAACAGGTAGCCGAGGTGGCACGGATGGCGATGTGGGACCGGATCAAGGACCAGGCCAAGGGGCTGCAGCAGCAGTCTCAGGGGTCGCGTAGCTCCGGCGGTCACGGAAGGCCGGGATCAGGATCCGGAGGGGGGTCGAAGGCCCAGCTCGTGGGCGTGCTCAAGTCCCAGCTGGCCTCTCTCAAGACGGAGCTCAAGAGCGGTGCCTACCGCGACGCGAGCATGGCCATGTGTGCCCTGGTCGCGGCCGCCGACGGCTCGGTCGACCCGGCCGAGCGGCAGCACGTGGAGTCGTTGATCCTGCAGAACGACGTCCTGAAGAACTTCCCGCCCGAGCAGCTCCGGACGCGGTTCAACAAGCACGCGGACCAGCTGACGTTCAACTTCCAGCAGGGCAAGACCGAGGCCATGCAGGAGATCGCCAAGGCCGCGAAGAAGCCCATGGAGGCCAAGGCGGTCGTACAGACCGGCTTCGTCGTCGCCGGCGCGGACGGGTACATCGCCCCGGCCGAGGAGCAGGTGCTGAGGGAGGCGTGCGCGGCGCTCGGCGTCTCGCCGCAGGAGTTCGGCCTCTGATCCAGGGGTGAGCGAACAGCCGGGGCCCGCAC